>JAWWBD010000118.1:0-9480 GCA_033721115.1 Woeseiaceae bacterium | reverse complement strand
CAGTACAACGACCGGGTCGGCGAGGCGGTGCAACGCTTCGTTGCGAACCGCGACGCGATCTACGCGCTCATCCGCAGCCAGGAGCACCTGCGGCCGGGCAAGACCCGCGACCAGGTGCGATTCGTCGACAGTTTCTTCGCGGACGTGGCATCGCCCCGCGACATCGAGCGCAACCTGCTCAGGGACTGCAGATGAAGCCGTAACGCGGCGGTGGTTCCCCGCCGTCAGGCCGGGACAACGCTCACGCGACGAGGCCGACCGGCTCGGTCAGCAGCCAGTCCGCAAGGATCTTCGACATCCGCGGGTGAATGTAATAGCCGAGCGAGCTGTGCGGATTCGAGCGGCCGAAGCGAACCGCCAGGTTGTAGATCCGGTAGTCGTGCACGGCGCTGACCATTCGTTCCTGCATCATCCTGCGAAAGTCGTCAGCCAGCGTGTTGTCGTGGCAGGTGTAATCGTCCTCGGCCGACACGTTGTGCCAGTAGAGCACATTGGCCGGAAAGTCGGGCTGTGTGGCATCCCGCGTCGCGAGCAGCCGCCTGCGGATGGAGGCGTTGCCGAGCGGCGCACCCAGCGTGACGAAGGTATCGACCTTGCGGGGCCCGTAGTCCGGCGCAAAACGCTCGTCGTGGGACAGTTGCCACAGGACGTCGTAGGCCACGACGGCACCCGTGCCGTGCGCGACGAGCATCACGCGCGAGCCCGAATCGAGCAGCGCGCACAATTCGGTGCGAACGCGGCTTCGGACCTGGGAAGCATAATGCGTCATGCCGCGGAGATATTCGTGAAAATCGATCGAGAGCCAGCGGATCGCGCGCATCGTCAGACCGAGCGCTCCCAGTACCGGCGCACCGACGTCCGCAATGAATTCCGGCACCGCGGACTTGCCCGGCAGGTTGTCGTACTGGCGGATGCCGAAGCGCTTGCGTGCGGAGACGGCTTTCAGCGTGTGCAGCACGTTGGCCCGATCGCCGATGTCGACCGCTTCGTCATAGTGCCTGCCCCTGCCCTCGAGCAGCGCATTGGTCAGGTCTCCGTAGTAAGCGAGCCGTACCGTGAGGGCATCGAAACGATCCATGCAATCCGGATAGTCGCGCTCGAGTCCGGCCCGGAATGCCGCCGTAGCCAGCTCGTAGAGAGGGTCGGGACCCGGCTTGAAGTCGCGCCCGTGAACCACGAGGAGGCTCTGCTCCCGTTCCCCCGGCCTGGCCGTGTCCACGAGCGACTCCGCCGACCGGTTAATCGTACTCGTCCTCGCCGGGATCGCGCCGGGTCATCATGGTGAGGAACGGCCCCGACAGCGTCTTGCCGTACTCGAGGCGCCAGATGATCAGCGTCGCCAGTGCGAAACTGAGCGAGATCACCGTGGACACGCCGAGCGCGCCGATTCCGGCCCCCAGCCCGATGCCGATCGCCACGAAGATGTACATCGCGTCCGAGGGTTGTGCGAGGGTGAAGCGGAACCGGACCGCGGCGACGACCCCTGCCAGGCTGAATGCGAGCGCAACACTGTTCTGGACGATCATCGTGATGCCGGTTACGACTGCGGGGAGAATCATGATCGTCTGCAGGAACGACTGGTCGATGCGCCGCATGCGACTCGTGATGAAGTAGACCCAGGAAATCGGCACCGTGAGGATGACGGCACCGATGATCGCGATCGCGAGTTGCAGCGGGCCGTAGGGCGTCAGCACCGTATCATAGACGCTGGTGTAGACCGGCTCGAAGGTGTCGCGCGGCGATGCCGCGAGTTCGCTGACCCCGCCGATCGGAAAGAACTCGTGCAGGGCGGGGAAACGGATCAGCAGGAACGCCGTGGCGCCGATCCAGAAGGCGTAGTAGATCAGGAGCAGCGTCAACGGAATCAGCAGGCGCCCGGATTTTCTCATCGGAATCTCCGCCGGCAAACGTGCGTGACCGGCTTTGTCACGCGAGACGATACAGTGGCCCCGGGAGCACATCAAATCCCGCGCACGTACCGGCCGACGGTGCTACCCTTGGCGGCGTTTTGGACGTGGCCAGGCACCCATGAATTCCGGAATCGAACTGCTCGGCATCAGCAACGCCATCGTCGACGTGCTCGCCCATGTCGACGACGAATTCCTGGCGCAGATCGGCGTCACGCGCGGCGCAATGACGCTGATCGACGAACGCCGCGCGGGCGAGATTTATTCGGCCATGGGGCCGGCGACCGAAATGTCGGGCGGTTCCGTGGCGAACACGATTGCGAATTTCGCCAACCTCGGCGGTCGCTCTGCCTACATCGGCAAGGTCCGCGACGACCAGCTCGGCGAGATCTTCAACCACGACATGCGCTCGCTCGGCGTCGATATCCGTCTCGAGCCGGCACCTTCGGGTCTCCCGACCGCGCGCAGCCATGTGCTGATCACGCCCGACGGCCAGCGCACGATGTGCACCTACCTCGGCGCGTGCACGGAACTGGGCGTGGCCGACATCACGCCCGCCACGGTCGACACGCCCGGCGTGATCCTGCTCGAGGGCTACCTCTGGGACCTGCCCGAAGGCCCGGATCTCGCAGCCGAAGCGATCCGGATCGCGCGCGCGCAGGACACCGCCGTCGCGCTCTCGCTGTCGGATTCCTACTGCGTCGAACGCCACCGCGATGCGTTCCGGGCGCTCGTCGACGACAGCGTCGACATCGTCGTCGCCGACGACGATGAAATCAACGCGCTGCTCGAGACCAGCGATTTCGAGGCTACGCTCGCCGCCGTCCGGGACTCGGACGTACTGCACGTCATGACCCGCTCCGAGCACGGCTCCGTGATCACGCACAGCGGCGAGGTCGTCACGCAGCCGGCGACGCCGGTCGAGAAGGTCGTCGATACCACCGGGGCAGGCGACGCGTATTGCGCAGGGTTCCTGTTCGGCTGGACGCGCGGCAAGGCGCTCGGCGAATGCGCACGGCTCGGCACCTTCTGTGCGACGCGCGTCATCCAGCAGGTCGGCGCCCGCATCGAGCCGGGCCTGCCCGAGGACTTCGGGTAAGCCTCAGACGCCGATCGGGTGCCAGGTGGTCTTGACCTCCTGGGTATCCCGGATCAGGTACGGATGCTGTGCGTCGGCGCGGGACCAGTCGGTCCCGACCCGCGGGATCACGCGCTTGATATTGTCCGCCGCCGTTTCCTGGATCGCCGCCGCGGCCTTGCGGTCGGCGTCGCAATAGACGATCGCGTTGACGTCCATGTGTGAGGCGAACTGGTTCGTGAGCTCGGAGCGGTGCCCGGTCAGGATGTTGACGACGCCGCCCGGCACGTCCGAGGCATGCAGGACTTCGGCGAAACTCACCGCCGTGAGCGGCAGCGTCTCCGATGCCAGTACGACGCAGGTATTGCCGCCGACGACCGTCGGGGCGACGTTGGACACGAGACCCAGGAGACCGCTGTCGTCGGGCGCGATGATCGCGACGACGCCGGTCGGCTCCAGCACCGAGAAGTTGAAGTGCGAGGATGCGACCGGGTTCACCGCGCTGAAGACCTGCTGGTACTTGTCGGCCCAGCCCGCGAAGTAGACGAGCCGGTCGATGCTCGCATCGACTTCTTTGCCCGCTGCGCGCGACGTCACGCCCTGCAGGCGCAGCTCGTCGACGAACTGCGCCCGGCGGCCCTCGAGCATCTCGGCGATCCGGTACAGGATCTGGCCTCGCAGGTAGGCGCTCGCCGCTGCCCAGCCGCCCTGGGCTTCGCGCGCCGCGACGACGGCCTCGCGGAAGTCCTTGCGGCTGCCGCGGCAGACGTTGGCCAGCACCCTGCCCTTCCTGTCCTCGATCGTGAAGTACCGGCCGGACTCGCTCCGCGGGAACTTGCCGCCGATGTAGAGCTTGTAGGTCTTCGCGACGGGCAGGCGCGCCGCAGTTTTCGCCTTTGCCGCCATCTTAAGCTCCCAGGTCCAGGTAGGCGTCGAGGCCGTGCAGGCCGCCTTCGCGCCCGACGCCCGATTCCTTGTAGCCGCCGAACGGCGACGTCGGGTCGAACTTGTTGAACGTGTTCGCCCAGACCACGCCCGCGCGCACGCTGCGGGTCATGCGGAAGATCTTGGCGCCCTTGTCGGTCCAGACGCCGCCGGACAGTCCGTACGGCGTGTTGTTGGCCTTCGTGAGCGCCTCGTCGAAGGTGCGGAAGGTCTGGATCGCGAGTACGGGGCCGAAGATCTCCTCCTGGACCACGCGGTTCGACTGCGAAACGCCCGTGAACAGCGTGGGCCGGCACCAGTAGCCGCGCTCCGGTACCGGGCACGCACTCTGGTGAACCTCGGCGCCTTCCTGGCGGCCGATCTCCAGGTAGCGCTCGATGGTCTCGAGCTGTTCGGCCGAGTTGATCGCGCCGATGTCGGT
This sequence comes from Woeseiaceae bacterium, assembly GCA_033721115.1. GTDB lineage: Bacteria > Pseudomonadota > Gammaproteobacteria > Steroidobacterales > Woeseiaceae > UBA1847. The sequence goes on along the minus strand of JAWWBD010000118.1, from coordinate 5,129 downwards.
GTTCTTGTCGAGCGGGTCGCCGACGATCAGCGTCTCCATGCGGTCCTTGAGCTTGGCCACGACCTCGTCGGCAACCGCTTCCTGCACGAACAGCCGCGAACCGGCGCAGCAGACGTGACCCTGGTTGAAAAAGATGCCATTGACGATGCCCTCGACGGCCTGGTCGAGCGCCGCGTCGGCGAAGATGATGTTCGCCGCCTTGCCGCCGAGTTCCAGCGTGTATTTCTTGTCGGTCCCCGCCAGGGCCTTCTGGATGATGCGGCCAACGGCCGTCGAGCCGGTGAACGCAATCTTGTCGACGCGCGGATGATTGACGATTGCCGCACCCGTCTCGCCGGCGCCGGTCACGATGTTGACCACGCCGGGCGGCAGCCCGGCATCGGCGATGACTTCGGCCAGCTTCAGCGCGGTCAGCGGCGTCGTCTCCGCCGGCTTCAGGACCACGGTGTTGCCGCAGGCGAGCGCCGGGGCGATCTTCCAGGCGGCCATCAGCAGCGGGAAGTTCCAGGGGATGATCTGCCCGGCGACGCCGAGCGGCCTGGGCTTCCGGCCCGGGAACGCGTAGTCGAGCTTGTCCGCCCAGCCCGCGTAGTAGAAGAAGTGCGCCGCGGCGAGCGGGATGTCGACGTCGCGGGACTCCCGGATGGGCTTGCCGCCGTCGAGCGATTCGATCACGGCAAACTCGCGGGCCCGTTCCTGGAGAATTCGTGCGATGCGATAGACGAACTTGCCGCGCTCGGCCGGCTTCAGCCGGTTCCAGCCCGTGAAGGCCCTGCGGGCCGCGGCGACGGCCTTGTCGACGTCTGCGTCGGTCGCGAGGCCGACGCGGGCGAGGCGTTCCTCGGTCGCCGGGTTGACCGTCTCGAAGTAGCGACCCTCTTCCGGCGCGACGAAGTCACCGCCGATGAAGAGCTCGTACTTCTTCTGCAGTTCAATATGGTCGGTGCTCTCCGGCGCCGGCGCGTATTGCCAGCCGGCGTCGAAAGCGAGCTTGTTTTCCGGTGTCGCCATAACGTGTTACCCGTAGCAGCGGCCCGTTGCCGCGATCTGCCCGTAAAAGCGGCCCATGGCCGCCGGGCGCCTGTAGGAGCGGCCCATGGCCGCGATTCAATCCAGCGAAAAATAATCGGCAGACTGGTACACCCCCGTCTCCTGTTTCTTAAGCTGCATCAGCACGTCGTTCGCGAGCGAACTCGCCCCGAAGCGAAACCACTCGGGGGTCATCCAGGCATTACCCAGAGTCTCTCTGAGCATGACGAGATAATGCACGGCGAGCTTCGACCGCGAGATGCCGCCCGCCGGCTTCATACCCACCATGCGCCCCGTCTCGTAGTAGAAATCCCGGATCGCCTGCAGCATCACGAGCGTCACCTGCATCGTTGCCGCGGGCTGGATCTTGCCGGTCGACGTCTTGATGAAATCGGCGCCCGCGTGCATCGCGAGCACGCTGGCGCGACGGACGTTGTCGAGCGTGCGGAGCTCGCCGGTTTCCAGGATCACCTTGAGGTGCGCCTCACCGCACGCTTCCTTGATCGCGACGATCTCGTCGAAGACCCGCGCGTACTCGCCCGCGAGGAACGCGCCGCGCGAGATCACCATGTCGATCTCGCTGGCACCGGCCTCGACGGCCATCCGCGTCTCGTCGAGCTTGACCGACAGCGGCGCCTGGCCGCTCGGGAATCCCGTGGCGACCGACGCGATGTTGATGTCGCGCCCGGCCAGCGCCTTTTTTGCCACGCCCACCATCGTCGGGTAGACGCAGACGGCCGCCACGTGCGGCAGTCCCGGCATCGCGTCGTGCAGGTGCATCGCCTTCTGGCACAGCTGGCGCACCTTGCCCGGCGTGTCGGCGCCCTCGAGCGTCGTCAGGTCGATCATCGAGAGGATCAGTTTCAGCGCCTCGACCTTGGCCGTGGTCTTGATGCTCCGGCTCTGGAAGCGCGCGACGCGCTCGTTGACGCCGACCTCGTCGACCGCCGTGACCCGGCTGAGGTCGGGGAGCGTTGTCCTCGTTTCGATTGCGGTCACCATGCTGCGGACCGTCCTCTAGTGGTCGCTGGCGACGACGGTCTCGAGCGCGACCAGGATCATCTCGTCGAAGGTCGACTGCCGGTCTTCGGTCGACAGCGCATCGCCGCCGACGATGTCGTCGCTGACCGTGCAGATCGCGAGCGCCTCGGCGCCGTGCTCGGCGGCGATCGGGTAGATGCCGGCTGCCTCCATCTCGACGCCGTAGACATTGTAGCGCGCCATGGTCTCGAACATCGCCGTGTCGGGCGTGTAGAAGAGGTCGGCGGAGAACAGGTTGCCGACGTGATAGCGGACACCGGCAGCCCTGGCCGCCGCGACGGCTTTCTCGACGAGGGAAAACGTTGCAATGGCAGCGTAGTCGTAGCCCCCGAAGCGCATGCGATTCACACCCGAATCGGTGCAGGCGCCCATGCCGATGACGAGGTCGCGGAGCTTCACGTCCGGATGGGTCGTGCCGCAGCTCCCGACACGGATCAGCCTTTTCACGCCGTAGGCCTCGACGAGCTCGGTGCAGTAGATCGACGCCGAGGGAATACCCATGCCGTGGGCCATCACCGAGACCGGGCGGCCCTTGTAGCTGCCCGTGAAGCCCCACATGTTGCGCACGTCGGTCACGCGACGCGCGTCCTCGAGATAGGTGTCGGTGATATATTTCGCGCGCAGCGGATCACCCGGCATCAGCACCGTGGCGGCGAAGTCGCCCGGTGCCGCATTCATGTGCTTGGTCGCCATTGGCCTCGATTCTTGCGTGTGACTGCGCCACACTTCACGCTTTCGGCAACCTTACCGCGGCAGCCCCTCATGCGTCTAATGATCCTCGTGCTTGCGCTTGCGGCCGGCTGCACCGAGCCGGTCGGCGCGCCGCTCAGGGCGTCACCGATCGACATGACCGGGCGCCTGGCCTACGACTCGCTGGACGAGGCCAGCGGGCTCGCAATCTCGAACCGGGATCCCGGCCTGCTCTGGGCCGTCAACGACGACGGACCACCCGTCGTGTTCGCCCTCGGGCTTGACGGCAGCAAGCGCGGCAAGGTCGAAATCAGGAAAGCGGGACACCGGGACTGGGAGGATGCCGCCTCGTTCGTACTCGACGGTACCGCCTGGCTGCTCGTCGCCGATATCGGTGACAACGATGCGAGGCGCCGCGACGTCACGATTTACGTCATCGAGGAACCCGCACCCGAAGCGGACAAAACGGACATCGCGTGGGAAATCGACTTCAGCTACCCGGACGGGCCGCGCGACGCGGAAGCCGCGGCCGTGGACGTCGACAACCGCCGCATCCTTATCCTGTCCAAGCGCGACGTGCCGCCGCGCCTGTATGCGCTGCCGCTCCGGCCCGGCACCGACGGGCAGGTCATGGCCGAATTCCTGGGCGTCGTCGACAGCCTGCCGCAACCCACGCGTGCGGACGTCAACCGGGCGCCGCTGACGGACAACTGGCACTGGCAGCCGACGGGCATGTCGATCGCTGCCGACAACCGGCGGGCAATGATCCTGACCTACGGCGGCGTTTACATTTATTCACGCGCAGAGGCCGAGAACTGGGCCTACGCGCTGCGCAGGCCGCCGCTCGGGCTCTCGCTCGGCCGGCTGTCCGGCGCCGAATCGGTTGCGCTCGGCGCGGACGGGGCAAGCGCATTCGTCACGACCGAGGGCCGGCGCGCGCCGCTCCTGCGCATCGACCTCGAGGGAGTCAACGGGCATGAAACCGAAAACTGAAATCGCGCGCGTCATTCGCCTGCTGGCACTGGCACTCATCGCGGCGGGCTGTGCCGACGATCGGGCAGCCGAGCCGACGGCCGCCGCCGCCGAGCCGGCCACGGCTCCGGCCCGGACGGTCTCGATCATGACCTTCAACGTCCTGAACCTGTTCGACAACGTCGATGCGCCGGGCAAGGATGACAAGGAGTATCTGCCGCTCGCGGACAAGCAGCATCCGGATCACATCGCGGCCTGCAACGAGATCGAACGCGAATCCTGGCGCAAGGGATGCCTGACACTCGACTGGAGCGACGCAGTGATCGAGCACAAGCTCGAGACGATCGCGGCCGTCATCCGCACCGTGGATGACGGGCGAGGCCCCGACATCATCGCCTTCCAGGAAGTCGAAAATGCAAGCATGCTCGACCAGCTGAGCTACGCGTACCTGCTCGACCTGAATTACGGGCCGGCGATCCTGATCGAGGGCCAGGACGCACGAGGCGTCGATGTCGGCTTTCTATCGCGACTGCCGGCAACGGGGCAGCCCGTGCTGCACGAGATCGACTTCCCCGATCATTCGGACCGCGCAGGCGACACGCGCGGCATCCTCGAAGCGACGTTTATGCTGCCGGACGGGGCGGAGCTGACGGGCTTCGCCGTGCATTTCCCGGCGCCGTATCACCCGCCGGAAATGCGCGTCGTCGCCTACGAGCGCCTGAATGAACTCCGCGACCGCTTGCCGGACGACCGCTACGCTTTCGCCGCCGGCGATTTCAACACGACGAGTACGGAAATGCGCGACACCGGAGTCGTCGAACGCCTCGTCAAGCCGCACTGGGTCGTCGCGCACGAGTTCTGCCGCGACTGCCCGGGCACCTATTACTACGCCCCGGACGACAACTGGTCGTTTCTCGACATGATCCTGTTCGCGCCTGCACGTGGCGAAAAAACCACATGGCGCCTGCGCACCGAGTCGGTGCGGCTGGTCACCGACCATCCGGCCCAGCTGACGCCTGCCGGCACGCCGCTGCGCTACGACGCGGCGACGGGGCGCGGCGTCTCCGATCACCTGCCGCTGCTGATCGAACTCGAATCGACTAGAAAACAGTAACTTGTAAAAGCTTGATCACACTGCTTCTAGGGCAGGCCCCGGCAGGCCCGCAGAAGCCGCCGCCGAGCGCCGCTCGGGCAAGGCGCAAGCGCTTATTGCACAAGGCTTTTCGCCGCGTTAACTTTGACGCCACGAAAACATCGCGCGGGTTTCGGTAGCGGCGGCAAATGCGGCGCCGGTGAGCGTTCATCGGCAATCAGACTGTCACATTGCCCTCCTATCATCCCGCGTCCACACAATAAAACTTCCCAGGGAACTGCAATGACAAGCAAGCCTCGATCCT
>JAWWBD010000117.1:0-9519 GCA_033721115.1 Woeseiaceae bacterium | reverse complement strand
GCCTCGCCCGGGACATCGGCTATCCGATCATCATCAAGGCGGCCGGCGGCGGCGGCGGCCGCGGCATGCGGGTCGTGCATTCGGAAGCATCGCTGACGGCGGCGATTACCGTCACGAAGTCCGAGGCACGGGCGGCTTTCGGCAACGACACGGTGTACATGGAGAAGTATCTCGAGCATCCGCGGCACATCGAGTTCCAGGTGCTCGCCGACGGCCACGGCAACGCCATTCACCTGGGCGAGCGCGACTGCTCCATGCAGCGCCGCCACCAGAAGGTCATCGAGGAAGCGCCGGCGCCCGGCATCACCGACGAGCAGCGCGAGAAAATCGGCCAGCGCTGCGTGCGCGCCTGCCAGGAAATGGGCTATCGCAGCGCGGGCACCTTCGAGTTTTTGTACGAGAACGGCGAATTCTATTTCATCGAGATGAACACGCGCCTGCAGGTCGAGCATCCCGTTACCGAGATGATCACCGGCGTGGACATCGTCCGCGAACAGCTGCGCGTCGCCGCCGGCGAGAAACTGGCCTACGCGCAGGACGACATCCGCATCCAGGGCCATGCGATCGAGTGCCGGATCAACGCCGAGGACCCCAAGAAATTCATGCCGTCGCCGGGGCTCATCACGCTCTGGCACGCGCCGGGTGGTCCCGGCGTCCGGGTCGACAGCCACGTCTACAGCGGCTACCGCGTACCGCCGTTCTACGATTCGATGATCGGCAAACTCATCACCCACGGCGCCGATCGCAAGGCCGCCATCGCGCGTATGAAGAATGCGCTGACCGAGATCGTCATCGAGGGCATCAAGACGAACGTGCCCCTGCACCAGGAGATATTCCAGCACACAGCCTTCCAGCAGGGCGGCACGGATATCCATTACCTGGAGAAACGCCTCGGACTTGTGTGATATGGCGCACACCGCCGGGCCCCGCGCATGGCGACAATTCAGCATGGACATCGGCAGGCTGGATCCGGACGCGGTGGAGGCGATACTCACGCGACACGGTGCACAGTCCATCACTTTCACTGACGCAGGCGACGACCCGCAACTCGAGCCCGGGCCCGGCGCAACGCCGCTGTGGCAGGAATCACGCATCACCGGGCTGTTCGCCGCCGACGCCGACCTCGACGCGTTGCGGGCGGATCTCGCGGCGAGCCTCGGGCTCGACGTGCTGCCGGCGCATTCGATCGAGGCGCTGGGTGACCGTGACTGGGAACGCGAATGGCTCAGGTTCTTCGAACCCATGCGCTTTGGCAAAAGGCTCTGGATCTGCCCGGGCCATGCCGCGGCGCCCGATCCCGGTGCGGTCGTCGTCCGGCTCGATCCCGGGCTCGCGTTCGGTACCGGCACGCATGCGACGACGGCGTTATGCCTCGAATGGCTGGACGGGATCGACGTTGCCGGCCGGACGCTGCTCGACTACGGCTGCGGTTCCGGCATCCTCGCGATCGCTGCGCTGAAGCTCGGTGCGGCCGGTGCCACGGCGGTCGACATCGATCCCCAGGCCGTCGTCGCAACGCGCTCGAATGCACGCGCGAACGGCGTCGCAGAGCGCCTGGCGGCGACGACGGACGCTGCCGGCGCCGGGCACGATTTTGACCTCGTCGTCGCCAATATCCTCGCAGGGCCGCTGATCGATCTCGCCGACCACCTCCTCGCCCGCACCGCGCCCGGTTGTCTGCTGGCGCTATCCGGCATACTCTCCGGACAGGTCGAGGACGTGCGCCGGGCCTACTCGCACCGTGTCGAGTTCGAACCGCCGGTGACGAGGGACCAGGACGGGCAGACCTGGGCGCGCCTGACCGGCAGGAGAATCGAGGGCTGAGCGATGTTCACCCAGTGCCCTGAATGCAGCGTTGCGTTCCGCGTCACGGCCGATGTCCTTCGACAGGCTGCGGGCAAGGTTCGCTGTGGCCGTTGCGGCGAGGCGTTCAACGCGCTCGAATACCTGTCGGAGGACAAGCCCGGCACCCGGACCCGGCCCGATCCCGAACCGGACCTGCCGGAGCTCGAGCCGGAACCCGACGCCGGCGACCTCGAAGCCGACACCCCGCCACGTTTCATTTCTGCCGAACAAAGCGCCGCGCTATTGAAGACGCTCGACGAGCTGGCAGGCGAAGACATCCGGATCGAGGACACCGGCGTCGAATGGCGGGTCATTGCCGACGACGAGAACGGCGAGACCGACCCCTTCGATGCGGACGACCCGGACGACCTGGCTGCAGCCGCCCACGACGAAGCACCGGCCGCCGGCGCCGCGGAAGAAATGCGCTTCGACGACAATACGCCGCTGCCGGATGATTTCGATTTCGAATCCGAACCGGTCGCGCCGCCCGAACCGGCTGACGCGGCGCCGGAACCCCCGGTTCCGGACCCGGTTTCCGGCCAGGTCGATCTCGCTTTCGGCGATCCCGGGGAATGGGAAGACCTGCTCGACGAGGTCGCCGGCGAGGAGGCCGGCCCCGGTGCGCGCGGTGCTGCGGCCGACCAGGCAGAAGATGCCGTCGGGACCGGGGAACCCGCCGTTGCGGTCGAGCCGGCGGACGAGGACGAGCCGGGCGTCGCGGACGAGCTCGACCCCGCGGCCGGGACCGGGATCGAAGTCATCGAAGGGCTCGAAGGCGACGCGGCTGGCGCAGCGCCCGACGATGATGACGGAGCCGCCGACGAATCGGGCGACACGTCGATCGAGGAAGACCTGATCGCCGCAGCTTTCGAGACGGAGGCGGCGGCGCGTGAGGCCGCGGCATCCGGCACTCACGCCGCCCTCGACGAAGCGCCGGAGACGCCCGACGCGGGCGCGGAGGAAAGCGACAAGTTCGTCGTCGACATTCCGCCGGAGGAGCTCGCGGCCGAGGCGCCGGAACTCGCCGACGACCTCCCGCACGAAGAAGTCCCGAGCGACGTGGAGCGTGAGCTGGCGGCCAAGGAAGACGAGTTGCGCTTCCGGCTCGAAGATCCCGGTGCCGGCGACGAGATCGCGGGTGCCGGCACGTCCGCAGGAGGCGACGGCGAAGACGGTGGCCCGGATCTCGAGGTCAGTCTCGACGCTGCGGATGCCGCCGCTGCCGGCGATTTCGACCTGCCGGAGATGAGCGAGGAAGAACAGACCATCAACATGATGATCGACCAGGACCTGCTCGCGATCGCCGTCACCGACGACGACGGGTTTGCGTCGACCATCGTCCAGAAGCAGCCGGGGAACGGCGAGGCCGGCGTCGAAGCCCTGCCCGATGCCGGGGCCGGAACCCTGCCCGACCCGGAGCCGGCGCCCGCCAATCGCCTCGTCGAGACCATCATCATGGAAGGCGAGTCCTTTCGCGGTGACGACGACGAGGCACCGGATACGGCCACCAGGATCACCGTACCGCCCGACGCGGGCGACGAACTCCCGGAGACCGGTCACGGGCGACGCGTCGGGCTCGCGGCCGGGGTTGCCGCGCTCGCCCTGCTGCTCTGCGTGCAGGTCGTGCACTACTCGCGCGAGGCGCTCGCGACGGTGCCGGCCCTCAACGACGCCATCGGCCCGCTCTACCGTGCGCTCGGCCGTCCCGTGTCCCCGGACTGGGACGTCAGCGGCTGGCGCTTCGAGGCGACGAAGGGCAGTGCCGACGAGGACGGCGGACGGCTGACGATCTATTCCCGCATCGGCAACACCGCCGAGGATCCGCTGCCGCTGCCCCTGATCCGCGTGTCGCTGACGGACCGTTACCAGGAAGTCGTCGGCAGCCGCATCGTCGAGCCCGCGCGCTATCTGGTCGGCGACGCGGACCCGCGGGAAACCGTGGCGCCCGGGCAGACGTTCAGCGCCGTCATCGGCATCGAAGCACCGGCGCCCGAAGCGACGGGTTTCACGCTCAACGTCTGCTACCGGCTGGCCAGCGACAAGCTCCGCTGCGCGATCGAGGACTTCAGGTAGGCGTCGTCCGCAGCATGCGTATCGGACCCTACGCCCTGTCGAGCCCCGTCGTGCTCGCACCGATGGCCGGCGTCAGCGACGCGCCGTTCCGGCGCCTGTGCCGGCGCTTCGGTGCCGGCATGACGACCACCGAGATGACGACCGCCGACACCCGTCTCTGGCAGAGCGCGAAGTCGCGGCAGCGCCTGGATCTCGACCTTGACTCGGCGCCCGTCACGGTACAGATTGCGGGCTCCGAGCCCGACCAGCTCGCGGCCGCGGCGCAAGCCTGCGTCGACCGCGGTGCACAGATCGTCGACATCAACATGGGCTGTCCGGCCAAGAAGGTCTGCCGCAGGGACGCGGGCTCCGCGCTGCTGCAGAACGAGCCGCTCGTCGGGCGGATCCTCGAGGCCGTCGTCGCCGCAGTGCCGGTGCCGGTCACGCTGAAGATCCGCACCGGGTGGGACCCCGCGGAACGAAACGGCGTTGCGATCGCCCGCATCGCCGAGGCATCGGGCATCCGCTCACTGGCCGTGCACGGCCGGACGCGCGCGTGCCGGTTCCGCGGCGCGGCCGAGTACGAGACCATCGCAGCCATAAAGAACGCGGTCGCGATCCCCGTGATTGCGAACGGCGACATCGACACACCGGAGAAAGCACTTGAAGTTTTGCGACTAACTGATGCTGACGGCTTGATGATAGGACGAGCCGCGCAGGGACGGCCCTGGATATTCCGCGAATTGAACGAAATCATCCTCGGCAATGCGAAAATCCCGCAACTAGAAAATTCCGAATTGCGTGCTATCATGCTCGACCACTTGCGGGAGATGCACCGGTTTTACGGGGAAGACGCCGGTGTTCGAGTGGCGCGCAAACACCTGGCCTGGTATAGCCAGAATCTCGTTGACGCAGGCGAGTTTCGATACAGAGTGGTGCGCGTCGAAAGTGCAGAACAACAGCTTCGACTAGTCGAGCAATACTTCGATCGCGACGACGGAGGTATCGCCCGGGCAGCCTAGTCGTGAGAGGGATGAGCAGACGTGGCCAGAAAAAAAGCCCAGGACAAGAACGTACTCAAGGCCGCCAATAGCAAGAAACCGCTGCATCAGCACACCGAAGAAGCACTCAAGGATTATTTCAGGAGCCTGAACGGGGATCGCCCGGGCGATCTCTACGACCTCGTGATCGGCGAAGTCGAGCGGCCGTTGTTCAAGGCGGTACTGGACTACACCGACGGCAACCAGAGCCAGGCGGCCGGCATACTTGGCATCAATCGCGGCACGCTGCGCAAGAAGCTTCGTTCATACTCACTGATTCAATAGGCTTTTCCTGAATGTTCAAGGTGCGGCGGGCGCTCGTCAGCGTCTCGGATAAAAACGGGCTGGTCCCGTTCGTCTCGAGACTCGCCGGACTGGGCATCGAGATCCTGTCGACCGGCGGCACCTGCCGCGCACTGGGCGAGGCCGGCATCGACGTCGTCGAGGTCAGCGCCAGGACCGGGTTCCCCGAGATCATGGACGGCCGCGTCAAGACGCTGCACCCGAAGATCCACGGCGGACTGCTGGGCCGGCGCGGCACGGACGACGCCGTCATGGCGGAACACGACATCGAACCGATCGACCTCCTGGTCGTCAACCTCTACCCCTTCGAGGAGACGATTGCGCGCCAGGACGCGACGCTCGAGGACGCGATAGAGAACATCGATATCGGCGGACCCGCGATGATCCGCGCCGCCGCGAAAAACCACGACGGCGTCGCCGTGGTCGTCGATCCCGCCGACTATGACGCGGTGCTGGCCGCCCTGGAAGGCGGGCACCTGTCGCAGGAGTCGCGACGCCGCCTCGCAGCCAAGGCGTACGCCCACACGGCGAGTTACGACGCAGCCATCACGCACTACCTCTCGGCCACGCTCGGCGACGATCCGCTCGACGACCGCCATCTCTACGCCGGCCGCCTGGTCGAGCGGATGCGCTACGGTGAGAATCCGCACCAGGATGCCGCGTTCTACGCCGACCAGCAGGCGCCGGAGGGCTCGCTCGCGCGAGCGAACCAGCTGCAGGGCAAGGCGCTGTCGTTCAACAACATCGCCGACAGTGACGCGGCGCTCGCCTGCGTCAGGCAGTTCGAAGTGCCCGCCTGCGTCATCGTCAAGCATGCAAATCCCTGCGGCGTGGCAGTCGGCGACGACGTCCGCGCAGCCTACGACAAGGCCTTCACCACGGATCCGACCTCCGCCTTCGGCGGCATCATCGCCTTCAACAGGCCGCTCGATGCCGCGACGGCGGCGGCCGTGATCGAGCGACAGTTCGTCGAGGTCATTTTGGCGCCGACCGTCGATGCCGACGCTGCAGAGGTACTCGCCGGCAAGAAAAACGTCCGGGTTCTGGAAACGGGTACGCCCGGGCGCAGCGACGCCGGCCTGGACTACAAGAAAGTCTCGGGCGGGCTGCTCGTCCAGACGCCCGACCTCGGCCGCGTCACCGAAGCCGACCTGCGCGTCGTCACGCGAAAGGCGCCGACGCCGGCCCAGGTCGAAGACATGCTGTTCGCCTGGACCGTCGTCAAGTACGTCAAGTCGAACGCGATCATTTTCTGCCGTGATGGCATGACGATCGGCGTCGGCGCCGGGCAGATGAGCCGCGTGTACTCGACGAAGATCGCCGCAATCAAGGCAGCCGACGAGGGACTCGAGGTGCGCGGTTCGGTCATGGCCTCCGACGCGTTCTTCCCGTTCCGGGACGGCATCGACGCCGCTGCGGAGACCGGTATCGCGGCGATCATTCAGCCGGGCGGATCCATGCGCGACGACGAAGTCGTCGCGGCCGCGGACGAACACGGACTCGCCATGGTTTTCACGGGCATGCGCCACTTCCGGCACTGATGAAAATCCTCGTCATCGGTTCCGGCGGCCGCGAGCATGCGCTTGCCTGGAAATGCGCGCAGTCCGAGCGCGTGCGCGAGGTGCGCGTCGCACCGGGCAACGCGGGCACCGCGCGGGAGGCCGGCGTGCGCAACGTCGCGGTCGCGGCCGACGATATCGAGGCGCTCGCGGCGTTCGCCGGCGAAGAACGCATCGATCTCACGATCGTCGGGCCCGAAGCGCCGCTCGTGGCGGGCATCGTCGATCGCTTCCGCGAGCTCGGCCTGGCGTGTTTCGGGCCGCGCCGCGCCGCGGCCCGCCTCGAGGGCTCGAAGGCTTTCACGAAGGATTTCCTGGCCCGCCACGACATCCCGACCGCCCGCTACCGGAACTTCGACAAGCTGGCGCCGGCGCTCGACTACATCCGCGCCGAGGGCGCGCCGATCGTCATCAAGGCCGACGGCCTCGCGGCTGGCAAGGGCGTCATCGTGGCCCGGACCGTCGAAGCAGCCGAGCGTGCCGCGACCGACATGCTCACGGGCCAGCGTTTCGGCGCGGCCGGGGCCCGCATCGTCGTCGAGGAGTTCCTGGACGGCGAGGAAGCGAGCTTCATCGTCATCACCGACGGCGAGCACGTACTGCCCCTCGCGACGTCGCAGGATCACAAGGCCCGCGACGAGGGCGACCGCGGCCCGAACACGGGCGGCATGGGGGCCTATTCTCCCGCCCCGGTGGTCACGCCGGCGATCGAGCGCCGGATCCTCGACGAGGTCATCGAACCGACGCTCGCCGGCATGCGCCAGGACGGCTCGCCGTACCGCGGTTTTCTCTACGCCGGGCTGATGATCACGGCCGACGGCACGCCGAAAGTCATCGAATTCAACTGCCGGATGGGCGACCCGGAGACGCAGCCGATCCTCGCCCGGCTCGAATCCGACCTCGTCGATCACATCGAGGCCGCGCTCGACGGGCGCCTGGCACGCGAGGAATCGCGCTGGGATCCGCGGGCAGCGCTCGGGGTCGTCATGGCGGCCGGCGGGTACCCGGAGCGTTACGAAAAGGGCGCCGCCATCGAGGGCCTCGAGGGGGCGGACGGGGACGCGAGCAAGGTCTTCCATGCCGGCACGACGCTCGAGGACGGTGCCGTCGTGACGAGCGGCGGGCGCGTCCTCTGCGTCGTCGGCCTGGGCACGAGCGTGGCCTTGGCCGCCGAGCAGGCCTACGCGGCCGCCGCCGGGATAAGCTTCAAGGATGCCTACTACCGCCGCGACATCGGCCACCGGGCGATCGCGCGCGAGCGGGGCTAGCGCCCGTGCTCGCGACCGCTGAAGCCACCCGGGCGATACGTGCCGCGATGCCGCCCGCGGCGACAGAGACCGTGCCCGTTGCACAGGCGGCCGGCCGCATCCTGCGCCAGCGCGTCACGGCGGAGCGCGACCAGCCGCCCTTCGACCGCGTCACGATGGACGGTATCGCCATCGCGCATGCCGGGTTCGCGGCGGGCGCACGGCGCTTCCCGGTCCAGGCCACCCAGGCGGCCGGCGACCCGGCGCTCACGCTCTCCGCCGGCCACTGCATCGAGATCATGACCGGCGCATCCCTGCCGGACGGGGCCGACTGCATCGTCCCCGTCGAGCGCATCACCATCGACGGCGGCGCCGCGACGATCGAGGCCGGCTACGCGGCCGAGCCACGGCAATTCATCCACGGCCGCGGCTCCGATCATCGGCGGGGCACCGAACTGCTGACGCCGGGGACCCGCATCACCCCGATGGACATTGCCGTCATCTCGTCCTGCGGCCTGACCGAGGTCGAGGTGAGCCGGCGGCCGCGCGTGTGCGTCATCTCGACGGGCAACGAACTCGTGCCGGCGGGCGAGCCCATCGCGCCGCACCAGATCCGCCTGTCGAACGGTCCGGCGCTCGTCGCCATGCTCGAACGGCACGGCGTGACCGAATGCCGGCACGACCACATCCGCGACGAGCCCGAGGTGCTGACCGAGCGCATCGGGGCGCATCTCGAGGCCGCCGACGTGCTCGTCCTGAGCGGCGGGGTCTCGATGGGCAAGGCCGACTACCTGCCGGGCGTCCTCGAAGCACTCGGTGTCGAGGTCGTGTTCCACAAGATCAGCCAGCGGCCCGGCAAGCCGATGTGGTTCGGCACGGGGCCGGTGGGTCAGCCGGTCTTCGCGCTGCCCGGCAACCCGGTCTCGACGCTGGTCTGCTGCCGCCAGTACGTGTTGCCCGCACTCGATGCCGCCGCCGGCGCACGCGATCCCGCGCCCGAGTTCGCCAGTCTCGCCGAGGACGTCAGTTTCGCGCCGAAGCTGACCTGCTTCCTGCCGGCGCGTTTCCTGTCGAGCGTCGGCGGACCCGTGCTCGCGATGCCGGTGCACCCGAACACGTCCGGGGACTTCGCGTCGCTGTCGGGGACCGACGGGTACGTCGAGCTGCCGCTCGAGCAGACCGAGTTCCCGAAAGGCACGCCGCTCCGGCGCTACCGCTGGTAGCGGCCGCGCCGGCATGGCGGCAGCAGCGAACCCCGGCTTCGAACGCGAAACCGTAGCGGGCGGCTGGCGCTATCGTCTCGTCGCGGGCGACGCAGCCTTGAGTTTCGGGCAATTCCTGCGCCGGCTCACGGACGTACCGGCGTTCAGAGCCTGGTTCGGCGACCTGCTCGCCGCGGCGGAGCCCGAGGCCTTTTTCCTGGAACTGCCTGCGCTCGACCGGAACTCGCTCGGGCGACCGGTCGAGTTCGTC
>JAWWBD010000116.1:0-9548 GCA_033721115.1 Woeseiaceae bacterium | reverse complement strand
CTCGCGCTCGGCGAGATAGATCGCGGAGTGCGAGGTCGCGCTGAGCTTGCGGATGAAGCGGTAGCCGCGGATCAGCGGGTGGATGCCGGTGGCCTTGTCGCCGACGAACAGCGAGCCCGTCGACGCGATGCGGCGCCGCGACTTGAGAATGTCGCTCAGCCGCACGATCAGCGCATCGTGGCGGATCGCATTGCGTGGAAAAAAACCCTCGGCGCGGGCCCTGACGGCCGCCTGTTCCTCCCCCGCGGCACCGAAATAGACGACGGCCGGGAATCCCGGCCGGCCCGTGAACGACTTCAATACGTCCAGGCCTTCTCGGTCACCGAGCGCGTCCCCGAGCAACACGACGTCGTTGCCGGCCCCTGAGAATTCATCCGGCAGGTGTCCCGCGGTCAGCGGGTCGAAAGTCGAGACTTCGGCATCCGGCCAGTGGGTCGTGACGTGATGCAGGAGCAGCCTGCGGAAGTCGGCCTGGCCGTCGATGATCATGAACTTGACGCTCACGACCCGGCCGCTCCGTCCGGGTCCGCGCTACGCGCCGACCGCTTTGTCCGGCGGGCTCGCGTCGGGCTCGTCGGCAACCGGCAGGCCCCTCTGCCGCGCCTCGCGGCGCTGCTTGGCAGCATCGTTCCTGCGGGCCTCGAGCTCATTCAAGTATTCTTCGGTCACGTCCCCGGTGACATATTCGCCGGAGAAGCACGAAGTATCAAACTCCTCGATCGTCGAGTTGCCGTGCCGGACCGAGCGGATCAGGCCGTGCAGGTCCTGGTAGATCAGCTTGTCCGCGCCGATCAGCTCCTCGATCTCCTCCACGGTCCGCCCGTTGGCGATCAGCTCCGAGGCCGCCGGCATGTCGATCCCGTAAACATTGGCATGGCGCACGGGCGGCGCCGCCGACGCGAAGTACACCTTGCGCGCGCCGGCGTCCCGCGCCAGCCTGATGATCTGGCGCGAGGTCGTGCCGCGCACGATCGAGTCGTCGACGAGCAGCACGTTCTTGTTCCGGAATTCGAGTTCGATCGCATTGAGCTTGTGGCGCACCGACTTCGTGCGCTCCGCCTGGCCGGGCATGATGAACGTGCGGCCGATATAGCGGTTCTTGATGAATCCCTCGCGATACTTCACGCCCAGGTGGTAGGCGACCTGGACGGCCGCCGTCCGGCTGGTATCGGGGATCGGGATCACGACGTCGATGTCGTGCTCCGGGAAATCGCGGACGATCTTGCCCGCGAGCTGCTCGCCCATGCGCAGGCGCGCCTTGTATACCGACAGGTTGTCCATGATCGAATCCGGACGCGCGAAGTAGACGAATTCGAAGATGCAGGGCGTGTGCCGGATCTTGCCCGGCTGCGCGCGGCTGTGCAGCGTGCCGTCCGTCTCGATGAAGATGCATTCTCCCGGCTGCACGTCGCGGAGGCGCCTGAAACGCAGGACGTCGAGCGCCACGCTCTCCGAGGCCACCATGTACTCGGGCCCGTCGGCCGCGGCCCGTTCGCCCAGCACCAGCGGCCGGATGCCGTGCGGATCGCGGAACGCCACGATGCCGAAACCGACGATCATCGCGACGACCGCGTAGCCGCCGCGGCAGCGCGCATGCACGGCGTCGACGGCGTCGAAGATCTGTTCCGGTTTCGGCTTGCCGTTGGTCCTGAGCTGCAGTTCGTGGGCGAAAACATTCAGCAGCACCTCGGAATCGGAGCCGGTGCTGAGGTGGCGCCGGTCCTCGGTCGTCAGCAAGTGCGTCAGCTCTGCCGTGTTCGTCAGGTTACCGTTGTGGCCCAGGCAGATGCCGTAGGGCGAATTGACGTAGAACGGCTGCGCCTCGGCCGAACGCGAGCCGCCGGCCGTCGGGTAGCGACAGTGGCCGATGCCGACATTGCCGGTCAGCCTGACCATGTGGCGGGTCCGGAACACGTCGCGCACCAGCCCGTTGCCCTTGCGCTGCTGCAGGCCGTCCTCACCCCAGGTCACGATACCGGCCGCATCCTGGCCGCGATGCTGGAGCACGGTGAGCGCGTCGTAGATCGCCTGGTTGACCCCGCCGCGCGCGACGATACCGACGACGCCGCACATCAGGGGGTCACCGGCCGTTGCACGGCGGCACCGAGATCGATCGGCAGGCGGTCTGCGGGCGCCTCGGGAACCAGCATGTCGTAACCCTGCGGCGCCATCACCAGGATCCATTCCCCGACCTGCTCGAACCAGGGAATGGTCGCGGACCGCTGCCACCAGGCGTCGTTGTCGAAGCCGGCGAACTGCCCGGCAAGGATGGCCAGCGCAACGAGCAGCACGCCCCGCGCAGCGCCGAACAGCGAGCCCAGGAGACGGTCGACGCCGCGCAGCACCGACAAACGAACGAGTTTCGAGATGGCCCAGCCCAAGAGCCCGCCGATCGAGAGCACGATCGCGAAGACCAGGATCCGGCCGAACCAGGTCTGCATTTCCTCGCCCCTGATCCAGCTCTCGGCGATGTCGCCCACGCTCGGCCCGAAATAGAGTGCGCCCCAGATCGCGAACAGGAGCGCCGCGATCGAGATGGCTTCCTTGACGAAACCCCGGACGACCCCGACGACCATTGACACGACGATGGCACAGACGATGAGAATGTCAACGATCGGCATCAGGGGTCCTGGAGGGCCCGAAGCAGGATGGACGGGGCGAGATTCTAGCAGATCAGGGATGCGGGACCACCTGCCCCTTGTGGCCGGCCGCGGCAAGGCGCTCGGCCATCGCTTCGGCACTCTGCCGGTCTTTCTGCGGTCCGATGCGCACGCGGTGCAGATCGCCGCCGTCGGTCGTGAGCTGGCTCAGAAATGCGGCGAAGCCCTGCTTGCGCAGGTCCGCCGCGAGGCGCTCCGCATTGGCCTTGTCGCCGAAGCTGCCGAGTTGTACGGCCCACATGCCGGTGACGGAGCCCGCCGCCGTCACGGTCCGTGCCGGCCGCTCCGTGACGTCGGCCTGTGCCGGCGCGGGCTCGACGGGCGGCGGCAGCACCGGCTCCGGCGCGGGCCGCTCCGTGACCGGCGGCGCCGCGGCGTCCGCCGGCGCCGTGGCGTCCCCCGCATCCCCAGCGTCGTCCGCACGGGCCGCGGGCACCGGCGTCTCGCGGTCGCGATCGAGCACGACCGTGCGGGTCTCCTGGTCGGCCTGTCCCGGCAGCGGCACGCGCTCGGTGACGATCTCGTCCTCGCCCGGCGGGCCGTCGAGGAACACCGGTACCACGAGTACCATGAACAGGACGAGGACGACCGCCCCGATGATGCGTTCTTTCAATGCTCGATCCATCTGATGCGCCCCAGCGCGGCGAGTATAGCGGATTCGGGCGACCGGCCAAGCGGCCCGGCGCGGCCGCTCAGGACTCCGCGGCGAGCGCGTCGGCGACCGGACCGACCAGGTAGAACGAACCGGTCACGAGAATGCGGCCGTCCTCCCCTGCGAGCCGGCGCGCGTGGGCGAGCGCTTCGGGAATCGACGTCGCGATCCGGCAGGCCCGGCCGGTCACGTTCGCGAGCCGGCGTCCGAGCTCGGGCGCCGGCAGCGCCCGCGGGCTGTCCGGCGCGAGCGCGACGCAGCGCTCGACGACGGCACCGAGCGCTGCGGCGACACCGTCGACGTCCTTGTCGTCCAGCATGCCGATGATCGCCACCGTGCGACCGGCGGGCGGGTCCTCGCCGAGCATCGCGGCAAGCACGCGCGCGGCTGCCGGGTTGTGCGCCACGTCGAACAGGAACCGGCCCTGCCGCGTCACGGCCTGCATGCGGCCCGGCAGCGCCAGCGCGCCCAGGGCACGCGCCACCCGGTCGGGTGCGAGGAGTTCGTCGCGACCGGCTGCCTCGAGCAGCGCCAGCGCACCCGCGGCGTTCTTGAGCTGGATCGAGCCCGGCAGCGCGGGCCTCGGCAGGTCCTCGAGCCGGCGCGTTGCCCCCTGCCAGCTCCAGCGCGCGCCGGACGCCGTCCAGTCGTAGTCGCGCCCGGCAACCCGGAGCTCCGCACCGATGGCCGCCGCGTGTTCGAGCACCGACCGCGGCGGTTCACGGTCGGCAAACACGCCCGGTTTGCCGGCCCGCAGGATCCCGGCTTTCTCGCGCCCGATCGCCTCGACGTCGGACCCGAGCCACTCGCAGTGATCGAGCGCGACGTTGGTGATCAGGCTCGCGGTCGGCTCGACCGCGTTGACGGCATCGAGGCGCCCGCCCATGCCGACTTCGAGCACGAGCGCATCGAGATCCTGGCCCGCGAATATCTCGAGCGCGGCGAGCGTGCCGAATTCGAAGTACGTCAGCGGGACGTCGTCGCGCAGGCCTTCCACGCGTTCGAAAGCCGCGATGATGGCATCGTCGGCCGCATCCCTGCCCTCGATGCGGATCCGTTCGTTGTAGCGCGAGACGTGGGGGGACAGGTAGCTGCCGACCCGGAGCCCGCCGGCGGCCAGCAACGCCTCGAGCATGATGACGCTCGAGCCTTTGCCGTTGGTGCCACCGACGATGAAGACGGTCTCCGGCAGCCTGAGCCCGAGGCGCCCGAGCATCTGCTCGATCCGCGTGAGGCCGAGGTTGATGCCGACCGGGGACAGGGTTTCCAGCCGGGCAAGCCAGCTGTCGAGGTGCGAACCCGACGCGCGCATGCCCCGGCTTAACTGTCTAGCGGGCTCGGCCGGCGCTCGAGTTTGGCGAGGAGATCGGCGAGCTGCTCGCGCATCTCGCGCCGGTCGACGATCATGTCGATCGCGCCGTGGTCGAGCAGGAACTCGCTGCGCTGAAAGCCTTCCGGCAACGTCTGGCGCACGGTCTGCTCGATGACCCGGGGGCCCGCGAAGCCGATCAGGGCGCCGGGCTCCGCGACGTTGACGTCGCCGAGCATGGCCAGCGATGCGGACACGCCGCCGGTCGTCGGGTCGGTCAGGACCGATACGTACGGCACGCCCCGCTCGGCCAGCCTGGCGATGGCGGCAGCCGTCTTCGCCATCTGCAACAGCGAGAACAGGGCTTCCTGCATGCGCGCCCCGCCGCTCGCGGAAAAACTGATCAGGGGCATGCCGGTCTCGGCCGCGTGGCGCGCCGCGCGCGCAAAGCGCTCTCCGACCACCGAGCCCATCGAGCCGCCCATGAACCGGAATTCGAACGCGCAGACGACGACCGGCCGGCCCAGCAGCGTGCCCGTCGCGGCGACCAGCGCGTCCTTTTCCCCGGTCGCCTTCTGCGCCTGCACGAGCCGGTCGCGGTAACGTTTGCTGTCGCGGAACTTGAGCGGATCCTGCGGTTCGAGGCCGGCCGCGAGTTCCTGCTCAGAATCGGGATCGAGGAATACCTCGAGTCGCTCGCGCGCCCCGATGCGCATGTGATGATCACACTTGGGACAGACCTGCAGGTTGCGTTCGAGCTCGTTGCGGTAGAGCTGCGCGTCGCATTTCGGGCACTTGATCCAGACGCCTTCGGGCACCGACCGCGTGCGCTTCTCCGTGCTGATGCGCGAAGGCATCAGTTTCTCGAACCAGCTCATGCGCGCATCTTAGCGAATTTTGTCATCCGGCGCGCCGGGCAGATCGAACGGCGGCGGGTAGTCGACGGCCACAAGCGTGAGCCCGTGCGGGGGCGCTGCCACCCCGCCCCGGGTCCGGTCGCGGCCCGCGAGCACGTCGGCCGCCCACCCGACCGGCTGCTCGCCGGCACCGATCGCGACCAGCGTGCCCGCGATGTTGCGCACCATGTGCTGCAGGAATGCGTTTGCCGTCACGTCCAGCGTGATCCAGTCACCGCGGCGCGTGACGGCGATCGAGTGAATCTCGCGGACCGGCGTGCCGGCCTGGCAGCCGGCGGCGCGGAACGCCGAGAAGTCGTGCTCCCCCGCCAGTGCCTGCGCGGCCTCGTGCATCGCTTCGGCCGCGAGCGGCTGGTGCACCCACCAGGCGCGCCGGCGGTGGAGTGCCGACCGCACCAGGCGATTCAGGACCAGGTACCGGTAGCTGCGCGAGCGCGCCGAGAACCTGGCGTGGAAGTCGTCTGCGACGGGCCGCACCCAGCGGACGCTGACGTCGTCCGGCAGGTTGCTGTTGGCACCCAGTAGCCAGCCGCGCCCGGCGCGTTCGCTCGTCGTGTCGAAGTGGCCGACCTGGCCGGTGGCATGCACGCCGGCATCCGTGCGGCCGGCGCAGGTGACTTCGACCGGGTGGTCCGCGACGGCGGACAGCGCTGCCTCGACGACGGCCTGCACACCGAGGCCCGACTGCTGGCGCTGCCAGCCGCTGTAGGCCGTACCGTCGTATTCGATGCCGATTGCGATGCGCATCGGGGTCCTGATCCCGCGCCGGCGCGTGCGGCCGGCCGGTGTCCGCCTGCCTCAGGTCGGGAGGGAATCGAGGAGCTGTTGCGCCTGCTGGCGCTGCCCCGCGTCGCCCTCGTCGAGAACTTCCTCGAGAATCGAGCGCGCGCCGGCCGGATCGCCCATGTCGACGTAGGCGCGGGCGAGATCGAGCTTGGTGCCGACCTCGGTCATGGTCCGGGCCTCGTGCAGGTCCTCGTCCATGTCCTCCGGCCCGAGCGACATCGTCGCGGCCGTCTCGTCCTCGTCCATGCCCGGACGCGGCTGCTGGACGGTGGCATCGTCGCGCAGCTGTTCGACCGTGTCGCCGGCATCGCTGACCTGCAGCGCGGCGGTCAGGTCGTCGAGGTCGAGGTCGACGTCCGTGCTGGCGATGGCCGGCAGTTCCCCGGTCTCGTCCATGCTCGCATTGCCGGTGAAGACGTCGGCAGGCAGTGCCTCGGTCTTTGCGAAATCGTAGTCGTCCTCGTCGCCGTCGTCGTCGAGGCCGGCGAGCAGCGTCTGCTGGTCGTCGCCGAGCGTCTCGTCGCCGTCGTCGCCGTAGCCCGGCGCGAGCATCGTCGCCTCGTCTTCGGCCAGGTCCTTGCCGAGGTCGGTGCCGGTCTCGACGCCTTCCTCGGGCGGGAGCACCTGGGTGACGCCCGTCGCATCGAGCAGGCTCGTGTCGAAATCCGTGCCCGTCGCGTCCGGATCGAGGGCTTCCCGGCGCCCGGTTTCCTCGGCGGACAGTATCGTCTGCACGCCGGTCGCACTCGGGTCGACCTCGGGGTTCTTGCCGGTCGCGTCGGCCATGTCCCCGACCGCCTCGTTGATGCCCGTATCCGTGCCCCCCAGCACGTCGTCGTCCAGGCTGTCCGACTCCGCGGTCGCATCGAGGTCGTCGAGCGAGGCCAGCTCGGTCTCCGCCAGGCCCGACACGTCGAGGCCCAGGTCGTCGAGGTTGATCTCCGCCGTCGCGTCGCCGGAGGGCGCGGCCCCTTCCTGCGCCTGCTCGATCGTCGGCAGCTCGGACGTCGCCCCGAGGTCCGCCAGCTGTTCCTCGATCGTCGGCGATTCCTGCGTGCGCTCGACGGCCGGGATTTCCGCCGTGGCATCGTCCGCGGGCATCTCCGCCGTCAGGTCGAGGTCCGTTTCGTCTGCCGCGCTGTCTTCGTCACCGTCGCCGAAGTCGAAATCGACGGCCGAATCGTCCCCGCTCAGGTCGAAATCGACGGCCGAGGTATCGCCTGCGTCCGTCTCCGCGGCCGGTACGGCACGGGTCTCGGCCGTCGCGTCGTCGAGATCGAAGTCCACCCCGCCGTCCGCCTCGGCAGCCACGGTCTCCGCATCGTCGGCCGCGCCGATGTCGAGCACCTCGCGCTCGCCGGACCCGTCGGCGAAGAGTTCCATGTCGAGCGAGCCCGTTTCGTCCATGCCGGCCTCGAAACTCAGGTCGACGGCCTTGGTGGCACCGGCCACGCCGGCACCGGCAAACAGTTCGTGGTCGGAGGCAATCTGCTGACCCATGATGACGATCTTGTCCCAGTCGGCGCTGTCGCCGTCGCCGACCACGTCCTTCAGGCGGCCCGCAGCGTCGACGAAAGCGTCGCGGTTGCCCCAGACGAAATACACTTCGCAAAGCTTGGTCAGGAGGTCCTGCCGCTCGGGCTCGACTTCCAGGGCACCGTTGATCAGGTCGGCGGCCTGGTCGTACAGGCCGTAGGCCATGTGGAAATCGGCCTCGGCGATGGGGTCCGACTGGTCGAGATTGACGGCGGTCTCGCTGCTGAACGTGTCCTCGAGCGACCCGAACTGGCCGGAGCCCTCCTGCGTCCCGGTCGCGCCGGGTGCGAATGCCGGCGCCTCGCCGGTGCCGGTCTCGCCGAGCCGGCGATGCTCGCCCGTGTCCTGCTCGACGACGACGAACGAATCGTCGTCGGTCGACGGCGCCCGCAGGGTCTCGGTCTCGCCCAGGTCCGCATCTTCGTCACCGACGTCGGGCGCCTGCCAGACGGGCAGGTCCTCGTCGGCACCGCCGCGGCGCATGAACCAGAACAGGACGCCGCCCACGGCCAGCAAGGCGGCGCCGAGAATGGTCCAGAAGTTCGTCAGGAGCCCCAGCGCGCGGTCGACGAGCGACGGCTCCTGGCGGCGCTGGGCCGGTCGGGCGGGTGCCGGCGCGGGCGGTGCCTCGGCGGCTTCCGCCGGCTCGTCGGCGACCGGGGCGGTCTCGGCGTCCGGCGCGGGCTCGTCCTCGGCGAGAATTTCGTCCTCCGCCGGGCCATCGTCGACGAAGACGCCGTCGGCGGGCGGTTCGGCATCGACGGCGGCATCGGCCGGCGTTTCCTCGACCGGCGGCACGTACACCTCACCGCGCAGTTCGGCCAGCTCCCGACGCAGTGCCGCCAGCTCGTTGTTGCGGATTTCAATCAACGAAGCCTGCGCGGGCACGTCGGCCGCCTCGATCTCGGCGATCCGCGCCTCGATCTCGTCCTCGCGCGTGGCCGGGGCGTCGGGCACGCTGCCCGTCGCGTCGAAGCCGTCGTCCACGTAATCGTCGTCCGGCGGCACGAGCGTCAGGTCGGGGCGCGTCGTCGTGTCGGCGACCGGCGTCGCACCGGAACCCCAGGCCGAGTGCTGGCGCCGGACTTCGTCGAGCGCGTCGCCGCGGCTGATGTTGAAGATCCGGTCCGCGCTCGGGATTCGCAGCGTCGACCCTGCGCGCAGCACGTTGATATTGCCGCCGAAAGCTTCGGGATTGGCCTCGAAGATCGCCAGCATCGTCTGGTTCATGCTCAGGCGGCTGTCCGGACGAACCCGCTGCGCGATGCCCCAGAGCGTCTCGCCGCGATCCACGTACACCGTGTCGCCGCCGGTCGTGGCGAAGGGCCGGTCGTCCGCCGCCGGCGCCGGCTCGGCGGCCGGCTGCGGCGGCGGCTCCGCTGCCGGCGGCTGCGGCGCCGCGGCGCGGGGCCGCTGGATCGGCTCGCTGCGGGGCGCCGGCTCTGCGGCGGGCGGCGGCCGTTCGATCCTTCCGCTGTCGGCCGGCGCCGTGCGGACCGGCGCCGTGACCGCGGGCGTCGTCTGCGCTGCCGCGGGCGGTGCAAAAGTCGGCGGATCGAGCAGCAGCGTGTACTCGCGCAGCAATCGGCCGCGCGCCCATGCCGCTTCCACGAGAAAGGTAAGGAAGGGCTCCGTGATCGGCGCGACGGAACGGACTTCGATCACGTTGCCACCGGCCCGCCCGCTCG
>JAWWBD010000115.1:0-9571 GCA_033721115.1 Woeseiaceae bacterium | reverse complement strand
AGGGCGCGACGCCGGCGGTTCTGGAGCGAAAGCCCGCCGATGGCAAGCCCAACGGCAAGAAGCGCTTCAGCCTGCGCCGGCTGTTCGGCCTGGGAAAACCCGAGATTGCCGTGGAGGATTTCAGCCAGACTGGCGTCCTCTACAAGGAAACCGCCACGTTGCAGGACGAACTCGGCACCGCGACTGGCGTGCATCGGCAGGCGATCGACACGGTGCAGGGCGTCATGGAGCGACTCCGGAAGTCAGGAAGTCTTGAGGTGACGGAGCTGCAGGGCACGGTCACGCCGATGGTCGACAGCGTTTTGCGCAATCCGGCGGCGCTCGCGTGTCTCATGCGCATGCAGAAGAAGGACGATTACCTTTATCACCACTCGATCGCCAGCTCCGTCTGGGCAACCATTCTCGGCCGCCAGCTCGGCCTCATGCGGGAGGACCTGGACGTAATCGCCCTCGGCGCGATGTGCCTCGATGTCGGCAAGATCCAGGTTCCCGACGAGATCCTGAACAAGCCGGGCAAACTCACGGCTGTCGAGAACCAGGTCATGCGGCGCCATGTCCAGTTCGGCCTGGACATCCTCGAGAAGGCCGGCGAAGTGGACTCGCGCGTGCTCGAAATGGTGGCGCATCACCACGAGCGGTACAACGGCACCGGCTATCCGGCTGGCATCAAGGGCAACGACATTCCGGTCTTCGGCAGGATCGCCGGCATCGTCGATGCCTACGACGCGATGATCACGCAGCGGCCCTACGCGGTCCAGCTGTCGTCCTACGACGCGATACGGAAGCTTCGCGTGCTGGCGGACGTCGAGTTCCAGGCAGAGATCATCGACCAGTTCACGCGTGCGATCGGTGTATTTCCCACCGGGACACTGGTCGAGCTCAATACCGGCGAAGTGGGGATCGTGACCCGGCAGAATCGGATCCGCCCGCTGCGGCCCGAGATCATGGTCGTAATGGACGCTGACAAGAATCCGTTACCCGATTTCAGGGTGCTCGATCTCGACGAGGAAAAGGTCTCGGTCGAAGGTGAAGATTCGCTCTGGATCGAGCTCGGGCTGCCCCCGGGCGCGCACGGCATCGATCCGACCGACTTCTACGTGGGCTAGGCCGCGAGTCCGTGAGTACGACGTCGATCCAGCTCCCCTTCCTGCGCAGTGACGGGCTCGCGCAGGCGCGACGCCGCATCGAAAAAGCGGTGTCGAGACGTCGGGAAATCGCGGTCATGATCGTCCATCTTCGTGATGTCGAAAGCGTTTGCGCGAGTGTCGGTCACGAACGCTGCAGGACTGTGCTGGACGACTTTCATGCGCGCCTGATGGCCATCGCGCGGAACGAGGACGCGGTCGAGCGCATTGACGACCGAAAGTTCGCGGTGCTCCTGAGCGGCATGTCCAACCGTGCCCACGTCGGCCTCGCCGCAAAACGAATCGAACGCCTGGCTCGGGAGGCGAGTGGCGACCACGGGCTCGAGCCGGGCTTCACGTCGAACATCGGGATTGCACTGTGCCCGGCACAGGGCCGGGAGGCTGCCGAACTGCTGCGGTTTGCCGAAATCGCATCGATCGACGGCCGTAATTCGGGCACGCCTGCGGAGTTTTTCGAGGCCCGGTCCGCGGACCGCATGTTCGCCGACTGGGGTATGGAACGGCGCCTCGACTCTGCACTTAACGGCGGCGATCTCGAACTCTACTTTCAGCCGAAGCTGTGCCTGAGGACCAATCGCATCGCTGGAGCAGAAGCCTTGCTGCGCTGGCAGGAACCGGAGATCGGGCCGATCTCGCCGGCGGTCTTCGTCGAACTGGCGGAAGCGACGGGGCAGATTGCGGAACTCACCCAGTTCGCGATCCAGAATGCCTGCCGGCGGCGGTCCGAGTCGACGGCAGCGGGCCCGGACTGGAACGTCGCGGTCAACGTGACGCCCAGCACGATCCGGACTCCTGCAATCGTCGACTGGGTCGAAAGCGCGACACGCATCTGGAATGTCCGGCCATCCTGCCTGACGCTGGAGGTGACCGAGAGCGCGCTGATGGAAGATCAGCAGGCGAGCCACGCGGTGCTGACCCGGCTGCGCGAGATCGGTGCGCGTGTCGCCATCGATGACTTTGGCACCGGGTTTTCGTCGCTGGCCTACCTGAAACAACTGCCCGCGGACGAACTGAAGATCGATCGCTCTTTCGTCGTCGGCATGCACGATGATCCGGACGACTACAAGATCGTCGAGCATGTCATCGGGCTTGCCCGGAGCTTCGGACTGAGCGTCGTGGCCGAAGGGGTAGAGAATGCCGACGTGCTGCAGGAGCTTCGCGCGCTGGGCTGCGACTACGCCCAGGGCTATTGCATTCATCGGCCGGTCCCGTTCGCAGCCTTCGAGGAGTTTGCAGTCTCGTACGCGACGCCAGCGACCGACTGACTTGCTGTTCGCGCATCAGCGCCCCGGTAGCCTCCGCCCTGCGAGATGCCTTATCCTCTGCGCATGTCGAAAAATAGCGAGCAGAGCATTGGCGTGCTTTTCGTCTGCATGGGCAACATCTGCCGGTCGCCGACGGCGGAAGGGGTCTTCCGGCATGTCGTGAGCGAGGCGGGTCTCGCCGGCAGGGTCAGGGTCGACTCGGCGGGTACGCACGCGTATCACGTCGGCGAACCGGCGGACCGGCGGGCGCGGGCTGCCGCCGAGCGGCGCGGGTTCACGATGGACGGGATCCGCGCGCGGCGGGTCCGCGACGCGGACTTCAGCGCCTTCGACTACATCCTGGCGATGGATCGCGATAATCTCGAGCTGCTGCGGGGGCAGGCCGGCGAAGAGCATCACGACAAGATCCGCCTGTTCCTCGAATTCTCGGGCAGCGGAGAAACCGAGGTCCCGGATCCGTACTACGGCGGGGCCGCCGGATTCGAACGCGTGCTGGACCTCGTCGAGGACGGGGCCCGCGGCCTCCTCGAGGCACTGCGCAAGCGCCACTTCTGACCCGAACCACCCGGCCGCGCCGCGATGTCGCGGCCGGACGCCGTCCGTGGCCGTCAGCTGCTCGTGGTCGAGTCCCGGTTGTCGGGCGAGGGAGCTGCGGGCTTGGCCGGCTTGTCGGCCGGTGCCGGCGGCGGGCTGTCCCACGGCAAAAGCTGGCCCTGCGGCTTCGGCTGCGCCTGCGGCGCAGGTCGCGCGTCGGCGGGCCGTTCGGGTTGCGCCTGTTCTTTCGCCGCAGGGCGCGGCTCCGCTTTCGCCCGTTGCTTTTCTGCAGGGCGCTCCTCGACCGGGCGGTCGGGCTTCGCCTGCGCATCTTGCGCGGGACGTGTGTCGGCCGGCCGCTCCGGTTTTGCCTGCTCCTTTTCTGCCGGACGTTCGGCGGCCGGGCGGTCGGCTTTCGCCTCCTGCTTTGCCGCCGGGCGTTCGTCGGCCTGGCGGTCGGCCCGCCCGCCGCTGTCGCCTTTGTCGGCGCGCTGTTGCTTCGGTGCGTCTCCGCCGTTACCGGTTTGCGCGGCCTGGTTCTTCTTCGGCTCGGCGCCCTGGTCGCCGCCGGTCTTGCGGCGCCGGCGGCCACCCCGGCTGCGCCGGCTCCTCGCCGGCTTGTCGCCGGACGCCTTGCGGCTTTCCTCCTGCGCCTCGCCCGCGCTGTCCGGTTGCCGCGCCTGCGCTTTCTTGCGGCCGCTCGACTTTTTCGCGGACTTGCGTTTGCCGCCGCGCTTGCCGCGACGCTCTTCACCGCCACGCCGCGTATCGCCGGTGCTCTTGCGCCGCGTCTTGCGGGGACCGCCCGACTTGCCGCGTGATGCCGGGTCCGTGGCCGCTTTTTTCTTCGCCGGTTTTTTCTCCCTGGTTGCCGCGGCGTCGCTGCCGGCACCCGTAATGAGGGCAGCGAGACGCGCCCAGAAACCGGGCCGTGCCGGTTCCGCCTCGGCTGCCTGGACCTCGGCCTGCGCCGGTGCCGGGGTCGACGGCTTGATCGTGCCGATGGCCGGCACCTCGGCCACCGGTTTTTCCTCCATGCCGATCGGGAGTTCGGGTTCCTTGCCGAGCTCGGCGAGTTCGTAGCTGGCGCCGACGTTTTCGGGCTCTTCGGTCTGGTCGTCGCGGACGCGCCTGACGTCGTAGTGCGGCGTCTCCAGCGCCGGGTTCGCCACCAGGATTACCTGGGTAGCGTGGCGGCTTTCGACGTTATTGACCCAGTCGCGTTTTTCGTTCAGCAGGTAGGTCGCCACCTCGACCGGCAGCTGCGCGATGACTTTGGCCGTCCGCTCCTTGCGCGCCTCCTCGCCGATCAGCCGCAGGATCGCGAGCGCGAGCGATTCGACGCTCCGGATCGTGCCGTGGCCCGAGCAGCGGGGGCAGGTGAGGTAGCTGGACTCGCCGAGCGACGGCCGGAGTCGCTGGCGCGACATTTCCAGCAGGCCGAAGCGCGTGATCTTGCCGATCTGCACCCGGGCCCTGTCCTGGCGCACGGCCTCGCGCAGCTTGTTCTCGACCTCGCGCTGGTGCTTCTGCGGTCCCATGTCGATGAAATCGATGACGATGAGTCCGCCGAGGTCGCGGATCCTGAGCTGCCGCGCGATTTCTTCCGCGGCCTCGAGATTCGTATTGAGCGCAGTGGCCTCGATGTCACCGCCCTTGGTCGACCGGGCCGAGTTGATGTCGATGGAAACCAGCGCCTCCGTGTGATCGATGACGATGCTGCCGCCCGACGGCAGGTTCACCGAATGGGCGAATGCCGATTCGATCTGGCTCTCGATCTGGAAGCGCGTGAAGAGCGGCACCGGGTCCGTGTAGTGCTTGAGCTTGCGCAGGTTGTGGGGCATGACCTGCTCCATGAACTCGCGCGCCTCGGCGTAGGTCGCCTCGTCGTCGATCAGGATCTCGCCGATCTCGCTCGTCAGGTAGTCGCGCAGTGCGCGCACGACCGCGTTGCTCTCCCGGTAGATCAAAAACGGGGAGGGCCGCTGCAGCACGACGTTCAGGATCGCCTGCCAGATCGTCATCAGGTTTTCGAGGTCCCAGGCCAGTTCCTCGGGGCTGCGATCAATCCCGGCCGTGCGCAGGATCACGCTCATGCCGTCCGGCACCTCGATCTCGCCCAGCGATTCACGGGCCAGGTCGCGGTCGGAGCCGACGATGCGCCGGGATACGCCGCCAGAGCGGGCCTTGTTGGGTTTCAGGACGATGAAGCGTCCAGCGAGGCTGACATAGGTCGTGAGCGCCGCCCCCTTGTTGCCGCGCTCTTCCTTGTCGATCTGGACGACGATGTCCTGCCCTTCGTTCAGGACCTCTTTGATGTTGGGTTTCTTGCCTGATTCGACGGGCCTGACGAAGTACTCGCTGGAGATTTCCTTGAGCGGCAGGAAGCCGTGTCGCTCGGCGCCAAAATCCACGAACGCGGCTTCGAGACTGGGCTCGATGCGCGTGATTTTGCCTTTGTAGATGTTTGCTTTCTTGCGTTCGCTTGCCGGTAGTTCGATATTCAGGTCATAGAGGCGCTGGCCATCGACCATCGCCATCCGCAACTCTTCTTCCTGAGTTGCATTGATCAGCATTCTTTTCATGGTGCCCTACTTGGTCTGTGTGACAGGGCAGCAACGCGGAGTGAGTCGCCGGTGCGGGACGTAAGGAGGGAAAACACAGCCGGAGGCTGCGCGTGAACGTGTCGCTCGCGCTTCGGATGGTAATATTCCGGGCCCGACCCTCGAAGATCAGGCCGATCAACAAATTCAGCATTCGTTCCCTGCGGCCTTGCCGCCCTGGCGCTCGCTTCTGTCCGTGCTCGCTGCCATCGTATCCGGCCGCGCTTGTGCGGGGCCTTCGGTGTTGACTGCTTTGCTTTTGCGATCGCAACCGACCTCGGAACGGCCGGCGCTGAGACCGCCTTGTGCGACCCGGAGACGGTGCCTGCCGGGCGTCACAGGGCGCTAATATAGCACAGAGTCCGGTTTGAACAAGTCATTGATCATGCAGCAAAAGTCAGGCAAGGAACCGCGCGGCGAGATGACCCGGGTAAGGAAGGTCGAAGTCGGGGCCGACGAGGCGGGGCAGCGCATCGACAATTATCTCCGCCGGATGCTGCCGGGGGTCCCGAAGACCCGGGTCTACCGGCTGCTCAGGCGCGGTGAGGTGCGCGTCAACGGCGGCCGCGTTCGGGCCGACTGCCGGCTGGCAGCCGGTGACCAGGTGCGCCTGCCGCCGGTGCGCGTCCGGGCGCCCGCACCCGCACCGGCGCCGGGCGATGCGCGGCAGATCCTCGGCCAGGTGCTTTACGAAGACCGGCGCCTGTTCGTCGTGAACAAGCCGTCCGGGCTCGCGGTTCACGGGGGCAGCGGGATCAGCCACGGTGTCGTCGAACTGTTGCGCAGCGCGCGGCCGGACCTCGCGGAGCTCTCGCTCGTACACCGACTGGACAGGGAAACGTCCGGGTGCCTGGTCCTCGCCAAGCGGCGGTCTGCGCTCCGGGAACTGCACGAGCAGTTTCGGGAAGGCCGGGTCGAGAAAAACTACCTCGGGCTCGCGGTTGGTGACTGGCAGTTCGGGGACCGCGTACTGGATGGCCCGCTCTTCGTGCACCATCGCAAGGGGGGCGAGCGCCACGTCGTGGTGAGTCCGGACGGCAAACCCGCACAGACCCGGGTCAGGCTGTCACGGCGCTACGATCGCTACAGTCTGTTGCAGTGCATGCCCGCCACCGGGCGCACGCACCAGATCCGCGTCCACCTCGCCGACGCCGGCCATCCGCTCGTCGGCGACGAACGCTACGGGAACGAGGCGGCCAACCAGGAGGCCGCAAAACTGGGCCTGCGCCGGCTGTTTCTGCACGCGCAGTCGATTGCGTTTCCCGATGCCGGCGGGAACGAGCTGCACTTCACGGCGCCGCTGGCCGATGATCTCGAAGCCTTTCTCGGCCGGCTTCAGGGCGACAGGTAGCCGAGCGCCAGCAGCCGGTCGGCCACCCAGATCATCGGCAGGCCGATCAGTGCGGTCGGATCGTCGGTCTTGACGGCCTGGAACAGCAGGAAGCCGGAGCCCTCGATCTTGAAGCTCCCGGCACAATCGTAGGGCTCGTCGTGGCGCAGGTAGGCGTCGGCCAGCCGGCGATCGAATTTGCGGAACCGGACGCTCGTCTGGTCGACATGCTCGTAGCGGGTCTTGGTTACCGGGTCCAGCATGCAGACCGCAGTGAGGAAGGTCATGGTCTTGCCGGCGGCAGCCAGCAACTGTTCCACCGCTTTCTGGTGATCGCCGGGCTTGCCGATGATGCGCCCCTCGAGGACCGCGAGCTGGTCGGCACCGATGATCAGCGCATCGCGGGAACTGACGGCGACGGCTTCGGCCTTCAGCCGCGCGAGTCGCGTTGCCAGCGCCTCGGGATCGGGGTCGTCCTCCGCGCGCTCGTCGACGTCGGGTGACACCGTCTCGAACTCGTCGAGGAAGCGGTCGAGCAGTCCGCGCCGGTACGGCGACGTCGAGGCGAGGACGATCGGTGGAGCCGCAGGATTCTGCATGAAATCAATTGCTTGTGCCGGGGCCGGCCGAGTGTAACCGGTTTGGCCCACGGCGCCGACAGTTTTGCTGCCGGGCGCTTTGACACCGGGTTCCCGGGTCCTTATCATGCGCGCGCCATGGGCAATCTGCTGCTCGATCGCAGGACCCCGTCGGAACTGGCGGCCCGCGCGCAGGTCATTGAATTTAAAGATGTTCTTGCGTTGTTCCCGCGACTGACGGAGATCGTCCGGACGGACCTCGACGGCCTCGCGGCCGGCAACCGGCCGGTCGACTGGCGCGCGGCCGAGGTGACGGGCCGGCTCGAGTTCGGATTCGCGGACGCGCAGCGCGCGCTGCCCGCGCTGACGGGCACGGTCCGGACGACGCTCGACGCGGTCTGCCAGCGCTGCCTGGCGCCGATGCGGCTGCCGGTCGCGGTCGAGCTCGGGCTCCTGTTCGCGGACGGCGAGACGACCGCGGCTGAGCCGGGCGAGTTCGAGGTCTGGGAGCTGGATGAGCCGCTCTTCAGGCCTGTCGACCTGGTCGAGGAATGCCTGATAATGGCATTGCCGTTCGCGGCGGTGCACGAAGAACGAGCGGGATGCCGCGAGCCGCGACCGGCCGGGGCCGACCCGTTGACTGTACGCCCGTTTGCCGACCTGCGGTCGCAGATGGAAGAGAAGAACTGAATTTGATGGCGGCGCGCTGGCGCCGTGCTCCGAGGAGAGCGTTATGGCTGTTCAAAAAAGTCGCAGGACCCCGTCGACGCGCGGCATGCGGCGTTCGCACGACAAGCTGGCAAAGCCGGCACTGTCGGTCGATCCCACGACGGGGGAGACGCACCTGAGGCATCGCGTGTCTCCCGACGGGTTCTACCGCGGCAAGCAGGTCGTCGCGGACCGGAACCTGATGCACGACGAAGACGAGTAGCGACCCGCTCCCCGTGGACCGGCCGACAGGCCGGTCCGCTCCGCGTTGGTCTCGAAAACCGTCATTTCCTTAGACGCGATGAGCGGCGATCTCGGCGCCGCCGTCGTCGTGCGCGCGGCTGCCGATGCACTCGCGCGGTACCGCAACCTCGAACTCCTCCTCGTCGGCGATAGCGCGGAACTCGAAGGCCACGTCGGGCGGCTCAAGTACGCCGATTCGCGCCTCAACATCGTGCCGGCAAGCGAGATCGTCGGCATGTCCGAGGCGCCGGCAGAGGCGCTCCGGCGGAAGAAAGATTCCTCGATGCGAGTCGCCGTCGATCTGGTCAGGGACGGGCGCGCCCAGGCCTGCGTCAGCGCCGGCAACACGGGCGCGCTGATGGCCACTGCGAAGTACGTGCTCAAGATGCTGCCGGGCATCGACCGGCCCGCCATCATCGCCGAGGTACCGGCGATCGGAGGTTCGGTACACATGCTCGATCTCGGCGCCAATGCACAGTGCACCGCCGAGCACCTGTTCCAGTTTGCGGTGATGGGCGCGATTGTCGCTGCGGACATCTGCGGCATCGACCGGCCGCGTATCGCCCTGCTCAACATCGGCGCCGAAGACACCAAGGGACACGATACGGTGAAAGAGGCGGCGGCGCGTCTCGGCGCCAGCTCGCTCGACTACGTCGGCTTCATCGAGGGCAGCGCGCTGTTCTCCGGGCGCGCCGACGTCGTCGTCACCGACGGCTTTACGGGCAATGTCGCGCTGAAGACCATGGAGGGCACGGTTGGCCTCGCGTCGCACTACCTCCACCGGGCATTCGCCCGGAGCTGGTTTGCCCGGCTGCAGGCGGTCCTCGCGGGCCAGGTCCTGGGGCGCCTCGCCGTCGAGATGGATTCGCGGCGTTACAACGGCGCGACGCTCGTCGGCCTAAATGGTATCGTCATCAAGAGTCACGGCGGCGCCGATGCGGTCGCGTTCCGGCACGCAATCGAAACGGCCGTCGTCGAAGTCAGAAACCAGGTGCCGCAGCAGATCGGCAGCCTGCTTGCGCGAGAAGCCGCATGACGTATACCAGGATCGTCGGGACCGGGCGCTACCTGCCCGAGAAGATCCTGACCAACTTCGACCTCGAGAAAATGGTCGATACGAGTGACGAGTGGATCCGCACGCGGACCGGCGTGGAACGCAGGCATT
>JAWWBD010000114.1:0-9622 GCA_033721115.1 Woeseiaceae bacterium | reverse complement strand
CGGCGTGTCGTGGACCGGATCGTAGCCGCCGCCGACGAAGGCAACCGCCTTGTCCGCGTTGAGCGACGGATCGTCGATGTCAACTCGTGCGACGATGGGCGCCGCCCAGGTCTGGCCGAATTCGGGCAATGTCTTGGTCCACAGCAGCTTGGGCGAATTCTTGTCCGTCACGTCGAGGGCGTAGTAGGTATCTCCGCCGCGGCGCATGCCGAACAACAGGTAGACGAAGTCGTCCCCGTCAATGACGCCGTTGTTGTTCTTGTCGGCGACGACCGGCATGACGTCCCCGTCGAGGCCGTAGCTCTTGTACTTGGTAGAGGGGTCGAAGTAGAGCTTCGTCAGCCGGCTGAGCAGTTCCTTGGGAATGAAGGACCAGAGTTCGACACCGGTGTCGCCGTCGAACGCATGGAGGTAGCCGTCGTTGGTCGCGACATAAACGACGATGTCCGAGTCGCTGGTCGTCGTCCCGTAATCGATGGCGGCGGGCTGGGCGTGCAGCGGGTCGCCCATCGCGAAGCGCTGCGTGGTCGAGGCATCGTTGTCCTCGTCCCGGACGTCCGCCCCGCGAGCCCAGTTGATGAGATCCGTCTTGCTCGGCTCGCCCGATGCGCCCGTCAGGCCGAAATCGGCCAGCGTAAAGGCGCCCTCGTTCGCAACGGAGATCGCGTTCGACGCGCCCGACAGATCGCTGTCCGCGCCGTTGTTGGTGTACAGCTTCCTGGATGCCGGTGCCGGCAGCAGGTTGGCGGCACCGCCGGCCCTGACGATCTTGCCGTCGGGGTCACCGACCGTCCAGTAGCTCTTCGCGGCGTCGGCGAAGAATCCCGTGGCCGGGTCGACCGCATTCGCGCCGGTCGAATCGACGATCTGGCCGCCCGAGATTGCGTATTTCTTCAGGTTACCCGGCCAGTGCGCCCTGGACTCCGCGGAAAAGACCGTCATGTAGAGATCGTTGCGATTCTGCGTACGGTTGAACGTATTGACCGCCACGGAAGGCGCGGTGAAAGCCAGTGCCTGCTTGTTCGCGACGTCGAAAATCTCGAGCAGGGCGAGCGTCAGGCTCTCGACGTCGTCGGCGAGGTAATAGTTGCCGCCCGAGACCTCCGCGGCCTGCTTCAGGATCGGCAGGTCGATCGTGAAGCCGATCGTGTGGGTCGTGACGAACTGTTCGCCCGGCTGGTTGGAGTCGAGATCCGGGATCGACAGGTACTCGGTAATATCATCGAGGCAGTCGCCCTGCGCCGTGCCGGTGCAGGCCGTGCGGCCGAGCTTGGCGGCGAAATTCGGTAGTGTCGGGGCCAGCGTCTGCGCCTCGGCGTCGTCAACCGGCTCGCCGTCGGTCAGCAGAACGTTGTAGTTCTTCGTGCAGACCGGGCTGTCGGGGGCGAGGTAGACCTCCGGATTGGTCGAGGCCAGGGCCCCCGGGTCGGTTGCATGCTCGTTGACGTTGTTGCCGTAGTAGGCCTCGGCGCCGAGCCAGTAGAGGGCCGACTCGTAGGTCGTTTCGGCGATCGGCGTGCGGCCGCCGGCATTGATACCGTCGATGACCGAGTCGATCATCGCACGGTTGCCGTCCAGGTCGGTCATGCCGAGGATCACCGGGCCGCCCTGGTTGTCGTTGAAGCGCATAATGCCGATGTTCGAACTGTTGATCGAATCGAGGGCGATCTTGGTCGAGGTCTTGACGATGTCGAGGCGGGAGCGCTCCACGGAAACCGGGCTCGAGCGCCAGTTCAGGTAGTTGCCGTCATAGACCGTATAGGTCTCCGACGTCGGGTAGCTGCCCCAGGCGATCTCGAGGGCCGGGTTGTCGGTGAACTTCGCGAGGCCCGCGCCGGCCATAGCGTAGACGAGCGAGCCGCTGCCGTTCTCGCCGTGGAAGCCGGAATCTTCCTGGCATTCGACCGTGTCGGACGAATTGCCGGGCTCGAGCGTCATCCAGCGCGCCGCACCCAGCAGGTCAGAGCGATACTGCACCATGACGTCGGAGAAGAGGCCGACGCCCGCGATCTGGCGCTCGGATTTCTTGCAGACGTATGCCGACTTGCTGATAGCCTGCTTGTTGTCGCCGTCGCAGACCGGCACCGTGTCCACCTGCGACCAGTAGAGGAGATTCGTGTCGCAGTCGCCGGAATAGGTCACCGTGCTGTCATACGGCTCCGTCGTGTCCTCGAGCGTACCCATACTGCCCGAGGAGTCGATGATCAGCAGGATGTTGGCATTGAAGGGCAGCGAGCTCTGGTCCGGAGCGACGAGCAAAAGCTCCGTATCATCGGCCACGGCCGGCATCCCGAGCAGCCCGGCCAGCAGGCAGCTCGCGGTCATCCATGAGAATTTCTTCGCAGTGATCTTCATGATCGTTCCCTCTCGAAATCTTGGTCCGACGCTCACAGATCGGTGGAGATCCGCAGCACGACGTCCGACTCCAGGTGATGGAGGACGACGACCGTCGGGGCGTCGCGATCGGTGACGGCGGCCAGCGCATCACGGAATTGCCGCAGGGTGACATCCCGCCGGTTGAGCACGTAGCGCGTCTCCGGTGTCACCCGCACGTTCATGCGCTTGCAGTCGGCGCAGGACTTGAAACCGGCCATGCCGTTCGGGGACGCCGGAGCGCTGAAGTCGCTCAGCACGACCTCGTGGGCGCGGGCGATGGTCCTGAAATCGGCATTCGCCGACAGGCTGAAAAGGGCGATGAGTGCCAGCAGCAAGAATTTGTACCTGTTCATGGGGGTCTCCTGTTTCCCTGGCGCCTATAGCGTCGGTGCTTCCGGCCCGACGATGTAGAAAGACTGGGTATGCGTTGCCGGCGAGTCGCGATCGGTGTCGGTACCCGGGGTGCGCTCGGACTCTGCGGTTGCCGTCGCGGTGAAGTGGTAGGCGGCAATGCCGCTGCCCACGCCGAGGCTGAAGCCGCGGTCCGGGACGATGGTCATGTTCTGGTAGGCGATCTGCGCGGTCACCGATTCGTTGGCCGATATCGTCTGCGTAATGGTCGCATTGGCGAGCGTGTTGTACTGGCCCTGGGCGAGCACCTGCTCGAGGCCCGTCTCGGCAGCCTGGAACGCATTCTCGTAATACTGGTTGTTACGCGCCATGGCGAGCTCGGTCGTTGCCGTGTTCATGCCCGAGATGGCGAGTACCGTGATGACCACGAGCAGGATGAGGCCAACGACGAGCGCAGCGCCCTGCTGCCGATATCGGAATTGAGTGGATAAAGTCTTCATGGGCATCCGTTCAGGTCCGTGAATTGCGCAGCAGTATGGTTTTCGATACCTGCATGCGGCGGAACTCGTCGTTCGGCGCGCCGAGATTGACATCGCCGGGATCGTAGACGCGGTTATCCTGGATGCCGGCTTCCCGGGCCAGGCCCCTGACGACCAGCCAGACGCGCGCCGTCAGCACCCTGGAACCCGGAACGAATCCAGCGGCACCGGGGACGTAAATCGGGTCGCCGGGGTTGACGTAGCGATCGACCGTGTTGTCGCCGTTGACGTCGATGCCGAGCTGCACCTGGAGGTTTTCGACGCCGGGCGCCACCTCCTGGTCGATGATCGCCGGGGCGCCGCCCACAACGCCGAGCGTCTTGCGCCGCAGTGTCGGTACCCCCGGCACGAGATCCGAATCGGCGGCGACATAGTAGGAATTGACGAGCAGGTTGTGCGTGGAGGACGTCGCGGGTGTGAACCCGGCCGGGATGACGCCATCTTCGAACAACTGGCCCTGGACGCGGGTGGCCTGGACCTGGATGCGGCCGGCCTGGGGCGCCACGGGCGTGACCGTCGCGCGGCGCACGGTGACGACGTCGGAGTTGGCCTGCGCGCCGCCCTCTGCTGCGCAGCCGAGGGCATAGCCGTTATTGCTGCCGTCGACGGCAAGCGCGAGGTCGAGCGCCCAGCCCGCGCCGCAGCTGGCCGGTTCCGCCAGCGCGAGCGGGTTGGCGTCCCCGGGAAGCGAGCGACCCTCGATCGACAGCGAGCGACTCGTCTGGCCCCAGTTGCTCGCCATGCGCAGGTCGGCCTCGATCGTGTCCATGGCGAACTGCGCGGTCTCCTGGACGCGCGCGATCGATTCATTGATGACGAACGCCTGGCGGCTCTGGTTGTAAATCTGTACCGCGCCGATGATCAGGAACGAGCCGATCGCGAGCGCGACGAGCAGCTCGACGAGTGTCAGGCCGTCTTGCCGTGTGTTCCCGGAGACAGGCAGGTGCTTGTGCGTGGTCATGACTGTCAGAACCCCAGGACCGGTATCGTCACGGCGTAACTCAGCGCCTCGCCGGGCTCGTCCCAGGCGACCGTAATCGTGTACTCGGGCGGGTTGGGCCCGTTGTCGAACGTGACGGTGACGGTGCCGTTCGGCAGCGATTCGGCCGCCTGCTGGTCCCAGACGAAGATATCGTGCGCCGCCATCTCGGCTTCCGAGCAATCCGTGCCCGCGGCGACGCAGTTATTGTCGGATCCCGCGAGCGCATAGACCGCACCGGCACGCGGGTTGGCCCGGATGCGGTCGGCGACGTCACCCGCCAGCGTGACCGCATGATGGCGGAACATCGACGTGCGCCCGGCCTGCATGCTCTGCACGTACAGGCCGGCGATGCCGAGCATCCCGACCGACATGATGATCAGCGCAATCAGGACCTCGACCAGCGAGAAGCCTTGCTGTCGCCTTTTGACGTTGTCGCGTTGCATCCTCGTCATTCCTCCGCCAGGTACAATCACGGGCAGGTCTTGCCCATCGCCGTCAACGCATCGCCGATCAGCCCCTGGTCGCGCAGGATCGTCGCACGCCCGAGCGGCGTGGCGACCAGCAGGCGGGCGGCCGAATTGCCCCCGGCAGCGGTCACGTTGCCGCGCTTGTCGCACATGACGATCTGCGAGACGACCGGGTTGCCGGCGGTATCCGTCCTGCCGAGTCCCGTCGCGGCGTACATGAAGTACGTCGCATCATTCGCCACCGCGAGGGTCACGCCGTCGCCCACGGGTCCGTTCGCGCGGAGCAGGGTCTCCGCCGCGCCGGCGCGGGCCTGGTCGGCATTCACATCCACGAATACGATGAACCCCTGGTCCCAGGTACCGCCGCAGTCGGCGCCGGCATCCATTGCGTTGGCGCTCGCACAAATCGTGATGTTGGTCTTGGCACGTGCGGCGTCGCTGCGCGCCATCATGAAGGCGGCGTGCAGGTCGTTGGCGGTGCCCGAGAGCCGGCTGTTGCGGATGAATTCGCCCAGGTTCGGCGCACCGAAGGCCAGGATGATGCCCACGATCAGTACCGTGATCATCAGCTCGTACAGCGTAAATCCCTGGCTTGTGCGCTTTTCCATACGGGCAATATACTGCCCCGCGACGAGCCCTGCGGGGGCAGCCGACGAGCGGTGTCTCGGCCGCGACGAGCGGTGCGCCGGGGGCGTCCCGGTTTGACTTAATCCGCACAGTCGTACGGGCGTCCCGCACGGTCGGCGAGGGCGACCCTGGGCCGGCCCGTGTAGCTCACGACCAGCGCTTTTGCGGCGACTCGCCCGGCCCGGTCGCAGACGACGAGGGTGCCGTTCGTGGCCCGCCGGAAAATGGCTCTGAGCGTGAATCCGCGGCGGTTGGCGCGGATCCGGACCTCGGGCCGGGCCGCGTGGCGCTGCAGCACGGCCTCGCCGGGATCGACCCGCGGTGGCTCGTCGGCGTCGACATTATTGAACATAATCCAGCCAGCGGACCAGTCACGCGAGCCGTCGCACTGGCGGCCGTCGACGGACGGACACAGCGAGACGACCTGCCGGCGCATGATCGCCTCCTTGCGGGCTACGTGCACGGCGTGGAACAGGGCGTCGATCTCGGCGCTGATGCGGCTGCGGGCGACGATGTTGCCGAAAGACGGCACGGCCAGACCGGCCAGTATGCTGATCAGGAGGAGCACCAGCAGCAGTTCATAAAGGGTGTGGCCCCGGTGGGCATCAGGCATCGCGGACCTCCGTGTCCGCCCCTAACGTAGCAACTTGCGCCGCGCCTGCCCCTGCGCGAAACTGGGCGGAATGTACGTAATCCGGGGACCGAGGCAATGAGCCCAGACGACCTGCAGTCGCTGTTCGATCGTCACGGTATCCTGGCGACGCCCCAGCGGATCGAGGTCGCCAAAGTCCTTTTAGAGAAGCCGCAGCACCTGTCGGCTGACCGGATCATCGACCGGCTGCGCCGGTCGGGGAGCGCGGTCTCCAAGGCCACCGTCTACAACACGCTGAACCTGTTCAGCGAGCGTGGGCTGATCCGCGAAGTCATGGTCGACCCGGTGCGCAAGTTCTACGACTCGACGACGCACGCCCATCACCACTTTTACAACGTCGATTCGGGCGAACTCGCGGAGATCCCGGACGAGCAGGTGCGTTTTCTCGACCTGCCCGAGCTTCCGCCGGGCACCGAGCACGAAAGCACCGAGGTCCTGATCAGGGTGCGCGACCGGCGCTGACGGCGCCACGGCACTTTCCGCGGGCAGGCGTGCCCGCTATACTGCGCGCCCGCCGCGTGCCGAAGTAGCTCAGTTGGTAGAGCAACGCATTCGTAATGCGTGGGTCGGAGGTTCGAGTCCTCTCTTCGGCACCAGTCTTTTCAATGACTTAAGACGAATATCTCGAAGTTGTCACGCCACCCTGCGGGACTTTTGCGGGACTTCCTGCCGTCTGCCCCGCGAACCTTCCGGCGCCCCGCTAATCTTAGACTGAAACACTGAACGCGGCGCTGCCGCCGCAAGGGGGATGCATGAAATACCGGTTCGATCCCGAGGGCCGGCGGCTGCCGATCAAGCTCGATTCGACGTCCAATGCCGAGTACGCGCCGATTCCGCTCGAGGCGCGCAACCGCCATGCCAATGCGCTGGCGCAGGAGGCGGTGAGCCGCAATGCGCGGCAGACCGCGCTCGGCCGTCGCGACTTCCTGGTCACGGCCGCAGGTGCCGCGACGACGCTGCTCGCCATCAACGAGGCCAACGCGCAGGCCGGGAAACGGGACGGATTCTTCGACGTCGATGCCGAGGCCGGCAAGGATTTCCAGCTGGCCGAAGCCACGCTCGGCAAGCAGGAGTTCATTTTCGACGTGCAGGGCCATTACGTGCCGCCCGGCGTTGCCGCGGAACGCAAGCGCGAATGCGCGCAGTTCGACTACGTCAGCCGTGACTACATGCGCTGCCTGGGCGCCGACGACTTCGTCAAGGACGTCTTCCTCGACGCCGACACCGACATGATGGTGCTCTCTTTCGTGCCGTCGGCGCGCGACGCCGAGCCGCTGACCATCGAGGAGGCCGACGCGACCCGCCGGATCGTCGACGAGCTCGAGGGCACGCACCGCCTGCTGCTGCACGGCCGGGTCAACCCCAACCAGGCCGGCGACCTCGACGGCATGGACGAACTCGCCGAGAAATACAGCGTGTCCGCCTGGAAGACCTACACGCAGTGGGGCCCGGAGGGCAAGGGCTTCTACCTGACCGACGACGTCGGCCTCGCGTTCATCGAGAAGGCGCGCGCGCTGGGCGTGAAGAACATCTGCATCCACAAGGGCATCCCGTTCGGCCGGCAGTCCTACGAGCACTCGCTCTGCACGGACATCGGCCCGGCCGCGAAACAGTTCCCCGATGTCAACTTCCTGATCTATCACTCGGGCTGGATCCCGGGGCAGGCGGAAGGGCCGTACGATCCGGACCGCGGCGAGGGCCTCGACGGGCTGATCCGCTCGGTCGAGCAGGCGGGTCTCGGCCACGGCTCGAACGTCTACGCCGAGCTCGGCAGCACTTGGCGGGGGCTCATGCGCGACACGGACAGCGCCGCGCACGGCATCGGCAAACTGCTGAAGCACCTGGGTGAGGACAACGTGCTGTGGGGCACGGACTCGATCTGGTACGGCTCGCCGCAGGACCAGATCCAGGCTTTCCGCAGCTTCCAGATCGCGCCTGAGGTCCGCGAGCAGCACGGCTACCCGGAGATCACGGCCGACCTGCGCGCCAAGGTTTTCGGTCTCAACGCGCTCAGGCCCTACGGCATCTCGATCGAGGAGGCCCGCAGGCACGCGGCAAACGATCGTGTCGCCCGGTCACGTCAAGCCTATGCCGGGCGCCGCGACCCGCATCACCTGACTTTCGGGCCGAAGACCCGGCGCGAGTTCCTGCTGTTCAGCGGTTGACGGCCGGTCAGGCGCTCATGTCGCCTAGTCGAGCAGCTGCGAGTACGCCTGGAAGCGCTGCCTGATCCGGCGCACGTACTGCACGGGCTCACTGCCGCGCACGTAACCGTGCCGCGCGGTTGCTGCGTGCTCCGGCTCGGACAGCCTGAGCATCGCGAGTTCGACATGGCCGAACCAGCGATCCGGGTCGTGACCCAGTTTGCGCGCGAGCCTGCGCGCATCCCGGACATGACCGTGCCCCGCGTTGTAGCCCGCGAGGGCGAACCAGGTCCGCTCGGCCGGTGGCAGCCGGCGCGGGAAGCGCTCGCGCACCCAGGCGAGGTAACGGATGCCTGCGTGGATACCCTGCTCGGGGTCGGCGAGGTCTTCGAAGCCGAACTCGCGTCCCGTGCGCGGCAGCACCTGCATCAGTCCCCGGGCCCCCATCCATGAGCGCGCCGCGGGGTCGAAGCGACTCTCCTGGTACATCTGGGCGACGATGAGACGCCAGTCGAAGCCGTACCTGGCTGCGTACTTGCGCACGATGTCGTCGAAGGGACTGAGCTGGCCGGGTGCGAGCAGGGCGGCAGGATCGTCCTGCGCGTGGTGCGGGTCGCGGAAGTATTTCTGGTAGCTCAGGTTGTAGTGCAGTCCGCGATAGGTGGCGGCGAGATAACTGTTCATCGCCGAGAGCAGCACGCGGTTGTCCGGATGCACGGCCCAGCTGTGCGGGCGTTCGTCCCCGATACTGATCAGTGCCCTGACGTCGTCGCGCCAGGTCAGCTCGATGTCCAGGATGTGCGAGTCGGCGACGGTCAGGTCGAATGCAGCGTTCGCGACCCCATCGATGATTTCCTGCGTTTCCATGTCCGCGGGCGCCGCCTCGAGCTCGGCGTCGAGCTCGCCTGCCTCGATGAGCGCTGCCACGTGCGTCCAGTAGGCGCTCGAGCGCCGCACGGCGATTCTGCGGCCAG
The DNA here is from genome assembly GCA_033721115.1 of Woeseiaceae bacterium. Lineage (GTDB taxonomy): Bacteria > Pseudomonadota > Gammaproteobacteria > Steroidobacterales > Woeseiaceae > UBA1847. The sequence goes on along the minus strand of JAWWBD010000114.1, from coordinate 510 downwards.
CCAGGTCGGCAAGTGTCGCGATGTCCGGTTCATCGGCACGCCCGACGACGACCTCGGAGGCGTAGTGATAGGGGCGGGTGAACGTCACGCCCTGTTGCCTGCGAGACTCGGTCGGTACGAGGAAGGCGGCGACGAAATCGCCTTCGCCGGCAAGCAGCATCGGCAAGAGCTCGTCATGGTCGCGCGCGACGACGACTTCCAGGCGCAGGTCCTGCAGATCCGCGAAGCGCCGGCCCAGTTCGTATTCGAAGCCCATCAGCTCGCCGCGCCAGAGGAAATACGTCGCCGCGTTGTTGGTCGTGATCATCCGCAGGCGCTTTTTCTGTTTGAGTTCCGGCAGGTCGGCAACGTAGCGGGGCTCCGCTTCGCCGAGCAGCCGGTACTCGGCCAGGAACGCGTTCAGCGCGCGGAGCAGGGCCGGATTGTCCGGCCGGACGGCCCAGGCCAGCGGGCGCGCATCGGAGACGGCCGGTCCCGCGACGACGTCGTCGCGGTAGTCGAGTACATGTT
>JAWWBD010000113.1:0-9643 GCA_033721115.1 Woeseiaceae bacterium | reverse complement strand
GAGCGCCGCCGGGAACGGCTGCTCCGGTGCCAGCCGGTAATCCGGCAGCAACGCGCGCACCCCGGCCGCGGCCGCGATGTGGCTCACGAGCTGCCGGTGCGTCGTCGGGCTGCCCATTACGTAGGCGCCGCCGTGGAACCAGAGCAATACCGGGACCGCGGGCGCCGCCGCCGGGATGAGTTCCAGGGCCGGCCGGCGAAGATCGTCCCGCCCGCCCGGACGCCATCAGCAAGCGGCAGGTGCCGCGCCAGCGCATTCCAGCGCCGGCGCATGCGGGGTATGTCGGCCGTGCGCGGGTCCTTGGCCCGGAAGTAGAGGCCCGTCGCCCGCCGGACGAGCCTTGCCCTGAAGCTGGTCATCCGGGCAGCGCGGCCCCGCGCGCTAGCGCTCGAGGTACTGGAGCTTGTCCCCGACCTCGCGCCAGTCGTCGGCGTCGTCGGGCGGGTCCTTCATCTCGGTGATGACCGGCCACTCGCGCGACAGCTCCGCGTTGATCTCCAGGAACTTCTCCTGCCCGGCCGGCAGCTCGTCTTCCGAGTAGATCGCCTCCACCGGGCACTCCGGTTCGCACAGCGTGCAGTCGATGCACTCGTCGGGATCGATCACCAGCATGTTCGGGCCCTCGTGGAAGCAGTCCACCGGGCACACCTCGACGCAGTCCGTCAGTTTGCAGCGGATGCAGGCTTCGGTGACGACGAAGGTCATGGTGAGACTCGGACGATCCGGGACCGCGTACGCTATGCGAACTGACGCCACAGTTCAAGCCAGACCGGCGCGCCGGGACCGGCCTCAGGCGGGCCGCCAGCGGCCGTCGTCGTGCTGCCGTGCACGGCCTTCGCCGGCGAGCTTTTCTAAGTGCGCGAGCAGCGAACGCTCTGCGACGGGGAACAGGTGCGCGGCAACGTCCGCATACACCTTCGGGACCAGGTCGGCAGCGCTGCGGTCGGGATGGCGGCGCAGCGCCTCGAGCACTTTGGTTTCCCGCTCGAGGCGGTGTGCAATGATCCAGTCGATCACTCGCCGCGGCTCGCGGATCAGGTCGCCGTGCCCGGGCGCCAGCAGCGCGCAGTCGAGATCGCGGCAGCGGGCAAGCGAATCGAGGTATGCCTGCATGTTGCCGTCCGGCGGGTCGATGACGACCGTCGATCCCTCGATGACGTGATCGCCGGTAAAGAGCCAGTCGAGCCCCGTGTGCCGGTAGCAAACGTGATTCGAGGCATGCCCCGGCGTGTGCACGGCTTCGAGCCGGTCGTGGCCGACGGCGATCTGCGCGCCGTCTGCCGGCTCGCGGTCGGGCCGGAAGGTCCGGTCCTGGTGCCTGCCGGTCGGCGCCGGCAGGCCGATCCGCACGGCTCCCGTCCGCTCGGCGAGCAGCCGCGTCGCCGGCGAGTGATCCGGATGCGTGTGCGTCACGACGATCTGCCGGATCGGCGCGCCCGCCGCGGCGATGATCGCGTCGACGTGCTCTGGCAGCGCCGGCCCGGGATCGAGGACCGTGATCTCCGCCGCACCGAGCAGGTAGGTGTTCGTCCCGGGCCCGGTCATCAGCGACGGATTTGGCGCAACGAGGCGGCGGACGCCGGGTACGAGCTCGGCCAACCGCGGCAGCGCCTTGCCGAACGCGGTCACCCGAGCCCGGCCTCGGCGCGGGTCGGCCGGTCGCAGACGACCCGGCCCGACGCCGCGCACTCGCGTGCCCAGGCCAGCATCGGATCGACGGCATCGAAGGTTGCGAGCGTTTCGAGCGTCTTCCGGGTCGGGTAGATCAGGCGCATCGCGCCCTGCGCACGTGCTGCAAGGATTTCCGCTGCCGGCATCCAGCACGAATCGGTGATCTCGCCGCCGCAGTGCGCCGCGGCCTGGCCGTCGGGCAGCCGGGCCAGGAAAAAGCGCGCCGAGAAGCGCTTCGGCTCGCCCTCGGGCGTAATCCAGAAGCCGATGTAGCTCAGGTCGCCGCAGCAGAGCTCGAGCTCCGCGTCCGCGACGAAACGGTCCCAGCCGAGCCGGCCGGCGTTCAGGGCCGCGCGCGCCGCCGCGCAGCGCTCGGGCCCGGGGTCAGGGGCGGCGAGCAGTACACCGGTTTCCTCGAACAGTTCGCGGATCGCCGCGCTGTAGTACGCGAGCCCGCCTGCCGGCAGATCCAGGATGCGGCTCGCCTCCGCATCGCCGAGGTCGCGGCAGCGATCGCCGACGCGCCGGTCGGCCGGCTCGAGGACGCCGCCGGGGAACGCGTAGGCGGAGCCGAACGCGGTTCGGGCATGCCGCTTGACCATCAGGATTTCCGGAGCGCCGGGTCCGGGCCGCACGAGCACGACGGTCGCCGACGGCCGCGGTGCCCCGTCCTTCGAATGCATCGCGGCGCCGCCGGTCAGGGCTCGACCGGCTCCGGGTCGCCGGTCTCGATGAGCGCGCCCAGTCGCGCCAGTGCCTCGCCGATCACGAAGTCGACGCCGGGGGCGATGCTGTCGAGGCCGTCGGGATGATAACCGCCGACCGCGTAGGTGAACCGGATGCGCGTATCGTCCCCGGCCTCGAGGAATTCCCAGGTCATGTTGCCGCTGGTGCCCATCAGGCCGAGCGGGCCCAGGCCGCCCGTCATCCTCAAGAGCACGCCCGGGTTGACGAAGGTCACCAGCAGGTGCACCACCTCGCCATGGGCGCTCAGGCGCTCGCAGAAGCAGCCGAGGGCGTGCGCCTCGATCCGGAGATTGCGCGCATCGCCCGAGATCGTGTGGTCGCTGCTCCACCAGAGGCCGATGCTGCCGACAGCCGCCTGCCAGGCGTCGGTGCGCCCGGCGGCGACGACGACTTCATGCTCGACCACGAAACCCTGTTCCGCACTGGACGTCACTTCGGCAGCAGCAGACGCGGCAGCAAAGAGCGCCGCGGCGCCCGGTATCCATTTGTTCATTGCGCTGTCGCGGGTAAACCAGACCAGGCCGGATAGCTTACCGCAACTCGGCCGGCCGGGCTCAGGCCAGGCTGACGAGCAAAAACAGCATCGCGACCAGTGCGATGGCGAAATAGATTCTCCTGAACACGGTCATGGACCCTGAGCGAACGGTGAATAATCGAACATGCGTGTATGCTCACCGACTGGCCATGAACGGTGACTGAACGTGAACGAAGACCTGCGCGTCGTCTTCGAGAGCCGCAATCGCCGCGCGTGCGCGGACCGCGCGCTCGTCCTCGCTTCGGTCGGCATCCCGCACGAAATCGTCGAGGACGGCGGTACGGCCGTGCTCGTCGTGCCGGCCGCCGTTTCGGCTCGCGCCGTGGACGAACTCCTGCGCTACGATGAGGAAAACCCGCCCGCCCTGCCGGTACGCAGGCAGCCCGTCGTGTACCAGAACGCGCTCCCGGGCATCCTCGGCTACGTCATCGTCGTCTGCCTGTTCGCCGGCCTGTCCTGGCGCGCCATGTTCAGCCTCGACTGGCTCGCCGCCGGGCGCGTCGACGGTGCCGATATCCGAACCGGTGAATGGTGGCGGTCCGTCACGGCGCTGACCCTGCACTCCGGCGTCAGGCACCTGGCCGGTAATCTCGTCTTCGGTGCACTTTTCGGCCTGTTCGCGGGCCGGCTCCTCGGGCCCGGCATCGCCTGGCTCACGATCGTACTGGCGGGCGCCGCGGGCAACCTGCTGAACACGCTGTTTCTGGACCCGGCGCACCGCTCGATCGGTGCATCGACCGCCGTATTCGCCGCGCTCGGGCTCGTGGCCGGCTATGTCTGGCGCGGCCGGCTCATGGCGCAGGACCGCTGGCCCTATCGCGTCGGGCCGATCGTCGGCGGCTTCGCGCTACTGATGTACACGGGCACCGGCGGGCCGGACACCGACATCGGTGCGCACCTGATGGGCTTCCTCGCCGGGCTCGGGGCCGGCGTGCTGCTGACGCCGCTCGCCGAACGGTTGCCCGGGCGCCGCGCGCAAAACGCCGCCGGAACCGCCGCACTCGCACTGGTCGGTGTTGCCTGGCTCCTCGCCTTCACGGCCTGACGGCCCGTCCATCGGGTAGAATCGCGCGCGGGAACCCAGTCTCCAAGACCAGCAGCCTTAAATGAAAAAAATCCTGCTGATCCTCGCGCTCCTGGCCCTCGGGCTCACGCTGACGCTGTGGCTGCGCTACGGCGGCGGCGAGCCGTACCCGGACCTGACGAGCGGGCCGCCGCTCGTCGACGAGCAGCGCCTCGAAACAGTGCTGGCGTATCCCGAGCCGATCGGCAGCGTCGCGGTCAGCGCCGAAGGCCGCGTATTCTTCACGGTGCACCCGGAAGCGCGGCCGCGCGGCAATCGCCTGCTCGAGTACGTGGACGGCGCCGCCGAGCCCTACCCGGACGGGGCGTCCCAGCAACGCCTGTTCGACACGGTGCTCGGGCTCGTCATCGACGATTACGACCGCCTCTGGACCATCGACCACGGCAATCACGGACTGCGTGACGCGCGGCTCGTGGGCATCGATCTCGCGACGGGCGACGTCGTGCACGAGCGCCGCTTCGATTCCGCCGTTGCGGCGGCGGGATCGCTGCTGCAGGACCTGGAGGTCAGCGCGGACGGCAGGACGATCGTCATCGCGGATACGAGCGTATGGCGCAAGCGCCCTGCGTTGATCGTCTACGATCTGGCAACCGCGGCGGCGCGGCGCGTTCTCGAGGGTCACGAGTCGGTCACCGCCGGGGACTTCGTGATTCGCACGCGGGGGCGGGAAATGTCGTTCCTCGGCGGCATCCTGACGCTCAAGGGCGGCGTCGACGGCATGGCACTCGATGGCGACTGGCTTTATTACGGCGCCCTGACCGGCGCGGGCCTGTACCGCGTCGCGCTCCACGACCTCACGAATCCCGAACTCCCGCCCGCGCAGCTCGCCGCCCGCGTGGAGCGCGTGGCCGACAAGCCCCTGAGCGACGGGTTGAGTATCGATACCGCCGGCCTCGTCTATGGCACCGATGTCGAGCACGGCACCATCTTCCGGGTCGCACCGGGTGAGGGCGTGACGACCGTACTGCGCTCCGGGCGGCTGCGCTGGCCCGATGCGCTCTCCTTCGGCCCGGACGGCTGGCTCTACGTCGCGGACAGTGCCCTCGGCGACGTCATCCTGGCGCCGCGGGAGGCCATCCTCGAACGCGGGCCCTACCACGTCTACCGCTTCCAGCCGGGGACCGCCGGCCCGCCGGGGCGCTAGGCCGGGCCGGACCGCCGGCGGGCATCACGGCCGGGCGCGGTTGGACACGCGGGAGCGCGGCCGGCATCATGCGCAGCCGGACCGGGGCGGGACCCGTACCGGCCGGCCGCCATCAGACACGCAAAGAGCCCTACGCATCATGAATGACATCGCACTGCCCGACCTCGGGATCGACTGGAACCGGATCATGGACATGCTGGCGACGACCGGCGTCGACTTCGGCATCAATATCGTCACTGCCCTCGTCATCTTCTACGTGGGCCGGCTGGTCACCAACATCCTGGCCGGCGGACTCCGGCGCGTGCTCGAACGACAGCAGATCGACAAGACGCTGACGACCTTCATCTTCAATCTCGTCCGCATCACGCTGCTCGTTTTCGTCGTCATCGCGGCGATCGGCGCGCTCGGCGTCCAGACGACGTCCTTCATCGCCGTCCTCGGCGCCGCAGGCCTGGCCGTCGGCCTGGCGTTGCAGGGTTCGCTGTCCAACTTCGCTGCAGGCGTGCTGATCGTGCTGTTCCGGCCCTACAAGGTCGGCGACTGGATCGAGGCTGCGGGGATCGCGGGCACGGTGCTCGAGGTGCAGATCCTGACGACCGTGCTGAAGACCGGCGACAACAAACGGGTCATCGTGCCGAACAGCCAGATCATGGGCAGCATCATCACCAATTACTCGGCGCACGATACCCGCCGCATCGACCTCGTCGTGGGCGTCGGCTACGGCGACGACCTCGACAAGGTGCGCGCGACCATCGAGGAAGTGATCGGCGCCGAGGAACGCATCCTCGAGGATCCGCCCTGCCAGGTCGCCGTGTCGGAACTCGGGGATTCCAGCGTCAACTTCGTCGTGCGGCCCTGGGTCGGGACGAGCGATTACTGGCCGGTCCGCTTCGCCCTGACCGAGGCCATCAAGAAGCGCTTCGATCAGGAGGGTATCTCGATCCCCTTCCCGCAGCGGGACGTGCACATCCACCAGGTGCCTGCCGACTGAATCGCCGCCGCGGGGAATCCGCGGCGCCGGATGCGGTCCAATGTCAACGGACAGGCGCCCCGGGCGTTACTATTCCCGAGGCAGAGGCATCGAGACCGCTATGCAACAGAAATCGCACCGTGGTGCCCCGCTGGGCGCACTGCTCGTCATCGTCGTGACCGTCGCGGCCGGCTGTGCCGCCAACCCGAACCCGATCATCGATACCAAGGGCGAAGACCCGGACCAGCTGGCCCAGGACTGGCGTGAATGCGAGGCCTACACGCGCGAGATCAGCGTACCGGAGGGCGTTGCGAGGGGCACGGCCACCGGCGCGGCCGTCGGCGCGGTCGCCGGTGCGATCGGCGGCAATTCCGACGACGTGCGTGACAGCGCTGCGCTCGGTGGCCTGTACGGCGGCACGCGATCGGGACTCGAGGCGGACCGCGAGCAGTCCATGGTCTTCAAGCGCTGCATGCGCGGCCGCGGGTACCGGGTGCTGAACTAGCCCGCCGGGCCCGGCAGGAAACGGTGCGGCCGTGAGCGGCTTGCACCCGGTACTGTGTTTTTATACAGTTCTCGGATGGTCACGCGTGCGCACAAGGGCCGCGGCGCAGTCTCGCGCCGCGACGGCCGCTTTGCCGGCCAGGCCGTCGTGGCGACGGCCGAAGAGGCCCTGCGCGCGGCCGACGCCGTGCCGGAGACCGTCCTCACCGCGATGCGCACCGGCCGCATCATCAGCCACAACAGCTCGCCGGACGTCCCGTTCGACCGTTCGATCAATCCCTACCAGGGCTGCGAACACGGCTGCATCTACTGCTATGCCCGGCCCAGCCACAGCTACCTCGACCTGTCGCCCGGGCTCGACTTCGAAACGCGGATCTTCTACAAGCCCGATGCGGCCACCCGGCTGCTCGAGGAATGGGAAAAGCCGGGCTACCGCTGCGAACCGATCACGATCGGCGCCAACACGGATCCCTACCAGCCGGCGGAGAAATCGCGGCGCATCACGCGCGAGCTCCTCGAGCGCTTCCTCGAACAGCGCCACCCGGTCAGCCTGATCACCAAGGGCAAGCTGGTCCTGCGCGACCTCGACATCCTGGCCGAACTCGCCGCCCGGCGCCTGTGCTCGGTCGCGATCAGCCTGCCGACGCTCGACGACGGGCTGAAACGCATCATGGAACCGCGCGCCGCCTCCCCGGCCGCGCGCCTCGAGGTGATCCGCGCGCTGGCAGACCGGGGCGTGCCGACCAGCGTGCTGCTCGCGCCGGTGATCCCGGCGATCAACGACGGCGAGATCGAGTCGGTCCTCGACGCCGCCGCGGCGGCGGGTGCCGGCCAGGCGAGCTACATCCTGCTGCGATTGCCGCACGAGGTGAAGGACCTGTTCGCCGAGTGGCTCCACTGCCATTTTCCCCAGCGGGCCGCCCGTGTGATGAACCTTCTGCGCCAGGCCGGCGGCGGACGGCTCTACGATCCCCGTTTCGGCCGGCGGCAGCGGGGCTCCGGCGCTTATGCCGACATGCTCGCGGCGCGGTTTCGCAGCGCCGCGAAGCGTACCGGCCTCGCCGGTGGCAAGGGGCGGATGGCGCTCGACTGCAACCAGTTCGAGCGGCCCGGGAAGCGCCAGCTGGGACTGGATTTCTAGCGCCGCCGCGAACCGCGCAGGTCAGAACTTCTCGCGGGGTCGCGAGTCTGAACATAACCGCGATTCGCGCTTCACCCCTGGCGCCGCCGCTGTTGTATGCTAAATCCGATGGCTCGCAAAAGATCTTTCCGCATCGCCGGCACGGCCGGGCTGTTCCTGCTCGCGCTCGCCGCGCGCGCGCAGCAGACGATCGACAGCCCGCCCGCCGCCGATCCCGACGAACTGCCACCCGCCGTCGCCGAGGAGCCGATGGTCGAGGTACCGCCGGAGCCCGAGCTCACCCCGCGCGAGGAACTGACCGCGCAGTTCGAACGCTTCAAACTGTTGCTGGCCGACGGCGTGCTGGACGAAGCCGACTCCGTCGCCAAACGGATCGTCGAGCTCGCGATCCAGGTCGAGGGTCCGCGCTCGAACGAGACCGCGAAGGCATTGACCAACCTCGCGATCGTGCAGCATCGCAACGAGCAATATGATGCTGCCGAGCAGAACTTCGAAGCCGCCGTCGAGATCATCGAGCACAACGAAGACCGCCTGAATGCCCAGCTCGTCAATCCGCTGAAGGGGCTCGGGGCATCGCAACTCGCCAACGGGCGCCCGGATCTTGCGTCGGAAACCTACGGCCGCGCGATTCACGTCACCCACGTAAACGAAGGACCGCACAATCTCGAGCAGGTCGACCTGCTCGAATCGCTGGCCGAGGTCTACCTGCGCCTTGGTTCGATCGACGAAGCACGCAAGCTGCAGGACACGATCTACGCGCTGAACCTGCGCAATTTCGAGGGCGACCTGATGGACCTGGTGCCGTCCCTGATGCGCCGCGCAGCCTGGCAGCATCGCGCAGGCTTCATATACGACGAGCGGACGACTTACCGCCGGATCATCAACATCATCGAGGACCAGGCCGGCGAGGACGACCTTGCGCTGATCCCGCCGCTGACACGACTGGGGCAATCGTTCTTTTTCGCGGACCTGAGCGGAACGAGCACCTACCAGCCTTCGGCCATCACGACCGGCGAAATCTATTTCAAGCGCGCCGTCCGGATCGCCGAGGACAATCCGGACGCGGACTGGCGGACGCTGGCCGACACCAACCTGGCGCTCGGGGATTACTACATGTTCCAGGGAAACGAGCAGCGGGCGCGCAACATCTACAGGGACGTCTGGGAGATTCTGTCCGGCGACGAGGAACGCCTGGCGTACCGGCAAGAACGCCTCGAAAGCGTCAACGTGCTCCGGCAGCGCAACGTTCCCGAGTTCGTCGGCGACGCGGAGGCTGTCGAGGACCTGGCGCGCTCCGGTGAATCGCTGCTGCGCGGCGAAATCAGGCTGAGCTACAAGGTGTCGAGCCGCGGCCGGGCGACCGATGTCACGCTGATCGAGGCCCGGCCCGAGGAGTTCACGGAGATGCTCACCGACGTCCAGCGTGAACTCAGGACCCGCATCTTCCGGCCGATGCTGGCGGACGGCGAACCGACCACGTCGGGTGAACAGCTTCTGACGCACCGCTTCTATTATCGCCCGTCCGACCTCGAGGCCCTGCGCGGCGGCACCGGGGCCGAGTCGGAAGACGACGCCGCGTCCGATAAGGGCGAAACGGCCGAACCGGCCGCGGAGACCTGAGCTGGCGTCCGCTGCCAGAGCAGCCGGCGCGCCTGTGCGGGTCCTGCGTGCCCTCCTGGCCGGCCTGCTGCCCGCGCTTCTTGCGGCGCCGGCCGGCGCCGAGTGCAGAGACGGCTGGATCTGCGTCGACGAGATCCGCCGCGGGCACCTGGTCGAACTCCGCGCCCGGAATCTGCGCGACTACCCGATCACCTACACGCTGCGCGTCAGCGGCGCCGGCGTCGAGG
>JAWWBD010000112.1:0-9653 GCA_033721115.1 Woeseiaceae bacterium | reverse complement strand
GACCTTCAGGCCGATCACGTTGAGCCCCAGCGTTACGATGAACAGCATCAGGCCGAGCGCAAACGCTGCCAGCGTTTTCGCGCTGTCGAATTCCTGGTCGCCGACCAGCAGCGTCACGATCTGTACGGTGACGGTCGTCACTGCCTCGAACGGATTCGCGGTCAGGTTCGCCGCGAGGCCCGCGGCCATGACCACGATCATCGTCTCGCCGATTGCGCGCGATACGGCCAGCAGCACGCCGCCGACGATGCCCGGCAGTGCGGCCGGCAGGATCACCCGGAGCATCGTCTCCGAGCGGGTGGAACCGAGGCCGAGCGCGCCGTCGCGCATTGCGCTCGGCACCGCGTTGATCGCATCGTCCGACAGCGACGAGACCAGCGGTATGATCATGATTCCCATCACGAGGCCCGCAGCGAGCGCGCTTTCGGACGCCACATCGAGCCCGATCGACTCGCCGACCCTGCGGACCCAGGGCGCGACGGTCAGCGCGGCGAAGAAACCGTAGACAACGGTCGGGATGCCGGCCAGGATCTCGAGCAGCGGCTTCGCGATCGACCGCACGCGGCGCGACGAATACTCGGCCAGGTAGACGGCCGTCATCAGGCCGACGGGCACCGAGACGAACATCGCGATCGCGGTGATCAGGAGTGTCCCCGTGAACAGCGGCACGGCGCCGAAGCTGCCTGACGAACCGACCTGATCGGCCCGGATCGCCGTCTGCGGGCTCCAGTTGGTCCCGAACAGGAACTCGGTGACGGGCACTTCGCGGAAAAAGCGCAGCGCCTCGAACAGTACCGAAAGCACGATGCCGACCGTCGTGAAGATCGCGAGACTCGAGGCGGCGATCAGCGCCACGAGCACCATCGACTCGACCCGGTTGCGCGCCCGCAGGTCCGGCCGGATGCGCCGCCAGGCGAGCGTGCCACCCAGCGCCGCGATCGCGAGCGTCAGCGTCGCGAGCAGCCGGCGGCTCGTCGCCTCGAGTTCCGTGAGGCGCTCCGCCGCGGCGACCAGCACCGGGTCGGCAGCGGTCGAGATCGCGTCACCGGCGGCGAGGTTTCGGATGTTGTTGACGAGCAGGTCGAGCTCACCGGCCGGCAGCCCGCGCTGTGCTTCGGGCAGGCCGGCGATGACCATGGCAATGACGATCCGTGGCTCGAGCGCGATCCACGCGAACAGCACGGCGACCGCCGGCAGCACGCACCAGATCGCCGTGAAATACCCGTAGTAGCCCGGCAGCGAATGCAGGCGCACCGCTCCTGCCGGCCCGCCGCTCAGGGCGAGCGAGCGCGCGCGGCCGAGGACAAAGGCGGCGAACCCCATCCCGGCCAGCAGAAAAACGAGCGTTGTGCCTTGCATTCGCGTCGGATCCGGAGCGACGACGCGGCGGCCCGGCTCCCCGGGCCCGCCGCGTCATTGCCGCTTGCGGCTCAGCGGCTCGCCAGCGACAGCGGGGTCAGGTTGCGCACGTCGGCGGCCACGCGGTTGCGCTCTTCGTCCGGCATCGGGATCAGGCCCCGCTCCGACAGGTAGCCGTCCTCGCCCCACGCCCGCGGGCTCGTGAACTCTCTCAGGAAGCCGCGCAGGCCCGGGATAACGTCGACGTGGGCTTTCTTCACGTAGAAGAAGAGCGGCCGCGCGATCGGGTAGTCGCCGTCGGCGATCGCGTCGAACGTGGGCTCGACGCCGTTGATCGGGGCACCCTTTACCTTCTCGGCATTCTGGTCGAGGAAGCTGAAGCCGAAGATGCCGAACGCATCCGGGTTCGCCTCGAGCTTCTGCACGATCAGGTTGTCGTTCTCGCCGGCCTCGACGAACGCACCGTCCTCGCGGATCGTGTGACAGATCCCGAGGTAGCGGTCGCTGTCGCTGACGCGGAGCGCGTCGATCCACGGGATCGAGCGGCAGCCGCTTTCCATCGCCAGTTCGACGAACGCGTCACGGGTTCCGGAGGTCGGCGGCGGACCGAGCACTTCGATGCGGCGCGCCGGCAGCGCGGGATTCACGTCGGCCCAGGTCCGGTGCGGATTGGCGACGAGCTCGCCCTCCTTCGCACCGGGCACGCGCTTCGCGAGCGCGAGGAACAGGTCTTTCGTCGTCAGGCTCATCGCCGGCGCGCGCAACGAGTTGGCAATGACGATCCCGTCGTAGCCGATCTTGACCTCGATGATTTCGGTGACGCCGTTCCGGGCGCAGGTCTCGACCTCGGACGCCTTGATCGCGCGCGACGAGTTCGCGATGTCGGGGAAGTCGACACCGACACCGTCACAGAACAGCTTCAGACCGCCGCCGGAGCCGGTCGACTCGACCTTGGGCGTCTTGAACTCGGTACCACGTCCGAAGCGCTCCGCAACGACGGTGGAAAACGGGTAGACGGTCGACGAGCCGACGATATACACGTAGTCGCGCGCCGCCTGGGCCGCGGCCGGATTCGCGGCGCCGAGCGTTACAACGGTGCTTGCAAGCAAGAGCAGAGCTGTGCATCTTCTGGCCACTTCGGGCTCCTTCGATATAGCGTAGGATTCAGTGCCGAAGGTTACCGCCTGATTGTTACCGGAATGTTGCAGCCGGCGCCGCGGACGGTGCCGGACCAATGCACGAGATATCTATAAAAAGCCATATTTTTCATAATTTTATGAATGAAATGAAGAAACCTGGTGAGGTCAGGACATGACGCCGCCGGCACATCCCGCCGTCGCTTTGCTCCGTGACCTCGTCCGGTGCCGGTCGATTACGCCCGCCGATGCCGGCTGCCAGGCGCTGCTTGCCGACCGGCTCGAATCGCTCGGCTTCACCTGCGAGAGCCTGCCCTTCGGCGACGTGACGAACCTGTGGGCCCGGCGCGGGGCGACCGGCCCGGTGTTCTGTTTCGCGGGGCACACGGACGTCGTGCCGCCGGGCGACGAGGACGAGTGGGACACGGACCCGTTCGAGCCTGTCGTCAGGGACGGCTTGCTGTACGGCCGCGGCGCGGCCGACATGAAGAGCGGACTCGCCGCGATGATCGTCGCGATCGAGGAATTCGTCGCGGCACGCCCTGCGCACGGGGGCAGCATCGCGCTTTTGATCACGAGCGACGAGGAAGGGCGGGCGCGGGACGGCACGCTGAAAGTGATGGAGACGCTGACCGCGCGCGACGAGCGCATCGACTGGTGCGTGATCGGCGAACCGTCGAGCCAGGCGAACCTCGGTGACATCGTCCGGATCGGCCGCCGCGGTTCCTTGAGCGGGATCCTGACGGTACGCGGCGTGCAGGGCCACGTCGCCTATCCGCAGCTCGCGGACAACCCGATCCGCCGCTTCGCGCCGGTCCTGGCCGAACTGCACGAGACGCACTGGGACGACGGCAACGCTTTTTTCCCGCCCACGAGTTTCCAGGTCGTGGATCTCAGGGCCGGCGTCGGCTTCCCCAACGTGACGCCCGGCGAGCTCACGGCACGCTTCAATTTCCGCTACTCGACCGAATGGGACCACGAAAGTCTCAAGGCCCGGGTGCGGGAAATTTTCGACCGCCACGATATCGACTACGAGCTCGACTGGCACCTGTCGGGCGAGCCCTTCCTGACCGCCGAGGGCCGGCTCACCGAGGCGGTCAGCACAGCCGTGCGGGAGCTGGCGGGCCGCAACCCGGAACTCTCGACCGGCGGTGGCACGTCGGACGGCCGCTTCATCGCACCGGCCGGCGTGGACGTCGTCGAGCTCGGCCCGGTCAACGCCTCGATCCACAAGGTCAACGAACACGTCCGGCTCGAAGACGTCGTGACGCTGACGGCGATGTACCGCCGGATCCTGGAGCTAATGCTCGGCTGAGCGCAGGCTGTTCCAGATGCCGGCCGCGCCGAGGCCGGTGAGCCCGATCAGCACCCAGCTCGGCATCGAGAGCCCCAGGAGGCGCCAGACCACGTCGGCGCACTCGCCGGAACCCCGGAATACCATCGCGAGCGCATCGGTAAGCGGGAAGGTATCGAGCATGTAGCCGAGGCCCGGTCCGCAGGCCGGCACCTGGTCGGCCGGCAGGTTCTGCAGGCGCACGTGCCAGGCGGCGACGGCGGCACCGCTGCCGGCCGTGACGAGGATCAGCAACGCATGCAGCCAGCGGCCCCGGCCGCGGGCGACGTGAAGGGCGCCGGCAAGGAAGACGAGCCCCAGCGCGATCACGGCCACGCGCTGCAAAACGCACAGCGGACAGGGATCGAGCAGCAACACGTACTGCGCGTAGAGCGCAAAACCCATCATGCCTGCGCAGGCAAGCAGACCGGCAAGGTTGACGATCCTCTTCGAGGGCAGCGGCATCGGCGAATCGGGTACTTCGAATCTCAGGTGAGTTCAGTATGCCGGACGTCCCGGCCCTGCACCATGTAGATGACGTATTCGCAGATGTTCTTGGCGTGATCGCCGATGCGTTCGAGCGATCGGGCGGCCCAGGTCACGTTCATGAAGCGCTTGATGCTGCGCGGGTCCTCCATCATGAACGTGATGCACTGCCGCGTCAGCGCATCGTACTCCTCATCGACCTGCTCGTCCTCGCGCAACACTTCGAACGAGGCGTCGACGTCCAGCCGGGCAAAAGCGTCCATCGCATCGCGCAGCATGTGCGCAACGTGGTTGCCCAGCGTCTTGAGTTCGCGGTAGGAGTCGGCGGGCCGGTCCATGCCGGCCAGCTTGGAGGCCAAAAAGCCGATCTTTTCGGCTTCGTCGCCGATGCGCTCGAGATCCGTGATGGTCTTGATGATCGCGACGATCAGGCGCAGGTCGCCCGCCGCCGGCGCACGGGTCGCGAGAATCCGGCTGCACTCCTCGTCGATTCTGACTTCCAGGTCGTTGACCTGGTAGTCGTCGTTCGCCACCTTGAGCCCGAGCTCGCTGTCGCCGCTGACCACCGCATCGATCGCCCTGGACAGCTGCGCCTCGACGAGCCCGCCCATTGCCAGGACGTGGCTGCGCAGGTCCTCGATGTCCTTGTTGAATCGCCTGGAGATGTGTCCTGACAAGTCTGATGCACGCATGGTCCGACCCGCTGAAAGTCTCTACCCGTGAGATTGCGATTTTATGACAGGAAGCGAAGGAATGCGCGTGACTAGTTAAATCCGAAGGATACGTCCAGTATCAGCCGCGTGTAGTCGTGTGCCGTACCCTGGAAGCGATCGACTTCGTTCAGGAACAGTGTAGCCGCCAGTGTCACGCCCCTGCCCACCGGATGCGTGGCCCACAGGGTGTGGCCGTCCATGTCGACGCCGCCGCCGCCGAAGTCGGAATCGGTAAAGGTACCGATGACGGCATCCGCTTCGAGGTCGGTGTAGCGCCAGCCGACGCTGGTCTTGCCGATACCGACGCGTGCACCGAGGCCGTAGGCCGTATCCTCGACGTCGACCTCGCCGTTATTGACCCAGTGTGCGTAGAGCGTGAGCGGCGTGTCACCGAGCCGGGTATCCAGCGTGACGAACGCCTCCGTGTTCCGGTATTCGTAGAGGTAATTACCTTCCGCATCGACCGAGTTGCCGGCGCTCGCGCCGTTGTAGAACGGTTCGTTGCCGACCGTGTTGCTGTAGCCGAAGTAGCCGACGCCTGCCGTCAGCTTCGTGTCGTCGGCGAGATCGAACTTGCCGCCGAACTGGACTGCGGTCAGCCAGGTATCGTCAGCGGACGAACGCTCCTCGACGGAGAATACCCCTGCCGTGGCGAAAAACGCCCCGCGCGAGAATGCGAGGGCGACCCCCTCGGGGTTCAGGTCACTGTCATAGACGACAGCACTCCCCCCCGGCCGGAAGAGCGGATTCTTCATCTTACCGCCGTAGAAGCGCCAGTCGTCGGCGATTGCCCAGTCGACATAAGCGAGGTCCATGCCGAAGTCCTTGGTCGTGAAGCCGCCGTCGAAGGTCGCGTTGCGGGAGACGGGATTTTCAGCACCGCTTGCCAGTTCCATGATGAGCGATACACGCTCGTTCACCGCCGCGGTCACTGCAAACCTCGCACGATAGCGGGCACGGTCGCGGTCGATCTCGCCCTCCTCGTCGATGGCGTCGTAGCGCAGGCGAAGATCGCCCTTGAAGCTCAGGCGCTCAACCCATCCCGGGAGTTCCTGGCCGTGTGCGGGACCCGCGGCCGGCGCGAGCAGGATGCCGACCAGCGGCAGCACTGTGAGTGATCTCATTGTCGTCGTTTCTCCGTCAAGGACCCGTACGCCCGACGCGCGCAGGTTGCGGCTGTATCAGGGTTGTGTTTCGGGCACGTTACAACCCGTCTGTGTCGACCGCGTGACAGATTTATTGCACTTTTGTGACAACAGAAAACCGCGTTTTCCCGGGAGTTTGGCCCCTGCACGGGGCGGCGCTCAGGCGCCTTCGGCGCCGCTCGCGAGCGGAATCGGCCGGCCGGCCTCGACGCGCGATGCGGGGAAGCGACAGCGGAATTCGCTGCCCTCGCCCACGGTACTCGTCACGTCGAGCTCGCCGTCGTGGCGGGACAGTACGTGCTTGACGATCGCGAGACCCAGCCCGACGCCGCCGTCTTCCCGGGCGCGGCCGCGATCGACGCGGAAGAACCGCTCGGTCAGGCGGGGAATATGCTCCGCGGCGATGCCTTCGCCCGTGTCGCGCACGACGAGCTCCGCACCGTCCGGGCCCGCCTGCCAGCTCAGCGTCACGACGCCGTCGGCCGGCGTATGGCGCACGGCGTTCGACAGGAGATTCCGCACCAGCGAATCGATCTCGTCGCGCCGGCCGCGCAGCTTGGCCGTCGACCCGGCCTCGATCGTGATCCCGGGCGCCTCGTCGTCGCGTGCGTACGCCTTGCGGCACTCCGCAAGCAGCGCTGCGATGTCGATGACGTCCTCCTCGCCGCGGCGGCCGGCGCTCTCCAGGCGCGACAGCTCCAGCAGCTCGCCGATAATCGTGGTCATGCGCCGGGCCTGCGCCTGCATTTCGGCGACCGGCTTGCCGAGTTCCGGGGCCAGGTCCGGATCGTCCGCGATACTGTCGAGGTAGCCACTGATCACGGTGAGCGGCGAGCGCAACTCGTGCGACGCATTCGCCACGAAGTCCCTGCGCATCCGGTTGAGCGCAATCCGCTCGGTGACGTCGCGCAAAAGGAGCAGCTTCTGGCCCGCGCCGAACGGGACGACCCGGCAGTTGAGCCAGTGCCCGTCCTCTGCGGGTGACGGGATGTCCACGCCCGGCAGTTCCCCTTCCGCGTGCAGCAGCCTGGCAAGAGTAGGATCGCGGATGATGTTGTCGACGCGCTGGCCGCGGTCCTTCTTGCGCTTCAGACCGGCGAGCACGGTGGCTGCACGGTTGCAGGCGACGATCTCGTTGTCCTCGTTCAGGATCACGGCCCCGTCGGGCATCGCATCGGTCGACTTGCGGAATTCCTTGAGCAGCCGTCGGTATTCACGCTTGTGCCGGCGCGCGCGATCACGCTCGAACGCAAGTCGCGAATAGATGCGCTGCCAGATGCCGTCGCCGTGCTGGAAGAGACGGAAATCACGGGTGTGGAGCGCGCGGTCGAACCCGACGAGCCAGCGCACTTGCCAGGCAAGCGCCGCGAGCGCAGCGACCAGCAGGCCCGTAAGCGGCTGCGAATACAACCAGCCGATGCCAAGGCCAGCGCCCAGCAGCAGCGCGAGTCCCGACAGGAGTTTTCGGCTCGATTCCGGCATGGTTTTTAGGTCTGCTCGGCGCGCCGCTTCAGGTTTCGCGAGTCGAGAATCGGTACCCCGCGCCGCGCACCGTCTGAATGTAATGGTCCGCCTGTGCAGCGGCAAGCGCCTTGCGCAGGCGCCGCACGTGTACGTCGACGGTCCGTTCCTCGACGTAGACATTGGCGCCCCAGACCCGGTCGAGCAGCTGC
This sequence comes from Woeseiaceae bacterium, assembly GCA_033721115.1. Taxonomy (GTDB): domain Bacteria; phylum Pseudomonadota; class Gammaproteobacteria; order Steroidobacterales; family Woeseiaceae; genus UBA1847. Next base: position 1,808 of record JAWWBD010000112.1, on the reverse strand, counting down.
AGGCGGCTGTACACCCGGTCAGGGTGGGTCATCAGGAACGAGATGAGCCGGTACTCGGTCGGACCGAGCTTCACCTCTTCGCCACCGGCAAGCAGCCGGTGCGCGGCCGCGTCGAGTTGGAGGACGCCCGCTGTGAACGGCCGATCTTCGGCAATCCGGGAGCGCCGCAGAACGGCCTGGATGCGGGCGACGAGCTCACGCGGGGAGAACGGCTTGGTCACGTAGTCGTCGGCGCCGCTGTCGAGGCCGGAAATCTTGTCGAATTCGTCGCTGCGCGCGGTGAGCATGATGATCGCGAGGTCGTCGTTTTCGGCATCCCGCTTGAGCATTCGGGTCAGCTCGAGACCGCTCATGTCCGGCAGCATCCAGTCGATCAGCGCGAGATCGGGACGCTCGTCCGCCAGGAGTTCGAGCGCACTTTGGCAATTGCCCGCCTCCAGGGTCTCGAAGCCGGCGCGGCCGAGATGAAACGCGATCATTTCCCGGATCGGCGTCTCGTCCTCGACAATCAGGATCTTGCTGGCAGGCATAGGGTCTCGCGTTTCGCCCGGCGGACTCCCGCCCGGGCAACGAAGCAACGGATTACACCAGTACTTTATTACAGGTATGTTACGGGGCGGAGCCCGGCTTCCGCGCAACCGTCTCGCGCAGGTAGGCAGGCTCGACGGCGCGCGGATCCACCGCCCTGGACGCCGGGTCCCCGGCGAGTCCCAGCCCGAGCAGGAAGCGAGCCCGCGGATGCTCCACCGGAGCGAGCACATCGAGGGATTCGCGGTTCGCGTCCGCCAGTGCGGGGTAGCGTTGCCAGCCGAAACCGGCGCCGACGACGGGCCTGGCGGCATCCGCCTGCAGATCGATGCGGCCCTCCGCCGCATGCAGGTATTCGGCGCGGACCGGCATGACGTTGTGGTCGCCGTCACGGCGGTACTCCCCGAGGTAGACCTCCCCCAGATGTGCGTCCTGCGCCACCAGCACCGTGCCGGCGTCCTGCGTCGCGAAGACCTCGGCCGCAATGGCGGCCAGCGACGACACCGGGATGATCCCGACCCCCGCGCCGTAGGCGAGCCCCTGCGCCACGGCGGCCCCGATACGCACGCCGATGAACGAGCCCGGACCGTTGCCGAGCACGATGGCATCGAGCGCGGCCGGCGCGATCCCGGCATCGGCGAGCAGGTCGCGGATCATCGGCACGAGGATCCGCGTATGTTCCCGGGGCCGGACCTCGTGGCGCTCGGCGATCGCATCCCCGTCGGCCAGCGCGACCGAGCACGCGGGTGACGAAGTATCGAGCGCAAGCACTCTCATGCGACCGCACCGGCCTTTTCATGGCGCGCAAAAAACGCCGCCACATCATCGAGCGAGTGCGTCCTGGGCATCGGTTCGAGCGCCTTCAGGAACTGGCGCCCGTAGGGCTTGTCCGTGACCCGCGGATCGCAGACCACGATGACGCCGTGATCGTGTTCGTCGCGCAACAGGCGCCCGGCGCCCTGCTTCAGGCTGAGTACCGCCTGTGGGAGCTGGTGCTGACTGAAGCCGTTGCCACCCTCGCGCCGGATGTACTCGAGGCGCGCCATCAGGAGCGGGTCCGCCGGCGAGGTGAACGGCAGCTTGTCGATCGCGACCACGGTCAGCGCGCGGCCCCGGACGTCGACGCCCTCCCAGAAGCTGCCGGTGCCGAGCAGCACGCCGTTGCCGGCATCCCGAAAGCGCCGCAGCAGTTCGTCACGCGGCGCGTCGCCCTGCACGAACAGCGGACGGCCGCCGAGGCGCCGCTTCTGTGTCCGCAACCAGCGTCCGGCCGCCGCCAG
>JAWWBD010000111.1:0-9679 GCA_033721115.1 Woeseiaceae bacterium | reverse complement strand
CCGGCCACGTCGTCGAGCCCGTGTTCAGGCCGCTCGGCTGGGACTGGCGCGTGTCCTCGGCCGTGATCGCAGGATTCCCGGCGCGCGAGGTCGTGATCGCCGTGCTCGGTACCGTCTACGCCGTCGGCGCAGAGGCCGACGAACAGACGCTCACGGAGCGCCTGCGGTCCGCCGCATGGCCGGACGGGAGCCCGGTCTTCACGCTGCCAATGGTGATCGGCCTGCTGATCTTCTACGCCTGCTGCCTGCAGTGCGCCGCCACGCTGGCGGTCATCCGGCGCGAGACCAACACCTGGCGCTGGCCGGCCTTCGCCTGGGCCTACATGACGGCCATCGGCTACGTGGGCGCACTCGTCGCCTACCAGGTCGGCACCAGACTGTAACCCGAAAAGGGATCAGAGGCGGCCGAGGCGGTCGGCTGCTTCGGTCAGGGTGGCGTCGTCCTTCGCAAAGCAGAAGCGAAGGCGCGTGCCGGTGAAAGGCTCGGCACAGAAGACCGACAGCGGGATCGAGGCGACCCCGACCTCGCGGGTCAGGCGCTCGGCGATCGCGACGTCCGGCTCGTCGCTGATCGCGCCGTAATCCGCGACCTGGAAGAACGTGCTGCGCGCCGGCAGGCACGCGAACCGCGTCCCGCCGAGCGCGCGGGCGAAATGGTTTCGCTTTTGCTCGTAGAAATCGGGTAGCCCCCTGTAGAAACCGGGACTCGACTCGAGGAAGTCGGCCAGTGCGTGCTGCATCGGTGTGCTGACCGCAAACGTCGTGAACTGGTGCACCTTGCGGAATTCCGCGGTGAGGTCCGCGGGCGCGATGCAGTAGCCGATCTTCCAGCCCGTCACGTGAAACGTCTTGCCGAACGAGCTCACGACCAGGCTCCGGTCCCAGAGCTCGTCGTGGCTCAGCAGGCTCGGGTGCCGGGCGCCGTCGAAAACGATGTGTTCGTAGACCTCGTCGGCGACGATAAAAGCCTTCGTCGGGCGCAGCAGGTCGGCGAGCCGGTCGAGATCCTCGCGAGTGAGGACCGCGCCCGTCGGGTTGTGCGGGAAGTTGACGATCACGAGGCGCGTCGCGGGCGACAGCGTATCCGCGAGCCGGTCCCAGTCGATACCGAAGTCGTGCCCGTTGGCCGCGATCGCAAGCGGCACGTGCCGCGTCCGCCCGCCCGCGAGCGTCACCGCCGGTTCGTACGCGTCGTAGGCGGGGTCGAAGACGATTGCCTCGTCGCCCGGCCGGACCAGGGCCTGGATCGCGCTGAAGAGCCCCTCGGTCGCGCCCGTCGACACCGTGATCTCCGTCTCCGGGTCGACGTCGCGGCCCTGCACGCGCCGGGTCTTGGCCGCGATTGCCTCGCGCAGCGCGGGCACGCCCGGCATCGGCGCGTACTGGTTCGCGCGGTTCTTCAGGTGATGTACGACACGCTCGACGAGTCCTGCCGGCGGTTCGAAGCCCGGGTAGCCCTGCGAGAGATTGATCGCGCCGGTATCCGCCGCGAGCTTGCTCATGACGGTGAAGATCGTCGTGCCGACCCCGGGGAGCTTGCTGTCGGGTGCGGACGGCATCGGCTTACCGGCGCTCTGCGGATTCGGCCTCGCCGAGGTACTGCGCGTCCTGGCGCAGACCCCTGTAGATGCCGATGCACATGACGATCAGCACGAGGCAGAACGGCAGGCCGACGGAAATCGTCAGTGCCTGCAGCGATGCCATGCCGCCGCCCAGCATCAGCGCGGCGGCGACGAGTCCGGCGAGGATGCACCAGAACGTGCGCTGCACGACGGGCGCATCCATCTTGCCTCCCGCGGTGAGGATGTCCATGACCAGCGAGCCCGAGTCGGCCGAGGTGATGAAGAAGATCGCGATCAGGAACACGCTCACCGTGGAAACGAGACCGGTCAGCGGCAGTTCCTCCAGCATCTTGAACAGCGCGAGCTCGGGCACGGCTTCCGCAACGCCCGTGTAGCCGTGAGTGAAATACTGGTCCAGTGCCGTACCGCCGAAGGTCGACATCCAGATGATCCCGATCACCGTCGGGACGATCAGCACCCAGGTCACGAACTCGCGCACCGTGCGGCCGAAACTCACGCGTGCGATGAACATGCCGACGAACGGCGACCAGGAGATCCACCAGGCCCAGTAGAAAGTCGTCCAGCCGTGCAGGAACTCCGCGTCCTCGCGGCCGATCCAGCTGTTGAGCGCCGGCAGGTAGTAGAGGTAGTCGACCAGCGCGTGCCAGAACGAAGCCAGTATCACGACCGTCGGGCCGGCGATGAGCACGAATACCAGGAGGCACCCCGCGAGACCCATGTTGATCTCGGACAGCCGCTTGACGCCCTTGTCGAGGCCGGCGACGACCGAGACCAGCGCGACCGAGATGATCAGTACGATCAGCACGATCTTGGTCGTCGTCCCCGCCGGGACATCGAAGAGGTAGTGCAAACCCCCGGCGATCTGCTCGGCGCCGAAACCCAGCGACACGGCCAGGCCGAACAGCGTCGCCATGACGGCCACGATGTCGACGAAGTGCCCGAACGGGCCCCAGATCCCGTTGCCGATCAGCGGGAAAAACGCCGAGCGCATGGTCAGCGGCAGGCCGTGATTGAAGCAGAAATAGGCGAGAGACAGGCCCACGACGGCGTAGATGGCCCAGGCGTGCAGGCCCCAGTGGTTGATCGCGGCCGCCATACCGACGGCACGTGCGCTCGCCGTGTCGGCCGGGTCGATGCCGACGGGCGGGTTCAGCGTGTGCGTGACGGGCTCGAGGACGCCGAAGAACATGAGCCCGATGCCGACGCCGGCGGCGAACAGCATCGCGAGCCAGCCCGCGTAACCGTAGCGCGGCACCGCGTCCGCCCCCCCGAAACGGATCCGGCCGAGTGGCGAGAACGCGACGACGAGACAAAACAGGACGAAGAGGTTGGCCGAAATGACGAAGAACCAGTCGAAGGCCGAGGTGATCCAGACACGCATGTCACCGAACAGCACCGCGGCCTGGTCGCGGAACAGCAGCGTGCCCACGACGATGGTCACGGCCAGCACCGCGGAGACGAAGAAGACCGGGTTGTGGACGTCGAGCCCCAGGAATTCGACGTTCTGCTCGCCGACCGCGTGGCGGCTGTCGGGATGCGGGTCGGGCAGTGGGACTTCGTCGCTCAAGGAGTTCTCCTCGGTGTGCCGGGGCCGGCCAGCCGGCGCGGCAGTTGATTCGCCAATGCTACTCGATCGGGTAGCGCTCCAGCACCGGGCCGAGCGCGGCCTTGAGCGGCCCGAGCCAGGGCTCGTAGTGCCGCCATTGCTCGAGGCCGGACGTGTAAATCGGCTGGCGCACCTGCTCGGAGCTCGGTGTCCGCACCGAGCGCTCCGTTTCGTGATACGCGAGGCAGGCATCCTCGAACGGCAGTTCGAGATAATCGAGCATGCGCCGCACCTGTCCCTCGAGGTCGGCGACCACGTCCTCGTATTCGACCCGCAGCACCCGGCCGGGCAGCACACGGTCCCAGTGGTCCATCAGCCCGACGTAGTCGCGGTAGTAGCGGCCGACCTCCTCGAGGCCGTAGGTGAACTCCTGGCCTTCGGCGAAGAGCTGCTTGAAACCCGAGAAACAGCACGACATCGGGTGCCGGCGGGCGTCGATGATCTTTGCGTTAGGCAGGATCAGGTGAATGAGCCCGATGTGCCGGAAATTGTTCGGCATCTTGTCGATGAAGTAGGGTGCGCCCTGGCGATGGATCCGCGTGTCCTCGATGAATTCCTGCCCGAACGCTTCGAGTTCTTTGGCCGTCAGGTCGGCCAGGTTCTCAGGGTACGGCGCGCCGCCGTCCTGCCGGCCACGCCGCCTGAGCCGCTGCGATAACGAGAGGATGTTCGGCAGCTCGAGCGTGCCGTCGACCTGGCTGTGCGACGACAGGATCTGCTCGAGCAGCGTCGAGCCCGCGCGCGGCAGGCCGACGATGAAGACCGGGTCCGGTGCGTCGTGGCCGCTGCCCGCCTGCGCCTGGAAAAGCTGCTCGGTGCAGACCCGGTGCTGGGCAGCGAGATCTTCTGCCATCTGGTCGGCGTAGTAGCGGCACTGCGTCTTGCGCAGGCGATTGCCCCGCTCGTAGTAACCGAAAGACGTCTCGTATTCCCCCTTGTCCTCGTGGGCCTTGCCGAGCGCGAAGCAAAGGTGGACCCGGTCCATGTGGGCGAGATGCGGGATCTTCTCGGTCTCCCGCATGGCCCGGATTTCGTCGTCGCTGAACGAATAGACCTTGAGATTGGCCAGCGAGTACCAGGCTTCGCCGTAGGCCGGCTGGCTTGCGAGTGCGGCCCGGTACGCGGCGACGGCGTCCTCGTAGTCACCGCGGGTCTTGAGCGCGTGTCCTCTCGCGGTCAGGGTCACCGGGTCGCCGGGTACCCGCTCGAGTACCCGGCCGAAGTACTCGAGCGCGGTGTCGTAGTCGCCGGTCTGCATGCACTCGATCGCGTAGATCGACTGGAACTGCGGCGTCTCCGGCGCGGTGTCGAGCAATTTCTTTGCCTCGTCCAGCGCCCGTGCGAATTTCTGTCGCTTGCGCAGCACGCGTACGTAGTCGACGCGCACCGGGACATTGTCGGGTGCGAGTTCCGCCGCGCTTTCGAGCAGGAACTCGGCGTCGTCGAGCACGCCGAGACGGCTGCCGATTTCCGCGAGCAGCCGCATGCCCTCGACGTCGTGGGGCACCTTCAGCAGGTAGCGCCGGCAGATATCCTCGGCTTTGAGCAGACCGCCCTGCGCGATCAGGTCGGTGACGGCGACGAGCGGCTTTGCGAGGCGCTCGAGCCTTTCGAGCTGGGCACGGACCTGGACGGCCTGACGTTCGCGGCCGGTCGCCCGGAGAATTTTCAGCTGGCCGCGCCAGCTCGCCTCGAGCGCGGGATTGAAGCGGCAGGCACGGTCGTAGGCGAGGAGAGCCTGTTCGGGGCGGCCCATGTCGCGCCAGGTGTGGCCCTCTTCCTGGTGGGCACGGCCGTGCTCGGGCGCGAGCGCCTTCAGTTTCGCGAGCTGGTCGAGGGCGCCGGCAAAGTCCCTCGTGTAGCGCCGGCAGACGGCGCTCATGTACAGCGCCTCGGTGTTATCGGGATCCGTAGCGAGGATGGCCTCGAGGTCGGCCAGCGCGTCGCCGAACTGCCGGGCGACGAGTTTCTCCTGCACCGATCCGAGGTCGGGAATGGCTTGGCTGGCCTGCACGCGTCCTTCTCCGGGAACGTCCCCGCGCCTCGCCAGCGAGACGCGGGAACAATCTAACCCGGCGGTTCAGCGGCGGTCAAAAGTCAAAGGTTGCCCTGACGCCGATGGTCCGCGGCTGTGCGTAGGTCACGCGATGCCGGTCGAAGACGAAGTTCCTGGCGACCTCGGCGCGTTCGTCCGACAGGTTGTTCACAAAGATTTCGGCGGACCAGCCGTCGGCAGTGACGCCGGCGGTGATGCTCGACATGAACCAGCTGTCGATTTCGGCCCGGTTGATCGTGATGATGTCGCTGAAGGCTTCCGACGACCAGCTGATGCCCGGCATCACGTGCGCGGTCCAGCCCCGGCTGCCGAGCTGCCATTCGTAGCGGGCCCGCAGGTTGCCCTGGAACTCCGGTGCGTACGCCAGCTCGTCGCCCTTCCGGACGTCGTTCGTCGGTGTCAGCACCTTCGTGATCTCGGTGTCGAGGAAGGAAAATGCACCGCTCACGGTGAGTCCGTTCGAGAACTCCGGCAGCCAGACGAAGTCGGCCTCGAATCCGCGTACCTCGGCATCTGCCGCATTGTCCGAGAAGAACAGGTTGGTAATGCTCGGGTCGAATATCGTCGTTTGCAGATTCGAAATATCGACGAAGAACAGCGCGCCGTTGAAGCGCAGGCTGCCGTCCAGATAGTCGGACTTGATGCCGACCTCGATGTTGGTCACGTCGTCGGTATCGAGTTCGAAAGGCACCGTGAAGTTGCCGGCCGGGTTTTGCGCGCCGCCCGGGCGATTCAGAAGCCCGGGACGGAATCCCTCGGACCAGGTCAGGTAGTACATCTGGCTGTCCGTCGGTCGCCAATTCAGCGTCACTTTTGCGATAACGCCATCCGCAACCGCCTTGTCCGGCGCGCTCAGTGCGTTGAATATCTGATTCGCCTGAGCCTCGGACAGCAGCGGGTCGGTCGCCCGGATTTCGAGCACCGACATCCCTTCCGTATAGACGATATGTCTGTCCGTGTTACAGGTGCCGATGAATTCGAACTGGCCGTCCGCGTTGTAAAGGTCGCTGATGTCGGTGCCGAAGGCATCCGCATCCAGCTGGAAACTGTTGCAGAATGACGCGTTCGCGCTGCCCTCGAAATCGACCTCGATGTCGTAGTAGCGGGCACCGAGAACCAGCGCCCATTGGTCATTGAGGTCGAAGGTCGCTTCTCCGAACACGCCGAACTGTTCGTCGGTACGCTTGATGTCATTGCGGAAGATGACGCCCGGCGGGAAGGGGCCCGGGTCGGAGAAGTAACCCGTCATCTGCGGGAAGTTGTCCGCGAAGCCGTTATCCTCGCCAGGAGCCCACGGGCCGAATACGTCAGCATTCTCGGAACCCGGGTACGTGAAGTCGTTGCGCTCCTTGAGCTCGAGATCGCTGTAAAAAGCGCCCGCCGTTACGCGCCAGCTTCTGGCCTGGTCGGTCGAGAAACGAATCTCGTGCGTCATGGCTTCGACTTCCGTCAGGCTGTCGACGAACATGTCCGGCGGCTGGCAGGTGCCGGACGGGTCGGCGGCGCCCGGGTAGCTCACCGAGCCGTCACAGATGTAGTAGGGAAGGTACTGGCCGACGAACAGGTAGTCCGTGTAGTCGACGATCTGGTCGGTTTCGCGATCCGTGAAGGCGCCCGTGTAGACCGTCTCCAGTTCGCCGAAGCGGCCGGTCAGCGTCCAGCTCGTGTTGTTGAAGCTGTCGTCGACGGAGTTGTCCGCGTAGCTCTGGATTTCGAGATCACCGAGGTCCGGATCCGCGTAAAAGACCCCGTCGGCGTCGAGATCCTGCACCGTGTGCGCGACGTCGAGATCCCAGTCGTCGTTGATGAGCCAGCGCATGCTGATGCGCCCGCCCGTGTACTCGGTCTCGTTGATGTCCTTCTTGACCAGCGCACTGTTGTCGGCTTCGAGGAACGTGACGCCGGAGAGGTCCGCCGTCGACTGGAAGCCGGCGCGGTCCGCCGAGACCGGCACGCCGTTGTCGCGTACCGTACCTTCCGGACGGAACCGCGCGCTCTCGCTCGCGTCGATCGTGCCGGGTACGTTGTCGATCCAGCCGCCCTTCGAGTCCGTGTAGAACACGCCGCGGAAGGCGAAATTCTCGCTGACCGGCAGGTTGAGCATGGCTTCGATGTTAGAGCTGGTATCACCCTCGGCGATCGAGCTGAAGCCCGCCTTGACGCTGCCGTAGGTGCCCGTGAAGTCGGGCTTGTTCGTGATCAGGCGCACGTTGCCGGCCTGCGAGCTGGCGCCGAACAGCGTGCCCTGCGGTCCGGACAGTACCTCGATGCGCTGCAGGTCGGCGGCGTAGACGTCGAGATTGCGACCCGGCTGCGAAAGGGGCTGCTCGTCCAGGTAGAACGCAACGTTGGGCGCCAGCCCTGCCACGCCGGCCGTTGTCAGGTTCGGTGTCGTCGACGCCACGCCGCGGATGTAGATCGTGTTCTGGCCCGGTCCGCTGCCGCCGGCCGTCACGCCCGGCAGCTGCATGACGTAGTCGGAGAAGTTCGTGATGCCCAGCTCGTCGAGCGCGTCGGCCGTTAGCGCGGTAACGGCGATCGGCACGTCCTGCAGCGATTCCTCGCGCTTGGTCGCCGTAACGACGACTTCCTCGATGGCGCGGGCGGGTCGCTGTGCTTGCTGGGCCTGGGCGGCACCGGTGCCCGCCAGCGCGGCAGCGACGGCCGCGGCGACGACGGTCTGCTTCGGATTCAGACGACTGGACATGTTGTTCCCCTGACGTTTTAGTTTGATTTCGTTCGAAATATCAAGCGGCCAACCATAACATCATGAGCCCGCAAATGCTTTCCGGCGACGACATTCTGCGTCCGATTTGCGACAGCTATGGCCGGAATCCGGGCGGATTTCCGCCTGTTTGTGGCTTTTTTGCAACGATTCGCCCGGCAGCGGGCTAGCGGCGGAACCCCGGGCTGCGCTCGTCGGCCAGCCGCAGCAGGGCCGGCCATTCGTACTCGCCGTACGGGAATCGCTCGTACTCCTGCGCCGCGCGCTCGATGACGTCCTCGGGCGGCAGCGTGAAGGCGCGGCCTGACGCCAGCACCCGCATCTGCACGTTGCAGGCGCGCTCGAGGTAGTACATGTGCATGAACGCCTCGCCCACGGTCCGGCCGCAGGTCAGGAGCCCGTGATTGCGCAGGATCATGACCATTTTCCCGCCAAGGTCGGCGGCCAGGCGTTCGCGCTCAGCGACGTCGGTCGATAGTCCCTCGTAGTCGTGGTAGGCCACGCGGTTGTGGAAGGGCATCGCGTCCTGGACCATCGGGATCAGCCCGTCCGCGAGGGCCGACACGGCCAGACCGCCGGGGCAGTGGCTGTGCATGACGCAGTGCACGTCCGACCGCGCGGCGTGGATGGCGCTGTGGATGACGAAGCCGGTCACGTTGACGTCTTCCGCCGACGTCGCGCTGCCCGGGTCGATGACATTGCCGTCGAGGTCGACCGTGACGAGGTTCGAGGCCGTCACTTCGTCGAAGCGCAGGCCGAAGCGGTTGATCAGGAAATGTTCGCTGGCCGGCACCTTGGCCGTGATGTGGTTCCAGACGATATCGGAGAACCCGAACAGGTCGGCCAGGCGATAACACGCTGCCAGGTCGACCCGCATCTCCCACTCGGCCGCGGAATAGCGGCTGCCGTGATCCTGCTGCCTGGTAGCCATCGTCGGTTCCTCTGTGCGGAGAGCCTCAATCCTACCGCAGATTCCGATTGACGCTCATCCGGCGTGTGGCCAGAATCTCCGGATCGACGCGCCGTTGCCGCGGTACGGCGCAGGTGACGGGGAGCGCGACATGGCGCGACGATCGGGGGGACGACAGGCACGCAAGGCCCTGCGCAGCGCGCCGCTCGCCGAAAACGTCAAGCCCGTCCACCCGGGCGAGCGCGGCGGGGCTTTCCGGCCGCTGACCCCGGAGCACATCGCCGCCATCGAGGCCAACATCTTCCGCATCCTCGAGGAGGTCGGGTTCGGCCGCGCCACGCCGCACTGCATCGAGACCTGCACGGGCGCCGGCGCCCTGCTCGGCGACGACGGCAGGCTCAGGATGCCGCGCGCCGTCGTCGAGGCGGCGCTCGACAAGGCGCAGCGCAACCTCGTGCTCTGCGCGCAGGATCCCCGCTATGACCTCGACCTGTCCGGCAGCAGGGTGCATTTCTCGACGGCGGGGGCCGCCGTCATGATCGCGGATTCGACGACGCGCTCCTACCGGCCGTCGACGGCGCAGGATCTCTACGACCTGGCCCGGATCGCCGACACCTGCGAGAACATCCACATGTTCCAGCGCATGTGCGTCCTGCGCGACGTCGAGGACAACTACGCGATGGACCTCAACCCGACCTACTGCTCGGTGATGGGAACGACCAAGCACGTCGGCGCGAGCTGGACGCATTACACGCATGTCGAGAAGACGCTCGAGATGCTGCATCTCATCGCCGGGGGG
>JAWWBD010000110.1:0-9758 GCA_033721115.1 Woeseiaceae bacterium | reverse complement strand
CTGCTCTGACGCACAAGGACGTCAACAGCATGGTGTACGACATCATGAATGACAAGCAGCGCAAGGACTACGAGGAATTCCTCGAGACGGACTTTTCCTTCGAGATTCCGAAGCTCGCGCGCTTCCGCGTCAACGCCTTCAACCAGAACCGCGGCTCGGCCGCCGTGTTCCGGATCATTCCCTCCGAGATCCTGACCCTGGACGATCTCGGCGCCCCGGCGATCTTCAAGGACATCTCGATGCACCCGCGCGGCATCGTGCTCGTCACGGGGCCGACCGGTTCCGGCAAGTCGACGACGCTCGCGGCGATGGTCGATTACATCAACGAGAACAAGCCGGATCACATCCTGACGATCGAGGACCCGATCGAGTTCGTGCACGAGTCGAAGAAGTGCCTGATCAACCAGCGCGAAGTGCACCGCGACACGCTGGGCTTCAACGAGGCGCTGCGCTCCGCGCTGCGCGAGGACCCCGACGTGATCCTGGTCGGCGAGCTGCGCGACCTCGAGACCATCCGGCTGGCCCTGACGGCAGCGGAGACGGGCCACCTCGTGTTCGGCACGCTGCACACGAGCTCGGCTGCGAAGACGATCGACCGCGTCGTCGACGTGTTCCCGGCCGCCGAGAAGGAAATGGTCCGCTCGATGCTGTCCGAGTCGCTGCGCGCCGTCATCTCGCAGACGCTCCTGAAGAAGATCGGCGGCGGCCGCATCGCCGCACACGAGATCATGATCGGCACCCCGGCGATCAGGAACCTGATCCGCGAGGGCAAGATTGCGCAGATGTACTCGGCGATCCAGACCGGCCAGGGTTCGGGTATGCAGACGCTGGACCAGAACCTCGCCGAGCTGATGTCCAAGGGCCTGATCAACAAGGAAGAGGCCCGCTTCAAGGCCGTTCACAAAGAACATTTCTAGGGCCGACCCGAGGGCGCCCCGGAAGGAGTATTGAGGAATGGAACGCGAACAAGCCGTACGCCTGACCCAGAACCTCTTGCGGAAGATGGTCGAGCGCGAGGGCTCCGACCTGTTCATCACGGCCGGCTTTCCGCCCGCGATCAAGGTCGACGGCACGATCCACAAGGCCACCGACACGGCGCTGTCGCCCGACCAGGCCGCGGTCATGGTCCGCTCGATCATGAACGACAAGCAGATCAAGGAATTCGACGCGACCAAGGAGTGCAACTTCGCGATCGCGCCGCAGGGTATCGGCCGCTTCCGCGTCAGCGCTTTCATCCAGCAGGGCATGGTCGGTGCCGTGCTGCGCACGATCACGACCGAGATCCCGACGCTCGAGGATCTCGAGTTGCCGCCGATCCTGAAAGACATCGTGATGAACAAGCGCGGCCTCGCCATCGTCGTCGGCGGTACCGGGTCGGGTAAGTCGACGACACTCGCCGCGATGATCGGGCACAGGAACGAAAACTCGCGCGGGCACATCGTCTCGATCGAGGACCCGGTCGAGTACGTGCATCCGCACAAGGGTTGCGTCATCACGCAGCGCGAGGTCGGCGTCGACACCGAGAGCTGGCACGCCGCGCTCAAGAACACGCTGCGGCAGGCCCCGGACGTGATCCTGATCGGCGAGATCCGCGATCGCGAGACGATGGAATACGGCATCCAGTTCGCCGAGACCGGGCACCTGTGCCTCGCGACCCTGCACGCAAACAGCGCGAACCAGGCGCTCGACCGTATCATCAACTTTTTCCCAGAGGAACGCCGGCAGCAGCTGCTGATGGACCTGTCGCTGAATACCAAGGCCTTCATCTCGCAGCGGCTGGTGCCGCGCGAGGGCGGCGTGGGCCGCATCGCTGCGATGGAAATCATGCTCAATACGCCGCTGATCGCGGACCTGATCTTCAAGGGCGAGGTCGGGCAGATCAAGGAAATCATGGCCAAGTCCACGCGGCTCGGCATGCAGACTTTCGACCAGGCGCTGTTCTATCTCTACGAGGAAGGCACGATCTCCTACGAGGAGGCCATGCGCAACGCCGACTCGAAGAACGAGCTCAGGCTCAGGGTCAAGCTCGAGTCGAAGCGTGACTCCGCGATCGCGGACCAGCAGTCCGAAAGCCTGAAGATCATGGAAGAAGACACCGCCAGGACATTCTGAACGCAGGGACGCAGAGACCCATGAACGTCAAGCCACTGTTCAAGCTGATGGTGGAGAAGAAGGCCTCCGACCTCTTCTTCGCCCCGTTCGCGCCGGCCAAGATCAAGATCGACGGCAAGATCATGCCGGTCAACAAGCTCGAGATGACGCCGAAGATGGTCAAGCAGGCTGCGCTCGAGCTGATGAACGAGGACCAGCTGGAAACGTTCTCCAAAGAACTCGAAGTCGATTTTGCGCTGTCCGAGCCCGGCCTGGGGCGGTTTCGCGTCAACGTGTTTCACCAGCGCTCGAACGTCGCGATGGTGCTGCGCTACATCACGTCCGAGCTGCCGACGCTCGACGAGCTGTCGATGCCGCCGCAGCTCAAGGACCTGATCATGCTGCGCCGGGGACTGATCCTGATGGTCGGCGCCACCGGCTGCGGCAAGTCGACGACGCTGGCCGCCATGATCAATCACCGCAACGAGAACACCTCGTCGCACATCATCACGATCGAGGACCCGATCGAGTTCCTGCACCCGAACAAGAAGTCGATCGTGAACCAGCGCGAGGTCGGGCTGGACACCAAGTCCTACGGCCGCGCGCTCAAGAGCGCGATGCGGGCCGCGCCCGACGTGATCCAGATCGGCGAGGTCCGCGACACGGAGTCGATGCAGGCCGCGCTCGACATGGCCGGCACGGGGCACCTGGTCGTGGGCACGCTGCACTCGAACAACGCGTCCGAGGCGCTGGACCGTATCATCAACATGTTCCCGCAGGAGCAGCACGGGCAGGTCTTCATGGATCTCGCCCACTACCTGCGCGCGATCCTCTCGCAGCGCCTGGTGCGCTCGCGCGCGGGCAAGCTGGTCGCGGCTGTCGAACTGATGCTCAACACGCCGCACATCAAGGACCTGATCCTGAAGGGCGACATCTCGGCCGTGAAGGAGGCCCACAAGGACTCGGGCGAGCAGGGCATGCAGAACTTCGACAGTGCACTGCTGGATCTCTACAAGGCCGGCACGATTACGCTCGAAGAGGCCATGTCGCACGCCGACTCGCGCTCGAACCTCGAGGCCAAGATCAATTTCGGCGGCTGAGGCCGCCTAGCCGCCCTTGCGCCGGATCAGCCGGCGCCGCGTTCGCTTGTCGGGCCGCCCGTCGGTTCTCGGCATCGAGAGCCGGTCCTGCCTGAGCGCGGCGATGCGCGCTTCCCGTTCCTTCGCTGTTGCCTCGTTCTCGGCATAGCAGGCCCGCGCCTCGGCCGCCGGCCCGCGGCGGGCGGGAATCCCCGTCACGTCGAGCGCATACGGGAGGCGATCCTTGACCAGGTCGATCCGGTCGCCTGCCGTGACGCGCGCGCCGGGGCTCGCACGCTCGCCGTTCAGGCGCACGTGGCCGCCCGCAACCGCCGCCGTGGCCTGGCTGCGCGTCTTGAAAAAGCGGCAGCAGTAGAGCCAGCGGTCGATGCGCAGTGCTGCAGGTGGATCGGCCATCGGGTTTCAGCGTGAGAATCCTGCACGGAGTATACCGGCGCCTCCGGCCCGCTATACTGGGTGCCGCTGAACGAGGGGGGATCTATGCGAATCAGACATGCCGCGCTGGCGGTGTTCGCCGTGGCGGTGCTGGCCGCATGCAGCCGTGACGAACCGGCGGCCTGTGCCGCTGCCGGGCTGGTCATTACCAACGTTGCCGTCGTCGATGGTTCGGGTGCGCCCGCGTTCACGGGTACCGTCAGGATCGCGGACGGCGTCATCGCGTCCGTCGGCACCGTCGCGCGCTGCGCGGGCGACACGGTCGTCGACGGCCAGGGGCAGGTGCTCGCGCCCGGGTTCATCGACACCCACAGCCACGCCGACGACGACATCCTCGCGCACCCGGACGCGCTGCCGGTCGTGAGCCAGGGCATCACGACCGTGATCGTCGGCCAGGACGGCGGCTCGCCGTACCCGCTCGCGGAGTTCTTCGCCGAGCTCGAAGCGACGCCGCCCGCCGTCAACGTCGCGTCCTATGCCGGCCACAACACGCTGCGCGACCTCGTCATGGGCGAGGATTTCCGGCGCGTGGCCACCGCGGCGGAGGTGGCAGAAATGGCGGCGTTGCTGGAGCAGGAGCTCGGCGCCGGCGCGCTCGGGCTCGCCGCGGGCCTCGAGTACGAACCCGGCATCCACTCGGACACGGCCGAGGTGCTGGCGCTGGCACAGGTCGCAGCGGACGCCGGGAGTCGCTATATCAGCCACGTCCGGAGCGAGGACCGTTGGTTCGAGGACGCGATCGACGAGATCATCCTGCTCGGCCGCGAGACCGGCATGCCGGTGCAGGTGTCGCACCTGAAACTCGCGATGAAGCGCCTCTGGGGCACGGCCGATGCGCTGATCGCAAAGCTCGATGCCGCGCGCGCTGCGGGCGTCGACATCACGGCCGACATTTATCCCTACGAGTACTGGCAGTCGACGATCATGGTGCTGCTGCCCGAGCGTGACTATACGGACCGCGACGCGATTGCCGAAGCACTCGACGAGATCGCGCCGCCCGACGGGCTCTGGATGACGAAGTTCGACCCGAACCCCGACTACGTCGGCAAGACGCTGACCGAGATCGCCGAATTGCGCGAGACCGACGTGATCACCGCGTTTTCGCAGCTCGCCGCCGAAGCGGAGCAGATGGAAAAGGAGACCGGCGAGTCCGCCGAGGCCATCATCGGCACGAGCATGCGCGAGGAAGACATCGCCAAGCTGATCGCCTGGCCGCATTCGAATATCTGCACCGACGGCGGCATCGTCGATCTTCACCCGCGCGCGTACGGGTCCTATCCCAGGGTCCTCGGGCGCTATGTCCGCGAAAAGGGGTTGCTCACCCTCGAAGAGGCCGTGCACAAGATGTCCGGGCTCGCCGCGGCGCACATGGGCTTCACCGACCGCGGGCTCGTGCGTGAAGGCATGGTGGCGGATCTCGTGCTCTTCGATCCGGACACCGTGATCGACCGCGCGACGCCGCTCGAGCCGAACCGCGTGTCCGAAGGCATCACCCGCGTCTGGGTTGGCGGCGAGACCGTGTGGCGCGACGGCGCCGTAACCGCCGCCCGGCCGGGGCGCGTCATACGGCGCGCCGCGCCGTGAGCGTGGCGAGAGGAGAAATCGTGCAAGGACCCGTTTTCCGGCGCTGCGTCGCCATCCTGATGGCCCTGATCGCGACGACTTCGGTCGCCGACCCCGTGGATGACTACGTGGCAGGTGTGATGGAGGCGGAGCGCATCCCCGGGCTCGTCGTGCTCGTCGTCGAGGGCGGCAAGGTGACGAAGATGCGGGGCTACGGCCTGGCGAACGTCGAGCACGAGGTGCCGGTGACGGCCGACACGATCTTCCAATCGGGGTCGGTCGGCAAGCAGTTCACGGCGATGGCCGTGCTGCAGCTCGCCGAGGCGGGCAAGCTCGCCCTGGACGACCCGCTGGCCCGACACTTCCCCGGCGGACCCGCCGCCTGGCACCGGATCACGATACGGCACCTGCTCGCGCACACATCCGGCATGCGCGACTACGGGCCCGAGTTCGATTACCGGCGCGACTACAACGAGGCGGAACTGCTTGACGTCGCGGCGAAGCTGCCGATCGAGTTCGAGCCGGGCAGCCAGTGGAGCTACAGCAACTCGGGCTACATGGTGCTGGGCGTGCTGGTCTCGAAGCTGGCGGGCGAGCACTGGAGCGAGTTCGCCGCGAAGAACATCTTCGCGCCGGCCGGGATGAATACCACGCAGGTCATCACGGAAGGCGGCATCGTGCCGCACCGTGCGGCGGGCTACGAACGTGACGAAGACGGCGGGCTGAAAAACCAGGCCTGGGTCGCGCCGCCGTTCAACACGCAGGCGGACGGCGCGCTGTATTTCAGCGTGCGCGACCTCGCAGCCTGGGACGCAGCGCTGCGTGAGCGGAAGCTCATGGGCGAGGCATCGTACGCCGCGTGGTGGTCGCCGGTTGTACTGACGGACGGTCACCCGTATCCCTACGGTTTCGGCTGGGAGATTTCCGACCAGCGCGGGCGCCGGGTCATCGAGCACGGCGGGTCCTGGCAGGGTTTCCGCGCGTACATCGGGCGCTACGTCGACGACGACATCACGATCGCCGTGCTCGCAAACGTCGACGATGCGGATGCCGAGCTGATCGGCCACGAGATCGCGGGCCGCGTCGAGCGGCGGCTCAAGCTCCCCGCGCCGGACAAGGCGACGAACGCCCGGCGCGAGCTGATTGCCACGCTCCGCGGCGTGCTCGAAGCCTGGTCGAAGTGGGAAGCGTCGCCGGCGATGGGCGACGCGCTCGCGGCGACTCGCGCGAACAGCCCGCGCGAGGCGTACAGCCGCGTGACGGTCGGCGAGCGCCTGGCAAACGCGAAGCGCCTCGCGTACCTCGCAGAGGATGACCTCGGCGTCGGCGCCCTCGAGCGCCGCGGCGGCCGCGTCGTGCGCATCGTCTACTGCGTGCTCGAGACCACCGATGCCGCCCACCGCTACCGTTTCTACCTGGCAGCCGACGGCCGCGTGCTCGATTTCGGGGAGATCTGAACCGGGCCCGAGCGCGGGCGCTGGTTCCCTCGTCCGGCAGCAGTCGGCGGAGCGGCGGCGACCACGGCCTCGCCGTTGACGTAGACGGCGTCGAATTCGGCCAGGTGCCGAATGTCTTCTGCCGGATCCCGCGGCGTGAGTAGGAAATCGGCGACCTTGCCGGGCTCGATTGCGCCGTGCGTGGCGTCGAGCCCGAGCGCCGCCGCGGCATTGGCGGTCGCCATGCGGACGATGGCGCGCGGCGGGATGCCGGCCTGCTGCAGCATCTCGAGCTCGGCGTGGTAGGAACGCCCCGGCTCGATGTTGAGCGGGCCGATCGAGGCCGTGTCCGTGCCGACCAGCAGCGGGACGCCCGATTCGTAAAGCCGCAAGACGACGGCCTGCATCCCTTCGATCTGTTCGGCCAGGGTCGCGGGCAGCTCTTCGAAGCCGCGGCTTTTCGCCACGGCCGGGTAGACGACCAGCGTGGGCGTGACGAACACGCGCCGCGTCCGGAGACAGTCGAACAAGGGCACTGCCTCGTCGGACAACAGGTACGCAATGGCTGTCGAGATGTCCCTTGCACCGTCCTGCATAGTCGCAATATGGCTTTCGAGAAAGGAGCCCAGGTGCTCGATGCCGTCCTGTCCCAGCTCACAGGCTTGCAGCGGGCTGACCTCGAGCGGGATGTGCCCGACGACCGAAGCACCGGATGCATGTGCAGCCCTGAGAATCGATTGGTAAACGTCGCGTGTCAGCGCACGGTGAATCTTGATCTGCCGGTGCCTGTCGCGGACCAGGCGTTCGACCGCGGCAATCGCCTGCTCGGGCGTGTCGAGCGCCAGATGAAACGACGCGAACGCCTGGCCGTTCAGCACCGGGCCGACGGATTCGATCCTGGGTCCCGGCAGGCGGCCGTCGGCCAGCGCCTTTTGTAGGTCGTCGATGCGTTCCGCGTGACCGCCGGTATCCCGGATGCCGGTGACGCCGTACTGGAGAAAGCCCAGGGGATCGAGCCCTCCCGATTCCGTGTCCGCGACGTGCGCGTGCATGTCCCACAGGCCGGGCGACATGAACATCGCATTCCCGTCGACTGTTCCGGTTGCCTTGAATCGTTGCTTCCGGCTTTTGTCGATTGCCAGGAACTTGCCGTCCCGGATCGCCACGTTGGCCAGGGCCGGATGCTCGCCCGCACCCGAGTAGACGTAGACGTTACGGATCAGGAGATCGACGGACTGCGCCGGCGCGCCGCAGCCGAACAGTAAGGCCAACGGCACCAGCACTGTGAATCGGGTGAAGGGCGATTCGGGCCTGACTCGGACGTTGTTGATCAATGCTCTTCCTCTCATCGAACGCCATGGTTATCGACTAAGCGCATACCTCGGGTTTCTAGTCGGGTTTTGCCAAATTGGTTACAAGTCGGGCGCCGGAGTTGCCCGGGTGCCGTGCCCGCGCATCGGGCGCATGCGCAGCACCGCGACGTCCGTGACGAGGCCGACGGTCAGTCCCGTCAGCACGCCGGCGGCGACAAACGTCAGCATCCAGGCGGCGGACAGTCCGACGAGCTCGTCCAGCGTCGGGACGAGCATCCCGCAGGCCCGGGCAAGAAAATACAGAATATTGGAAACGTGTCGTTTGGCTCAATGATAGCTTTGACTTCACGCGATCCGGAAATGGACAGCGATGAAGACAAGTATCGCAGTCACCCGGAACCAATCCATCTTTAGCCCCGAACGTTATCCTTTGTCCGAATAGCTGCCTTCACGGAAGTTTGAGCTGGACTGACGGCAGGAGACCCGCTTCGGGCAAGGAGGCACGACAAAACAACAACCCGCCGACGGATCTCGAATCGCTTCTGGATTTCTCCCGAGCTGCCCTCCGGGTCGTCGATGAGTTCCGGTATGAAGTAGCCAGGCGATCCGAAACGGCGACAGGGTTTGTCGAGGAGCACAGGGTTTGCGGCGAGCTGCCGGATGGCAGTCAACCGGACCTGGCCGTTTGTGTTGTCGCAGATGTTCGCGATGGCAAGGTCAGCGATCTGCGCGAATACCTGGATGTTTCTGCTACTGACGGGTACCGAAAATCGACCCGGCATCACTCCAGCTCGCTGACGGTCGATATGTCGATCAGCGGGTTTGCCGCGATCATGCCGTCCGCCGTGAGTTCGGGATAGGGTTTGCCCAGGGCACGGCAACGTTCGGCAATGTCGGGATACGACCACTCGAACAGTGTACGAGCGCGCTCGTCGGGCGTCAGGCGCGCCTGATCGTACAGCCCTGCCGCACGCCGCTGTCGCTCGGCCTCGAACAGAATGATGCCGACGACGACCGACACGGTCAGCGACGATCCATGACCGTGCATTGGAATGGCTATGTGCTCGTCGGCCTCAGCGCGCGCAGCGTCGCTCAGGCCAACGTGCTCGCCGCCGACCATGATGGCCACCTTCTGCGTGTAATCGACATCGCGATAGTCGCGCGATCTTTCGCCGCTGTACGCGGCTACGAGCCGCCAGCCATCGGCGCGTAACGCCGTGAGCGCGGCGCGGGTCGAACGGTGCGTCGTCACGGCGACCCAGTGCTTCGCGCCGCCCAGGCTCGAGCGATTTCGACGCACCAACTCGCCGGTCGAGGTTGCGTGCAGTTGCTGGATTCCGACAGCGTCGGCCGTGCGGATGATCGCAGAGACGTTGTGCGGCCTGGTCACAGCATCCATCAACACCGTAAGATCGGGCTGGCGGGCGTCGAGGGCGCGCTGGTGGTTTGCGGTTTGATCGCGTGTCATCGGTGTTCCCTGCCGCAGGTGTGCGGCTATCGTAGCAACGGGCTACGCGACAAAACGGTACAGCTTCACAATTGGTCGCTGGTGCGACGTACCAGTGCCCCAGCTTATGTTGCGTAGGGGCGGTCAAAAGTCTCTCGAGCTGCGCGGCGACACCGAGGAATTCTCCGCCTCCGGCCGGCTGCTGTTTGTCATGAATGAACAGAGGGTGTGACTGCTATACTTCGCATAGCTGTCGTTCTGCGCAATCGATGTTAGGAGGCAGTTGTTGACCCGAAGTCGCCGTTCGCTACGTTGATAAATGCATGGGTGCGATTCACTATTTTCGGCTGGCCCTCGTCCTTCTGTTTGGAGT
>JAWWBD010000109.1:0-9767 GCA_033721115.1 Woeseiaceae bacterium | reverse complement strand
GCGCGGCATCGCGCCGCGGCACTGGCGTCATGGCGACCGGAGCGGCACCGGCCGGAAGGCCGCGGGCATCGCGGCGGAGTGCGCAGGCGACGCCTCCGTTGCGGCACGCCGGGTACTTTCGATGCGGGCGCCGCCGAGGCACCGGTCGCCGGCGTAGAAGACAACGTACTGGCCCGGCGCGACCGCCCGCTGCGGTTCGGCGAATTCGACGAGCAGCGAGCCGTCGCCGGCTGCGCGCACCCGGCACGCCTGGCCCGGCTGGCGGTACCGCACCTGCGCCGTGAGCCGCGTGCCGGCCGCCAGCCCTTCCGGCGGGTCGCCGATCCAGGTGGGCTCGGTTGCGACGAGTGCGGCAGACAGGAGCAGCGGCGAATCGCCCTGGTCGACGATCAGGGCATTGTCCGCCACGCGCTTGTCGACGACGTACCAGGGTGCGTCGCCGGCGTCCTGCCGCCCGCCGATCCGCAAGCCCTGGCGCTGCCCCAGCGTGTAGTACATGAGGCCGTGGTGACGACCCAGCTCCGCACCGTCCGGGCGCAGGATCGGCCCGGGCTGCGCGGGGAGATACCGCGCGAGGAATTCGCGGAAGGGGCGCTCGCCGATGAAGCAGATGCCCGTGCTGTCTTTCTTGGCAAACACGGGCAGCCCGCTGCGCCGCGCGATCCGGCGCACCTCGTCCTTGGTCAGGTCACCGAGCGGAAAGACCGTCGCGCCCAGCGCTGCCGTGGTTACGGCGTGCAGGAAATAGGACTGGTCCTTGTTCCGGTCCCGCCCCCGGAAGAGCGCCGGCCGGCCGGCGACGGTCTCGCGGCGCGCATAGTGGCCCGTCGCGATCAGGTCGGCGCCGAGCCGGCGGGCGTGTTCGAGGAACACGCCGAACTTGATCTCGCGATTGCAGAGGACGTCGGGATTCGGCGTCCGGCCGTGTTCGTATTCTGCGAGGAAATAGCGGAATACGCGCTCGCGGTACTCCCGCGCGAAATTGACGTGGTGCAGGACGATGCCCAGCCGGTCGGCGACGCGGCGTGCGTCCTGCAGGTCCTCGGCGGCCTTGCAGTAGCCGTCGTCGTCTTCCCAGTTGGTCATGTGCAGCGCCTCGACCTCGGCGCCGGCTTCGAGCAGCCGCAGGGCGGCAACCGCCGAATCGACGCCGCCCGAGAGGCCGAGAATGACGCGCTGCTTGTGGACGGTCGGATCCATCAGCGCCGGATTCTAGCAGCTGACGGGAGTGGCTAGACGAGGTCGGTGGGATGCACGCGGGCGGGCGCTTCAGATGCCGAGCTGGCGGAATTCCCGTTCGACTTCGCTCGCGAGCCAGATCTCGTCGAACATCTTGCCGTAGAGTTTCGCGACCGCCGGCTCGTAGGTGTCGACGATGCCGTCCCAGCGGCTCGCCTGCAGCCGGTAGACCAGCGCCGTCTCGTCGGCGATGCAGAACGCCTCCGCGTGCGTGCGGAGGTCGTCGCGGACGTGGCGGAACTCGATGTAGCTGTTGAGACGGCGGCCCAGGTGCACAAAATTATTGCCGTTCTTGATCGCTCGCGTCGGGTCCGCGATCAGGACGCGGATGCGCGAGTAGGTCTGGGCCAGCACGATGCGCTTGATTACCTCTAGGAACTCGGGATCGTCGTAGATGCCGGGCTCGAGATCATGCGTGAAAATGGAGACCTTGCGCTTCGCCTGCCGGGCGACTTCGATGACGGCCTGGCGCATCTCTTCCTGCGTCGAGATGACCCAGCGTTTGCCCTTTTCGCGTGCTTCTTCCATCTGCGATTCTTGCGAGTTCGTTGCGCCACCTCCCCCGGCGCCGCCAGCGCTCCGCGGCGCAGTGCAGGGCGAGTCCCCATCTTACCGGTGCAAGAGGGCGACACTTGTCGACTGCGTCACGGTTTTGGGGCGCTGCGCAGGACCTAGAGGTCCCGTGCAATGTCCTCCGCGAGCCCGGTGTAGCGTCCCGGCGTCAGGGCGAGCAGGCGGCTCTTCTCGGCTTCGGGGATGTCGATACCACGGATGAACTCGTGCAACAGCGCCTTCGTGACCGGCCGGCCGCGGGTCAGCTGTTTCAGTTGCTCGGACGGATCGGGCAGCCCGTAGCGGCGCATCACGGTCTGCACCGCTTCCGCCAGCACTTCCCAGGCACCTTCGAGGTCCGCGGCGATCCGCTCCGGATCGAGTTCGAGCTTGCCGAGGCCGCGCAGCACCGAGTCCATCGCGATGACGGCATGGGCAACCGCGACACCGAAGTTGCGCTGCACGGTCGAATCGGTGAGGTCCCGCTGCCAGCGTGAGACCGGCAGTTTCTCGGCAAAATGCCGCAGCAGCGCGTTGGCCACGCCGAGGTTGCCCTCTGCGTTCTCGAAGTCGATCGGGTTGACCTTGTGCGGCATCGTGGAGGAGCCGACCTCGCCTCGCTTGGGCTTCTGCCGGAAGTAGCCGAGCGAAATATAGCCCCAGACGTCGCGACAGAAGTCGATCAGGACCGTGTCGTACCGCGCCAGCGCATCGGCGTATTCCGCCGTCCAGTCGTGGGGCTCGATCTGGGTCGTGTAGGGATTGGCACCGAGTCCCAGCGATTCCACGAAGCGGCTGCTCAGTGCGCGCCAGTCGACTTCGGGATAGGCAACGTGATGCGCATTGAAATTGCCGACCGCGCCGTTGAACTTGCCCAGGATCTCGACGGCCCTGAGTGCGCATTCGGCGCGTTCGAGGCGCACGACGACATTGGCGATTTCCTTGCCGACCGTGGTCGGGCTCGCCGTCTGCCCGTGGGTGCGGGACAGCATCGCGAACCCGGCCAGGTCCCGGGCCATCGCGCGGAGGCTCGCCTGCACCGTCCGCATTTTCGGCACCAGCACCTCGCTGCGCGTATGCCGCAGCATCAGTGCATAGGCCAGGTTGTTGATGTCTTCCGACGTGCAACCGAAGTGAAGAAAATCCCTGAGCCGGTCCGTCTCGGGTCCTTCACCGAGACGCTCGCGGATGAAGTATTCGACGGCCTTGACGTCGTGGTTGGTCCCGGCTTCGATGACCTTGATACGCTCGGCGTCGTCGATCGAGAAATCGTCTACGATCCGGTTCAGGACGTCCTTCATGACGTTGGAAAGCGGCTCGAGTTCCGCGATTCCCGGTTCGTCGGCGAGGCACTGCAGCCAGCGCACCTCGATCAGGACCCGGAAGCGGATCAGACCATACTCGCTCAGGAGGTCCCGGAGTGCGTCCGCCTTGCTCGCATACCGGCCGTCGACCGGCGAAAGGGCCTTGAGCGTGGAGACTTTCATGTCGGACAAACCCGTGTAGACTGGCGCGCGCAAGAGGCGAATCATACACCAGAGAGGCAGGCCATGACCGACAAAGCGTACCGCACCGAGCACGACAGCATGGGCGAGCTGCGGGTGCCGAAGGATGCGCTCTGGGGTGCGCAGACCCAGCACGCAGTCGAGAATTTTCCGATCAGCGGGCTCGTGATGCCGCGGCAATTCATCGCGGCGCTGGGGCTCGTGAAGTGGGCCGCCGCCGGCGCCAACGCCGAGCTCGGACTCATGAAGAGCGACGTCGCCCGGGCGATCCAGCAGGCGGCGCAGGCCGTCGCTGCCGGCGAGCACGACGGCGAGTTCCCGATCGACGTGTTCCAGACCGGTT
The DNA here is from genome assembly GCA_033721115.1 of Woeseiaceae bacterium. GTDB lineage: Bacteria > Pseudomonadota > Gammaproteobacteria > Steroidobacterales > Woeseiaceae > UBA1847. The sequence goes on along the minus strand of JAWWBD010000109.1, from coordinate 6,128 downwards.
CGGGCACGAGTTCGAACATGAATGCGAACGAGGTCATCGCCCATCTGGCGACCGGCATCCTCGGCAAAGACGTGCACCCGAACGATCACGTCAACATGAGCCAGAGTTCCAATGACGTCATTCCGACCTGCGTGCACGTGAGCGCCGCGATCGCGATCACCGACAAGCTCCTGCCGGCGCTCGGGCAGCTGGCCGCCACGCTCGAGGCGAAGGCCGACGAGTGCAGGAATGTCGTCAAGACCGGACGCACGCACCTGATGGACGCGATGCCGGTCACGCTCGGCCAGGAACTCGACGGCTGGCGGGCCCAGGTCGACAGCGGGCGTGCCCGCCTCGAGGATTCGCTCAAGCGGCTCACGGCGATCGCTCAGGGCGGTACGGCCGTGGGCACCGGCATCAACGCCCATCCGCGCTTCGGCGCCAAGGTCGCCGTGCTGCTGTCGGAGGAGACCGGCATCGAGTTCAAGACCGCGGCGTCCCTCTTCGAAGCGCTGAGTACCCAGGATTCGGCGGTCGAGGCCTCCGGGCAGCTCCGCGTGCTCGCCGTCAGCCTGATGAAGATCGCGAACGACCTGCGCTGGATGAACTCGGGTCCGCTCGCCGGTATCGCCGAGATCGCGTTGCCCGCGCTGCAGCCCGGCTCGAGCATCATGCCGGGCAAGGTCAACCCGGTGATACCGGAAGCGGTCGCGATGGTCTGCGCCCAGGTCATCGGCAACGACGCCACGATTACGGTGGCCGGCCAGTCCGGGAACTTCCAGCTCAACGTGATGCTGCCCGTGGTCGCCTACAACCTGCTGCAGAGCATCGAACTGCTGGCCGCGAGTGCCGGGGTACTGGCCGACAAGGCCATCGCCGGTTTCACGGTCAACCGGGAGAATATCGAGGCGGCGCTCGGCCGAAACCCGATCCTCGTTACGGCGCTGAATCCCGTGATCGGTTACGAAAAGGGCGCCGCGGTCGCGAAAAAGGCCTATGCCGAGGGCCGGTCCGTCAAGGAGGTCGCGAAGGAGCTGACGGACCTGACCGACGAGGAGCTCGATCGCCTGCTCGACCCCGCGGCGCTGACCGAGGGCGGCATCAGGAACTGAGCCAGCCCGAGTCGACCATGCCCCCCACCCGGACACTGTCCGCAGCGGACCTGCGCCGTCGGCTCGCCGGCACGTTGCCGCCCGCGAACCCGACCGACGTCATGATGCCGCCGGGCAGCGAGCGCTGGCCCGGGGACCTGCGCCAACGGCTCGCCGGTACGCTGACCCCGGCCGGCGTGCTGGTCCCGGTCCTGGACCGCCGCGGCGAAGAGCTCCGGCTGCTTTTTACGGAACGCGCCGCCGAGCTGAGGTCCCATGCGGGCCAGATCAGCTTTCCCGGCGGGCGGATGGAAGCGGCCGATACCGACATCCTGGCGACCGCGCTCAGGGAAACACACGAGGAAATCGGGATCGACCGGGACCAGGTGTCGGTGCTGGGCTTCCTCGAACCGATGCCGACTCTGACCGGCTATGCCATCACCCCGGTCGTCGGCCTGGTCGCGGACGGGGCCAGGCTCCGGATCGACGCCGCCGAGGTCGCCAGCGCCTTCGAGGTGCCGCTCACTTTTCTTGCCGATCCGGCCAATCGCCGGGTACGGGAGCGGGAGGTCCGGGGCCGCCGGATGGCGCTCACCGAGTTCGAGTACGACGGGCACCGGATCTGGGGTGCCACCGCATTCATTGTGTTGCAATTCCTTGATCAAATAAAAATCAAATAGTTATGAGTAATTTGGAGAAACTGCTAGAGATAATGGCGCGGCTCCGGGATCCGCAGCAGGGCTGTCCCTGGGACGTGGACCAGGACTTCGCGAGCATTGCACCGTACACGATCGAGGAAGCCTACGAGGTCGCCGACGCGATTGCCCGCGACGACATGCCGGGCCTGCGGGACGAACTCGGCGACCTGTTGCTGCAGGTGGTCTTCCACGCCCGCATGGCGGAGGAGGCGGGCCATTTCGACTTCGAGGCGGTCGCCGGCTCGATCGCGGCCAAGCTCCTGCGGCGCCATCCGCACGTGTTCGGCGACAGCGAGGAACGCGCTGCCGGCCAGGCGAAGGGTGACTGGGAGCGCATCAAGGCGGCAGAACGGCAGGACGGGGACGATGCGAGCGCGCTGGCCGGCGTGGCCAGGGCGCTGCCGGCACTGAAGCGGGCCGAGAAGCTCGGCAAGCGGGCAGCCGGCGTCGGATTCGACTGGGACAGCCGGCAGGGCGTCCGGGACAAGATCCGCGAGGAGCTCGACGAACTCGGCGTGGCTGCCGGTGAACGGGACCCGGCGCGGATCGAGGAGGAACTGGGCGACCTGCTGTTCGCCGTCGTGAACCTGGCACGACACCTCGACGTCGACCCGGAACGGGCCCTCGATACGGCCAACCGCAAGTTCGAGGCCCGGTTCCGGGACATGGAAGACGCGCTGGCCGCCGACGGGCGTGCGCTGGCCGACCTGGGCCACGAGGCCATGGAGCGCGAGTGGCGCGCGGCCAAGCGCCGGCTGGGTTCATAAACCGTTCAGCTGCCTGGCAAAAAAGACGCTTTTTCATTCAGCCACGGTTCATTGCCCCTGGCCTAATCTTGGCTCACGCTGGCCGAGAGGCCGGTCGCCAACAGAAGCTTTAAGGAGCAGGACAATGAACAGCACGCGCATCACAGCAGGTCTGGCCGCAGCGGCTCTGCTGCTGGGGCTGTCCACACAGGCGGTCGCCGACCACGACAACCGCAGCTTCCGGGCCCAGACGGTGTCCGCGAACGGCTATGCCCGTCGCGCGGGACCGGTCTACGACTATGCCACGGTACTGAGTGCCCGGCCGATCGTACGCTACGTATCGGTCACGACGCCGGTTCGCGAGTGCTGGCAGGATACCGAGTACTACACGGTCGACCACCGGCCGCGCGGTACGGCGGGGCGCACACTCATGGGTGCGATCATCGGCGGCGTCGTCGGACATCAGTTTGGCAGCGGTCGCGGTAACGATGCCGCCACCGTGGCGGGATCGCTGATCGGTGCCGCCGTTGCCAACGACAGCGCGCGCCGTACGGCGGGGCATTACCGGACCGAGGAAATCGCCCGGCCGGTGGAGCGCTGCCAGACGCGCTACGAGAAGCGCGAGGAAGAGCGCATCGACGGCTACGACGTCGTGTATCGCTACCAGGGCCAGAAGTACGCGACCCGGATGCCGCACGACCCCGGTCCGCGGCTCCGCATCCGCGTCGACGTCCGGCCGGCCGGGTAAGTGACGTGACGGGGTTCATTGCAATCGGCCTGCCGACGGACCACACTTGTCGGCAGTGCCGGTTGTGATGGCGGCCGGGTGGCGAACCGCGATGAAGACCTTGCAGAAAAGACCCTTTGCTCTCCTGGCGCTGACCCTCGTGCTGCTCCCGGCGCTGCCGGCCGCGGCCTTCGACCCCGAGGCGTCGCTCAGGCGCGTCGCGGATGCGTCCGGCGCTGTCGACGAGCCCGATTTCACGATCACGCAGGGTAACGGCAAGACCCTGTCCGAGGCGATCGAACAGGTCCGGCGCCGCACCGACGGCAGGATCGTCAGCGCCGAGACCCGCGTCAGCGGCGGCCGCGAGGTGCACCACATCAAGGTGCTCACCAAGGACGGCAAGGTCAAGACGCACAAGGTCCAGGGTCGCAAACTCGACCGGCGCTGAGCGGCCCCGTGCGTCTCCTCGTAATCGAAGACGATCAGACGCTGCTCGCGTCGCTCGCCGACAAGCTCACCGAAGCCGGGTTTGCGGTCGAGCAGGCCGCCGACGGCAAGGAAGGCCTCTACTATGCGCTGGAGTACCCGGTCGACCTCGCCATCGTCGACCTCGGGCTGCCCGAGATGTCCGGGCTCGAGATCATTCGCGAGCTGCGCAAGCAGGGCAAAAGCTACCCGATCCTGATCCTGACGGCACGGGATCGCTGGCAGGACAAGGTCGACGGACTCGAGGCGGGTGCCGACGACTACGTCGTCAAGCCCTTCCATTTCGAGGAAGTCAGCGCCCGCGTGCAGGCGCTGCTCAGGCGCAGCGGCGGCTGGGCTTCGTCGAAGCTGACGGCAGGGCCCGTGGAGCTGGACCTGTCCCGCCAGGAGCTGCGGGTCAATGACGAAGCCGTCGACCTGACGAGCTTCGAGTACAAGATCATCGAATACCTGATGGTGCGGGCCGGCCAGGTCGTGTCGAAGACGGAGCTGACCGAGCGTCTCTATGACCAGGACTTCGAGCGCGACAGCAACGTGATCGAGGTCTTCATCGGCCGGCTGCGCAAGAAAATGGATCCCGACAATTCGATCAAGCCGATCGAGACCCTGAGGGGCCGCGGCTACCGGTTCGCGCTGGAACGCAACGCTTCCGGCTGAGACGGGGCATGTCCTCACTCAGCGCCCGACTCCTGATTTCCGTCAGTCTGCTGCTCCTGGTCTTTTTCGGGACGACCATCGTCATTCTCGATACGGCTTTTCGCAAGGCCGGCGAGCAGGCACGCGAGGATATCCTCGACGGTCAGCTGATCTCGCTCCTGGGCGCCGCCGAGCCGGGGAACGACGGCCGTCTCGTCATGCCGCCCGATCTCTACGAGCCGCGGTTCAACAATATCGGCTCCGGGCTCTACGGCGAGATCCGGGCTGCCGACGGGGAGGTCATCTGGCGTTCGCGGTCGGCGCTGGGCCTAGAGATCCCGGAAGGCATCGTGCCCGCGGTCGGCAATCACCTGTTTCTCGAGGAAACGCTGGCCGACGGGACCCCGCTTTTGACGCTCGCCCTGGCCGTGGAGTGGGAATTCCCGGACGGCGAGCTCCGGCCCTTCGTATTCAAGGTGGCTGAGAGCATGGACGCATTCAACGCCCAGCTTGCGCGCTTCCGGGGCCAGCTGTTCGGCTGGTTCGCGCTGGTTGCGCTGGTGATGCTCCTGGCCATCTCGGTCCTGATGCGGCGGCTCCTGCAACCGCTCCGGCAGATCGAAGCCGAGATCGGCGAGATCGAGGAGGGGACCCGCGCGTCGCTGTCCGGCGCGTTCCCGTCCGAGCTGACCGGGGTGGCGCGCAACATGAACCTGCTGATCGACAGCGAAAGGGCCCGTTCGGACCGCTACCGCTTCACGCTGGACAACCTGGCGCACAGTCTGAAGACGCCGCTGGCCGCCGTTCGCTCCCTGCTCGGCGACATCGGCCAGCATGAGATCGCGCTGCGGATCAACGAGCAGGTCGACCGGATGGACGAGATCGTTCGCTACCAGCTCCGCAAACCGGCGGCGTCGGACGCCGAAAAACTGGTCCTCGCGCCGGTCGACGTCGCGCGCGAAGTCAACCGGCTCGTGGACGGCCTGCGCAAGGTCTACCGGGACAAGGCACCGGAAATCCGCGTAACGATCGACGACCGCATCCGGTTCCGGGGCGACACCGGCGACTTCCTGGAACTGGCCGGCAATCTCATCGACAACGCGTGCAAATGGTGCGAGACGGAGGTCGATGTCGAGGTCGGCACGGCGTCGGCGGCGGACCCGAGGGCTACGGGCCTCTTGCTCAGGGTCGGGGACGACGGTCCCGGCGTGCCGGAGGACGCGGCGGACGAACTGCTGCAGCGCGGCACGCGGCTCGACGAATCACGGCCGGGGCACGGCATCGGCCTCGCGATCGTCAAGGACATCGCGGAGTCCTACGGCGGCAGCCTCGCCGTGCGCCGCGGATCGCTCGGTGGCGCCGAGTTTACGGTTACGATTCCCCCGCTTTCTTCGCCTTCCGGGCGTAGTGCATGATGGGCTCGACCAGTTCGATCGGCATCGGGAAGACGATGGTATTGGTCTTCTCGTTGGCGATCTCCTTCAGGGTCTGCAGGTAACGCACCTGCAGCGCCTGCTCCTCGCTGGCCAGCGTCCTTGCCGCTTCCGCGATCATCTGCGCCGCCTGTTTCTCGCCCTCGGCATTGATCACCTTCGCACGCCGTGAGCGCTCGGCCTCGGCCTGCTGCGCGATCGCGCGGATCATGCTCTCGTCGAGGTCCACGTGCTTGATCTCGACGTTGGCGACCTTGATGCCCCAGTTGTCCGTGCGCGGGTCCAGGATGCCCTGGATGTCGTCGTTCAGTTTCTCGCGCTCGGACAGCATG
>JAWWBD010000108.1:0-9815 GCA_033721115.1 Woeseiaceae bacterium | reverse complement strand
TGTGTTAGGCATGCCGCCAGCGTTCAATCTGAGCCAGGATCAAACTCTTCAGTTTAAAGCTTTGAGCTTTACCTAAAGAACGCGATCCCCGAATTACAAGAATGAACTCGGGTTTTCACGTTGGTATTTGCCTAGACAAATCCCGACGCGAACACCCACACAAATTATCTGTTTCGCATTGTTAAAGAGCGGTCCCCGGGGCGAATCCGACCTGGGTCGTTTTCGCGGGGCAGACCCACAATTATACAGGCCTCACGGGATATTTGAACAGTCCCGGGCCTGGGTACCTTTCCGGTTTGGGGGTCCGCCGGAGGACACCGTGCCTCCGGGGGATGCGCATTATAACGGCCGAATGCCGTGCGTCAACCTGTATTCCGCCAGATTTGCGACATCGGGCGGCCCGCCTCAGGACCCGCCCTCGCGCCAGCTGAGGTACTCCCCGGACCCGAGCAAGCCCGCGAGGCCCGGGTCCCGTTCCAGCGCGGCCCGGTCCAGTTTGTAGCCGAAGTCCTTTTCGAGCGCCGCAAGCGCCGCGACGGCCCGGCCGTAGTCCTCCGCGGCCGCCCGGGCCCGGAGCGCCGACCACCACGCGAGTTCCAGGTCCGGCTCGAGCTCGAGGGCGCGATCCGCGTGGGCATTGGCGTCGGCGATGCGGCCCATCACCAGGGTCGCCGCCGACAGCCGCGCCTCCATGGCCGCGTCGTCGGCGTCGAGGCGCCCGGCCAGCCTGACCAGCGCTCCGTGGGCATCCTCGAAGCGCCGCGCCGGAAAGTAGTAATCGAGCAGCGCCAGGGAGAACAGCGGCTCCTCGGGATGGTATTGCGCCATCTCGACCAGCGCCGAGCGCAGCATCCTGCGATCCCGGACCTGCTTCGCAAGCTGCACGCTCGTCAGCACGACGACCCGCTGGCGCCTGAGCGCCTCGTCCATGTCCTTGAGAATCTCGACGTAGCGGTCCTTGCGCCGGTCGCGCGCGGCCTTCAGAAGCTCGGTGAACTGGAATAGCTGCGGCTCCCTGACGTTCTGGAAGTCGATCAGCTTGCGCACCGCGGGGCGCCCGGGCGCGGCCTTCACGAGCATCATGCCGATGTGGTCGCTGAAGCGCTCGCCGTTCAGGAAATCGACCCAGTCGAGGATCACGACCCGGTTGCCGTCATCGAGAGCCAGCTCGTACTCGTGGTAGTTGAACTGGAAATCGGGCAGGTCGAATCGCACGACCGCGCGGCCCCGGTTGCCGCGCGACTCCACGCCGAGCAGAGTCGCGTCTGTCCCCTCTTCGGAGACCGGCAGGCCGGACTCCACCAGGCTCGCATAGCGAAACTCCAGGTCGTCGGAGAAGCTGCGCTTGACCTTCTGGTCGATGAGCCGCAGGCCGAAGATGCGCTCCAGCAGTTCGTCCTCGCGCGTCGCCGCCACGAACCGGTCCGTGTCGCCGGCATCGAGCGCGGTAACGATCTCCTGCATGCCGTCCCTGAACGCGGCCTGGCGCGCGAGTTCTTCCTCCTCCGGTGTCGCTGCGCTTGCCTGGCCCGCGACGGCCGTGGCGAGCAAGATTGTTGCCGCTGCCCAGTCCTTCATCCGATTCCGTCCTTTTTGCCTTTCCGCGGTTTAGACGTCCGCGGGCCGCAGGGATTCCCTGCTCAGACCACGCTGACGCGCGAGAACCGCCGTTTGCCGACCTGGTAGACATGGGTCGTGCCGGCGTCCACCGCCAGCCCGCGATCCTCGACGCGGACGCCGTCGATCCGTACCGCGCCCTGCTTAATCATGCGAAACGCCTCCGACGTGCTGGCGACCAGCCCCGCTTCGCGCAGCAGGTGCGCGATGCCCAGCTGCCCGTTGTCACTCGCAAGGCTGACCTCCGGCATGTCCTCCGGCATCGCGCCCTCGCGGAAGCGCGCGACGAACTCATCTTTTGCCCCAGCCGCATCCGCATCGCCATGAAACCGCGCGACGATTTCCGTGGCGAGCTCGAATTTCGCGTCGCGCGGGTTCATGCCGCCGGTCACCCGCTTCTGCAGGGCCCGGATGTCGTCCAGCGAGCGGAAACTCAGGAGCTCGAAGTAGCGCCACATCAGCTCGTCCGACACGGACATGAGCTTGCCGAACATCTCGCCCGGCGGCTCCGTGATGCCGACGTAGTTGCCGAGGGACTTCGACATTTTCTGCACGCCGTCGAGACCCTCGAGCAGCGGCATCGTCATGACGACCTGCGGCTCCTGGCCGTAGTCCTGCTGCAGCGCACGCCCGACCAGCAGGTTGAATTTCTGGTCGGTGCCGCCGAGTTCGACGTCTGCCCTGAGCGCGACGGAATCGTAGCCCTGCACGATCGGGTAGAGAAATTCGTGGATCGAGATCGACTGCCCGCCCGCGTAACGCTTGCTGAAATCGTCGCGCTCGAGCATGCGCGCGACGGTGTAGTGCGAAGCAAGCCTGATGAGGCCCGCGGCATCCATCTCGCCCATCCAGCGCGAGTTGAACTCGATGCGCGTCCGCTCCGGATCGAGGATCTTGAAGATCTGGGCCTCGTAGGTCTCGGCATTCTGCCGTATTTCCTCGGGGGCAAGCGCCGGCCGCGTTGCGTTTTTGCCCGAGGGGTCGCCGATCATGCCGGTGAAATCCCCGATCAGGAACACGATGTCGTGGCCGAATTCCTGGAAGCGCCGCATCTTGTTGATCAGCACCGTGTGGCCGATGTGCAGGTCAGGCGCGGTCGGGTCGAACCCGGCCTTGACGACGAGCGGCCGCCCGTGCCCGAGCTTCGCCTCGAGTGCGCCTTCCGGCAGCACCTCCTCGGCACCGCGGACGAGTTCCGCGAGTTGTTCCCTGGTCGACGTCATCTGAGCCTGTGCGGGGTGACTGGAGGCGAACTGTAGCATCCTGCCGGGCAGAATCGGCGGTCGCCGCGACCGTTCCTTCGATGTCACATTAACACCATGACTTATAACAGTTTTCTTTGACCTGTTTCGAGACCCACGGTAGAGTACGCGCAGATCGAGAGCCGGGGCGCCGACTTGCATCGTCCGACCAGTCCACTGCTGCACGACTACAAGCCGACGCAACCCAGGCGACCGGGCACGTCCCGTGCCTTCATGTGGTTCGCCGTCGGTCTCGGTATTCCCCTCCTTGCTCTCGGACTGGCGGGCCTTGTCGATCGGCCCGCACCACCGCCGGCCATGGTCGCGGAGGCGCCGTCGCTGACCGCTGCACCACCCGAACACACGACGCCGGTTGCGGCACCGGTGGAACCCGTCATCAGCCCGATTCCGCTGGTGCTCCTGCCCGAGCCCGAATTCGACACGCTGACGCTGACCATTCGCTCCGGCGACACGCTCGACAAGCTGTTCCGGCAACATCAGCTCGATCTCGGTCATCTCGCGATGATCGCGCGCCTCGACGAGGCCGGCCGCCAGTTCCGGCGCATCAAGCCGGGCGACGTTTTCGAAATCGAGCACGACGAGGGGCGCCTGGTGAGCATGTACACGGCGCTCAGCCTCACCGAGGCGCTCAAGGTCGAGCGGGACGGGGACGCCTTCCGCGCAAGCTACGTCGAACGGCCGATCGACGTGCGGCGGCGCCAGGCGCACGGCGTCATCGAGACTTCGCTGTTCGAGAGTGCGGCGGCTGCCGGACTGTCCGACAAAGTGATCATGAACGTCGCCGGCATTTTCGCCTGGGACGTCGACTTCGTCCTCGACATCCGCAAGGGCGATCAGTACTACCTGATGTACGAGGAGATCTGGCAGGACGGCGAGTTCGTGACCGACGGCGAGATCATCGCCGCCGAGTTCGTGAACGACGGCCGCACCTACCAGGCCATCCGCTTCGTCGACGACTCGGGTCGCGCCGATTACTTCACGCCGGACGGCCTGAGCGTTCGCAAGGCTTTCATCCGGGCGCCGGTCGACTTCACGCGCATCAGCTCCAACTTCAATCCGCGCCGCCGCCATCCCATACTCAACACCATCCGGGCACACCGCGGCGTCGACTACGCGGCGCCGCGCGGGACGCCGATCAAGGCCGCGGGCGACGGCAAAGTCATCTTCCGCGGCGTCAAGGGTGGCTACGGCAATGCCGTCATCCTGCAGCACGGCGGCAACATCACCACGCTCTACGCACACATGTCGAAATTCGCATCGCAGGCGCGGGTCGGCGCCCGGGTCCGGCAGGGCCAGACGATCGGCTACGTCGGTTCGAGCGGCCTCGCGACGGCGAGCCACCTGCACTACGAATATCGCGTGAACGGCGTCCACCGGAATCCGCGTACCGTCGAGCTGCCCAAGGCCGACCCGATCGGCAGCGAATATCGTGAGCGGTTTCTCGCGACCGCCCAGCCGATCCTCGAGGAACTCGAGCGCTTCAAGACGACGAAGCTCGCGACGATCGCCCTGGCCGACCGCTAGGAGCCGGCGCCCTGGCTCCGCTCTACATCGGCCTGATTTCGGGCACGAGCATGGACGGCATCGACGCCGCGCTCGTCGGCTTCGGCGATCACGCCATCGATCTCGTCGCAACGCACGCGCACCTCTATCCCGATGCACTGCGGGCGCGACTGGCCGCGGCCGTCGCGGCACCCGGCGACTGCGACGTCGACACGATCGGCAGCCTGGATCGGGCCGTCGGCTGCGCGTTTCGCGACGCCGCCGTCGAACTGCTCGCGGCCGCGGGCGTCGAGGCGACAGCCGTCCGCGCGATCGGCAGTCACGGCCAGACCGTCCGGCACCAGCCCCGTGCCCGCGAGCCGTTCACGCTGCAGGTCGGTGATCCCGCGGTCATAGCGACCGGCACCGGGATTACGACCGTGGCCGATTTCCGCCGCGCCGATCTCGCCGCCGGCGGAGAAGGCGCCCCGCTCGCGCCGGGGTTCCACGAGTGGCTGTTCCGGGAGCGCGGACGGGCGCGCGGCGTACTGAACATCGGCGGCATCGCCAACCTGACGCTGCTGCCCGCGGACGACGCGCCAGTCACCGGCTTCGACACCGGGCCCGGCAACGCGCTGCTCGATGCCTGGATCCGCCGGCACCGCGCGCAGCCCTTCGACCGCGACGGTGCCTGGGCGGGCTCGGGATCCGTCGACCGGGAGCTGCTGGCGCGGCTCCTGGCCGATCCTTATTTCGCGGCGCCGCCGCCGAAGAGCACCGGCCTCGAGTATTTCAATCCCGGATGGCTGGCGCGACACGGCGTGGACACGGTCGACGCCGCCGACGTGCAGGCGACGCTCGCGGCCCTCACGGTCGGCAGCATCGCCGATGCCGTACCGGCAGCCGGCATCGACGAACTCCTCGTCTGCGGCGGCGGCGCGCACAATGCGACCCTGATGGCCGGGCTCAGCACGGCGCTGCCGGGCGTCGCCGTCGCCTCGACAGCAAAGTACGGGCTCGATCCCGACTGGGTTGAGGCAGTCGCATTCGCCTGGCTCGCCATGCGCCGTATCGAGGGCCTGCCCGGCAACCTGCCGTCGGTCACCGGCGCGAGCCGGGCCGTCACCCTCGGCGCCGTGCACGCCCCCGGCTGAGCGGTACACCGTAACGGCCCGGAAACGCGGCCGTTGCTATACTGCCCTGCCCCTTCAACGAGCCGACCGTGGACGCCCCAGCCTTTTCGCCCGACGCCGTCTATATCAACCGCGAGCTGAGCCAGCTCGAGTTCAACCGCCGCGTGCTCGCGCAGGCGCTGGATCCCGATGTGCCGCTCCTGGAACGGCTGCGGTTCCTCTGTATCACCAGCACGAACTTCGACGAGTTTTTCGAGATCCGCGTCGCCGCGCTGAAGCAGCGCATCGAGATCGGCGCACCGGCGCGCAGCCCGGATGCGATGTCGCCGCAGGACGTCTTTGACGCTATACGCGAGCAGATGCTGTCGATCATCGAGACCCAGTATCGCCAGCTGAACGACGTGCTGTTCCCGGAACTCGCCGCGGCCGGCGTTCACTTCGTGCACAGCCGGGACTGGAACGCCGAGCAACGCAAGTGGCTCAGGCGCTATTTCCTGGAGCAGGTCGTGCCCGTGCTGACCCCGCTCACGTTCGACCCGTCGCGGCCGTTTCCGCGCATCCTGAACAAGAGCCTCAATTTCATCGTCCGGCTGCAGGGCAAGGACGCTTTCGGCCGTCGGCGACACCGCGGCATGGTGCAGGCACCGCGCTCTTTGCCGCGCATCATCCGCCTGCCTGCCGAACTCGCGACGCCGGGGGCACACGCATTCGTCTTCCTGTCGTCGATCATCCGCGTTCACGTCGCCGAGCTGTTTCCGGGTCTCGAGGTCGGTGGCTGCTACCAGTTCCGGGTCACGCGCAACAGCAACCTCTACGTCGACGACGAGGAGGTCAACGACCTGGTACTGGAACTCGAGGGCCAGCTCGAGGCCAGCCGCTACGGCGCGGCGGTCCGCCTCGAGGTCAGCCACCAGTGTCCGGAGGACCTGCAGGAATTCCTGCTCGACCACTTCCGGCTGCAGAAGGAGGACATGTACCTCGTCGAGGGGCCGGTCAACCTGAACCGGCTGGCGACTGTCTGCAACCTCGACGACCGGCCGCAACTTCTCTACCCGCCGTTCCAGCAGGGCCTGCCCGCGCAGCTCCGCGAAGGCGTGGACATCTTCCGTGTGCTCGCGAAACAGAACGTCCTGCTGCACCATCCCTACCAGTCGTTCGCGCCGGTCATCGAGTTCATCCGCGCCGCGGCGACGGGCGCCGACGTGCTGGCAATCAAGATGACTCTGTATCGCACCGGTGCCGATTCGCCGATCGTGGACCTGCTCGTCAAGGCCGCGCGCTCCGGCAAGGAGGTCACCGTCGTCATCGAGCTGATGGCGCGCTTCGACGAGGCGGCCAACATCGCGCTCGCGAACCGGCTCCAGGAGGCGGGCGCGCACGTGGTCTACGGCCTCGTCGGCTACAAGACGCACGCCAAGATGACGCTGGTCGTGCGGCGCGAGGCGGGAGAGCTGGTGCGCTACGTGCACCTGGGTACCGGCAACTACCATCACGCGACGACCCGCGTCTACACCGACTACGGTTACCTGAGCGCCAGCAAGCGCCTCGGCGAGGACGTGCACAAGATGTTCATGCAGCTCACGAGCCTCACCGAGGCCCGGGACCTGAACCGGATGCTCGCCTCGCCTTTCAACCTCTACGACGCGCTGCTCGAGAAGATCGGCCGCGAAGCCGAACATGCGCGCCGGGGCGGCGAGGGGCGGATCATCGCCAAGATCAATTCGCTCGAGGAAACCGGCATCATCGACGCGCTCTACGAAGCATCGCAGGCCGGCGTCGAGATAGACCTGATCGTACGCGGCATCTGTTCGCTGCGCCCCGGCGTGCCCGGCCTGTCCGACAACATCCGCGTGGTCTCGATCGTCGGCCGGTTCCTGGAGCATTCCCGGGTCTATTATTTCCGGAACGACGGCAGCGAGGAGTTCTACTGCTCGAGCGCCGACTGGATGGAGCGCAACCTGCTCAGGCGCAACGAATCCTGCTTCGAGATCCGGCAGAAGCACCTCAAGGAACAGCTCCGCGAAGATCTCGGACTCTTTCTCGCCGACAACTGCCAGGCGTGGCGCCTCCTGTCCGACGGCAGCTATGAGCGGCTGACGCCGGGCGACGAGCCGCGCGTCTCGGCCCAGGAGACCTTCCTCGAAAAACTCGCCAGGCCCAGCGTACCGCCGGCCTGAGCGGTAACTGCCGTCAGCCGAACTCCAGCCGGTAGCCGACGGCGGCCAGGTGGCCGCGCTCGCGTTCGAGGTCCGCGACCGACAGCGGGTTCGATGCCAGCCAGTCCCGGTCGAAGGCCAGTTCGACGGAATCCTCGCCGACGGTCAGCCGGATGGGCGGCAACTCGACCGTGCTGCGGCTGCGATTCAGCAATACGGCCAGGCGCAGGAGCACCGACAGCCTGAGCGCCGTCGTGCGCCACGACCGCGGCAGCTCGCGCTGGCGGCGCACGTTGATGCTGTTGCGCTGGCTATCGATCAGGAAGGCGAGCAGGCGCTGCTCGGCCCGCGGAAAGCCCGGCATGTCGGCATTCTCCGCGATGTAGGCGCCGTGCCGTTCGAAGCCGCTGTGCGAGATGTCGAGCCCGATCTCGTGCAGCCGCGATGCCCAGTCGAGCATTTCTGCCGAAAACGGCATCGGGAATGCCCAGGCGGCGTGGCACTGGTCGAGCAGGCTCCGCGCCGTCGTCGCGACGCGTTTCGCCTGCGCCCGGTCGACGTGGTAGCGCGATGCCATTGCACGGACGGTCCGCTTGCGCGCGTCCTCGTGCTGCAGGCGGCCCAGCAGGTCGTAGAGCAGACCTTCGCGCAGTGCACCGTCGGACACTTTCAGCGCCGGCATCCGGAGGGCAACAAACAGCTCGGCGACGATCGCGAGCCCGCCCGGCCAGACCTGCGCACGGCGCTCCGAGAGGCCCTTGAGCTCGATGGCCGCCACCGTTTCGAAAGCGAGGACGCGCCGGATCAGCTCCTCGACGGCTGCGAGCGTCAGTCCCTGCTCCTCGATGAGCCCGAGCTCGCGGGCGACGCTCTCGGTCGCACGCATCGTCCCGGAGGCGCCGATCGCTTCCAGCTCGCCTGCGTTGCGGAAAAACGCTTTCACGGGCCGGAGCTCCAGGCGGGCGGCGAGGCGCGCCTTGTCGAAGCCCTCGCGCGTGACGACGCCGCCGGGAAAAAATTGCTCGGTGAGCCCGACGCAGCCGATATTGAGACTCTCCAGCGCGCGCGGCTTGGGTCCCTGGCCGAGGATCAGCTCGGTACTGCCGCCGCCGATATCCGCCACGAGCCGGATCCCGTCGTTCAGCGGCAGGCTGTGGACGACGCCCAGGTAGATCAGGCGGGCTTCCTCGATGCCGGAGATGATCTCGATCGGGTGCCCGAGCGCCGTTTCGGCGTGGCCCATGAAGCCCGAATCCTCCCGCGCGCGGCGCAGCGCGCTGGTGCCCGCGGCGCGCACCTTGCTCGCGTGCATGTCCCGGAGCCGCTCGCCGAAGCGCGACAGGCAGTCGAGGGCGCGTTCGCGCGCGGCAGCGGAGAGGTCGCCGGAGTCGGTCAGCCCCTCGGCGAGCCGGACCGCTTCGCGCAGGCGATCGATGATCGTGAGCTGCCCGTGTCGCAGCTCGCCGACGATCATGTGGAAACTGTTGGAGCCGAGGTCTACGGCTGCAATGACCTCGGGTGTGGCGCTTTGCTCAGACCGTGAAGGACGAGCCACAACCACAGGTCGTCGTCGCGTTCGGGTTGCGGATGATGAACTGCGCGCCCTGCAGGTCTTCCTTGTAGTCGATCTCGGCGCCCATGAGGTACTGCACGCTCATCGGGTCGATCAGGAGTGTGACGCCCTGGTTCTCGACGCGGCTGTCACCGTCCTCGATCTTCTCGTCGAAAGTGAATCCGTACTGGAAGCCCGAACAGCCGCCGCCGGAGATGAAGACGCGCAGCTTGAGGGCGGGATTGTCCTCTTCGGCAATCAGTTCGCCGACCTTGGCTGCCGCGGCGTCGGTGAACACGACGGGCGGCGGCGGTCCGGCTGTGGCGGAGAGGTTCTTTTCCGTTTCCATACTGTCCTTTACCTCGGCAGGCCGCCTCAGGATTCGGCGGCCACGGCGGTCGATTCGTCGATGCCACGAACCTGCTCCAGGAGCGGTACGTGTCCTTCCGGCTGGTGCACGAGCTTGCCGTTTATCTCGGCGCCGATCGCCATTTCGATCAGATTGTAATACACATTGCCAATGACCCGCGCAGTGGGTCCGAGTTCCACACGCTGGCTGGCAAATACGTCGCCGCGGACGATGCCGTGCAGCACGACATAAGGCACGGTCACG
>JAWWBD010000107.1:0-9862 GCA_033721115.1 Woeseiaceae bacterium | reverse complement strand
CCCGGGCTCGAGCTGCCCTGACCGCCGACTCTGCCGTGCCGCGGACGGGCCGCGATGCTAGAATCGCGAGCCCGGCAAGATCCCCGTAACCAGCTCAGGGAAACCGCAATGAAGTCACCCGTCCGCGTAACGATCACCGGCGCCGCCGGCCAGATCGGCTATCAGCTCGCCTTCAGGATCGCCTCCGGACAGATGCTCGGCGCCGACCAGCCCGTCGTCCTCCAGCTCCTCGAAATCCCGCCCGCGCTGCCGGCTCTCGAGGGCGTGGTCATGGAACTCGACGACTGCGCTTTCCGGACGCTCGCGGGCGTCGTCGCGACGGACCAGGCAGACGTTGCCTTCGGCGACTCGGACTATGCCCTCCTCGTCGGCGCGAAACCGCGTGGCCCCGGCATGGAGCGCAACGACCTGCTCGAAGCCAATGCGAAGATCTTCTCCGCACAGGGCAAGGCCATCAACGACAACGCGAGTCGCAACGTGCGCGTGCTCGTCGTCGGCAATCCTGCCAATACGAATGCGCTGATCGCGAGCAGCAATGCGCCCGACATCGACCCTCGCAATTTCACGGCGATGACGCGCCTGGACCACAACCGCGCCATCGCGCAACTTGCAGCACGCACCGAAACTCACGTCAGCGACATCCGGCGGATGACCATCTGGGGCAACCACTCGGCGACGCAGTACCCGGATATCCACCACGCGACGGTCAGGGGCAAACCGGCACCGGACCTCGTCGACCGGGGCTGGGTCGCGGACGAGTTCATCCCCGTCGTGCAGCAGCGCGGCGCCGCCATCATCAAGGCGCGCGGCGCCTCGTCGGCGGCATCCGCGGCATCCGCCGCCATCGACCACGTCCACGACTGGGCGCTCGGCAGCGCCGACGACGACTGGGTGAGCATGGCGGTTCCCGCGGACGGCAGTTACGGCATCGAGCCCGGTGTCATCTACTCGTTCCCGGTCCGCTGCCGTGACGGTGACTACGAGATCGTCCAGGACCTCGAGATCAGCGATTTCAGCCGTGAACGCATGGCGGCAACCGAGGTCGAACTCAGGGAAGAGCGCAGGGCCGTCGAAGCCCTCCTGTGACGCGCGCCATGGCGCCAGTGCCGCTCTGGTGTTAGGGTTTCTCCGGAAAACGCGGCATACATAACTCAAGGAATTCATCGTGTCCGGTTTGCTAGGCAGTCTGTTCTGGTTGCTGCTGTTTCTGGGCGGCGGCATCTATCTCGCTTACCAGCGTATCGATCTCAGGACGTCGACGATCGCGACAGGGCTTGCGCTGCTCGCCTACACGATATTCAGCGACGGCGCCCTGCTCTGGAAGTTCGTGCTCTGGCTGCTGTTCGCTGCGATGGTCGTGCCCAATCTCGTCGAACTGCGTCGCGAAAAAATAACGAAGCCGCTCCTGAAACTGTACCGGACCATGCTGCCGAAGATGTCGGAGACTGAGCGCGAGGCGCTGGAAGCCGGCAACGTCTGGTGGGACGGTGAGCTCTTCTCCGGCATGCCGGACTGGGACCGGCTGATGCAGTTTCCCGCGCCCGCCCTGTCCGAAGAGGAGCAGGCCTTCCTCGACGGCCCCTGCGAGGAGCTCTGCCGGATGCTCGACAACTGGCAGATCAACCACGAACTGGCCGACATGCCGCGCGAGGTATGGGACTTCATCATCGCCAACAAGTTTTTCGCGATGATCATCCCGAAACGTTACGGCGGCCTGGAGTTTTCTGCCTACGCGAACGCGATGGTCACGGCGAAGATCGCGGGCAGGAGCCCGGTCGCCTCCTCGACGATCGGCGTCCCGAACTCCCTGGGGCCGGCCGAGTTACTGCTGCATTACGGCACCGAGGAACAAAAGGACCGCTACCTGCCGGGTCTGGCCGAAGGCACCGAGATCCCGTGTTTCGCCCTGACTTCGCCGCAAGCCGGCTCGGACGCGGCCTCGATCATTGATTCGGGCGTCGTCTGCAAGGGTCGGTGGGACGGAGAGGAAATCGTCGGCATCCGGCTCAACTGGGACAAGCGTTACATCACGCTGGCGCCGGTCGCGACCGTGCTCGGGCTGGCCTTCAAGCTGTACGACCCCGACCACCTGCTCGGCGACCAGGACGAATACGGCATAACGGCGGCGCTCATTCCGACTGACACGCCGGGTGTCGAGGTCGGCCGGCGGCATCATCCCCTCGCGGTCCCGTTCCAGAACGGGCCGACGACGGGCAAGGACGTGTTCGTGCCGCTCGATGCGATCATCGGCGGTCCCGAGTTGGCCGGCAAGGGCTGGAAGATGCTGGTCGAACTGCTGTCGGTCGGCCGTGCGATCACGCTGCCGTCGACGTCGATGGGCGGCGGCCAGGTAGCCTCCTATACGACGGGCGCCTACGCGAAGATCCGCAAGCAGTTCAACACATCGATCGCGAATTTCGAAGGTGTCGGCGAGGCCCTGGCCAGGATTGGCGGCTACACCTATATCATGAACGCCGCGGTATCCGTAACGTCGGGCGCCATCGACCAGGGCGAGAAGCCTGCCGTACCGTCGGCGATCCTCAAGTATCACTGCACCGAGCTCGCGCGGAAAACCTGCAACGATTCCATGGACGTTCACGGCGGCAAGGCAATCATGCTCGGGCCGAGAAACTACATCGGTGCAGGCTACATGGCGACGCCGATCGCGATTACGGTCGAAGGCGCCAACATTCTTACGCGCAGCCTGATCATCTACGGCCAGGGCGCGATTCGCTGCCATCCCTTCGTCCTGCGCGAACTCCACGCGGCCACCGACGAAGACGCGGAACGCGGCCTGATAGAGTTCGACGACGCGCTGTTCGGCCACATCGGTTATGGCATCAGCAATCTCGCGCGCTCCTTTTTCCTTGCGCTGACCCATGCGAAATTCAGCCGCGTACCGCTGAACACGCCGACGCGCCGTTACTATCAGAACATCAATCGCTACAGCGCCGCTTTCGCGCTCGCGTCGGATTTCGCCATGCTGACGCTCGGCGGCGGACTCAAAAAGCGCGAGCTCTTGTCCGCCCGGCTCGGCGACGTGCTCAGCTCGATTTATCTCGCATCCTGCGTACTCAAGCATTTCGAGAACCAGGGCCGTCGCGCGACCGATTTGCCGCTCGTCGAGTGGGCGATACGGACGCTGATGTACGAGGCCCAGGAGGCGCTGCATGCCTTCCTGCGCAATCACCCGAACCGCTGGGCGGCCGCCGTGCTGCGGATTTTCGTGTTCCCGCGGGGCCGCACCTATTCCGCGCCTTCGGACGAGCTCGGCAACCGCATCGTCAGGCTCATGACGACCTCGGGCGAAGCCCGCGAACGCCTGAGTGCCCAGGCATACAAGACGCTCGAGCCCGGCAACCCCGTCGGCCAGCTGCAGGAGGCCCTGGAGCTGTCCGAGAAAATGGCGCCGCTCGAGAAGCGCCTGCGGCAGGCGCGGCGCGAAGGGCTGATCCAGTCAGAATACCTGGGGCTGCAGATCGACGAGGCGGAGCGTGCCGAGGTCATCGGCAAGGACGAGGCCCGCGCCCTGCGCGACTACCACGCCAAGGTCACCGAGCTGCTCGCGGTCGATGACTTCTCGGCGGACGAACTGGCGCGCAGCAGCGCCGACGCGCCCGCGGCGAAACCGCGGCCGCAGAAGGCAGCCCGCAAGAAAAAGGCCGCGACGCGCAAGAAGTCCGGCGCCAGGAAGAAGACCAAGACAGCGTAAGCGCTGCCCGTGAAATCGCGTCCCGGCCCGATCTATGAAGTCAGCTGCTTCGTAGATGCGCAGGACGCGGCAGCGTTCGCCAATGCGCTGGACCAGACCGTCCGCGTCGCGCTCGAGCGTCCGGACATCGTCGACGTCCGGGTCCACGAGCGGCCCGGCGGCGGGGACGACCCGAACCGCTGGCTGATCGAGTACGTCCTCGCCGAGGACGCCGACGTCGACAACCTGGTCGCGTCCGGCGTGCTGCCTGCAGCGGGTGACGGCGAATCGGTATTCGGCACCACCGCCCGGTTCGGTACCCGCCTGCTCGGCGAGCTGCCGGACCAGGGCCCGACGCCCGCCCCCCGGCCAGACTGCCTCAATTGCGGCACCCCGCTGTCCGGGCAGTACTGCGGTGAGTGCGGGCAACGGGCCCGCAGCCGCCTGATCAGTCTCTGGGAACTCGTTACGGACGCATTCGGTGACCTGTTCGAACTCGACTCGCGCCTGTGGCGTACGCTGATCCCGCTGGTCGTCCGCCCGGGGCGGCTCACCGACGAGTATCTGAAGGGACGGCGCGTGCGATTCATGCCGCCGTTCCGCATGTACCTGGTCTTGAGCCTGGTCTTCTTCCTCGTCGCATTCACCGACCCGCGGGAGAAGCTCGGCATCCTGTTCGAAGCGCCCGCCGAGGCAGTGGCGCCGCAAAACGGGCCCGACGCGCCCGCCGGTGCCGACCCCACCGCGGCCGAAAAACTCCGCCAGGAGATTCTCGCTGACCTGGAGCGCGGTGCGCCGGACCCGGCCGGCGACGACGCGCCGCCGGGGCTCAACATCGAGCTCGACCCCGGCGGCACGGGCGAAATCCGCTGCGACCTGAACGACGCCGACCTTGAGGAGCTGCCGGACTTTCTCGCGCGCAGGCTCACGGTCGAGCGCATGGAGCGCGTCTGCGAGCAACTAAAGCTGGACGACGGCCGGGCTTTCGCCGACGGCGTCATCAACGCGATTCCGACTGCGCTGATCGTGCTGCTTCCGGTCCTCGCGTTCGTGCTCGCGGCCCTGTACCCGCTGTCACGCCGTTACTACGTCGAACACCTGCTGTTCCTCGTCCATTTTCATGCTTTTTTCTTCCTGTTGCTGACGCTGCAGATCCTGTTCGCCCGCGCGGCGACCTGGGCCGGCCTGCCCGAGGCGGCTCGCGTCCTGACGCTCGTGGCGACGTCCCTGTACGTGCCGGTTTACCTGTTCCTCGCAATGCGCAGGGTCTATGGCCAGGGCCGGTTCGTGACCTTCCTCAAGTTCCTCGTGCTGACCCTGGCCTATCTCGCAGGCTTCACGATGACGATGCTCAGCGTGGCGATCGTCGTCGCCTTTTCCCTCTAGAATCCGGGCGCCGTTGTGGGCAAGGCCTTCGCCAGCCCTTATTATGGGAATGTCTACAGACCAAGAGGGACATCATGCCGAATCCAACCGCCACGCT
Source organism: Woeseiaceae bacterium (assembly GCA_033721115.1). Lineage (GTDB taxonomy): Bacteria > Pseudomonadota > Gammaproteobacteria > Steroidobacterales > Woeseiaceae > UBA1847. Next base: position 4,688 of record JAWWBD010000107.1, on the reverse strand, counting down.
GCCGGCGCTCGTGACGCTGGCCCTCGTACTCGCCGCCTGTGGCCGGGACGCTGCGCAGACGGAACCCGCCGTGGCCGCCGGAGAACCCGCAGCCGAAACTCCAGCGCCCGCGGCGAACGCGATGCCCGAGCGGCGGACCGCTCCGGCCAATGCGCGGGTCTACTTCGTCACACCGGCCGACGGTGCGACGGTATCGAGCCCGGTGACCGTCGAATTCGGGATCGAGGGTATGACCGTCGTGCGCGCCGGGGAAGACATGCCCGACTCCGGCCATCATCACCTGCTCGTGGATACCGACCCTCCCGATTTCGGTATGCCGATCCCCGCGGACGCCAGCCACATCCATTTCGGTGACGCCAGCACGTCGACCCGACTGGAGCTCGAGCCCGGCGAACATACGCTGCAGCTGCTGCTCGGGGATCACCGCCATATCCCGCATGATCCGCCCGTCCTGTCGGACCGGATCACGATTATGGTCGAATAGAGAGTTGTGGCGGCGTGCCCGGGCCTCTAAAATTCCCGGGCTCGACTTGAGCCGGCCCATGGATACAACAGCAACCAACAAACCGATCGGCCTGAGCGGCCTCGCAGGCTACGTGCCCCCGTACCGGGTCTGGCTCGAAGACTGGTGCCGCTGGACCGACAACCAGTGGCCGAAGATCCGCGAGGTCGTCGGCCGCAGCTTCCGCGTCCGTGGGCCGGACCAGAGCGTCTACACGATGGCGGCCACCGCCGTCATCCGGCTGATCGATCAGTATGACGTCGACCCGTCGCGCGTCCGGTTCTTAGGCCTCGGCACCGAGTCGAGTACCGACAACTCGGCCGGCGCCATCATCGTCAAGGGCATGGTCGATCGCGCGCTCGCCGAGCGGGGCAAGCCGCCGATTGCACGCAGCTGCGAAGTCCCGGAATTCAAGCACGCCTGCCTCGGCGGCGTTTACGCGATGAAGGGTGCGATTCGCCACCTCGCTCTGGACGGCCAGGGTTCGCAGGCGATCGTCGTCTGTGCCGACATCGCGGAGTATGCGCGCGGCTCGAGCGGCGAACCGACCCAGGGTGCCGGCGCGGTGGCGATGCTGCTCGAGCAGGACCCGACGCTCGCGATCGTCGACCTGCAGGGCTCCGGATCCTCTTCCGACTACCGGGTCATGGATTTTCGCAAGCCGATGTCGCGATTCTGCGGCCAGGACCGGTCCCAGACCCACCAGGTCCAGGACTTCCCGGTCTTCAACGGCAAGTACTCGACGACCTGCTACATCGACGCGACCCTGGCCGCGCTCGACGACATGTATGCGAAGCGCGGCCTCGCGCCGGCCGACTATGTCCAGTCCCTGGAGCGCGTCTTCATGCATCGGCCGTATCGCCGCATGTCCGAGACCGGCTGGGCGATCGCCTACCTCTTCGCGCTGGCGCACGGCGATGCCGGCCAGCGCGCGGAACTCAGTGCCTACTGCTACGAGGCGGGTATCGACCCGCAGGCACTCGTCGGGGAGATGGGCAGCGAGCCCGCCGTCGCATCGCTCGCCACGCCGGAACGCCTGCACTTCGAAGCCTATCCGCTGACGATGGCCGTCTATCGCGTGTTCCGTGCCTCGCGCCGGTTCCGGCGCGAGATTCTCGACAAGCTCGCACTCGGCAGCGACACGATGCTGGATCTCGGCAATCTCTACACGGCAGCGCTCCCGGCCTGGCTCGCCGCCGGGTTCGAGCAGGCACTCGAGGAGAATTCCCTCGCCGTCGGCGAGGAAGTACTGACACTCGGCTACGGCAGCGGTGATGCCGCCGAGGTCATTCCTTTCTACATCGCGGAGCGGTGGCGCGAGGCCACGGCGCGGATCGGGTTCGGCGAGGTAATGTCGCTCGCCGTCGACCTCGACTTCGAGCAATACCAGGCGCTGCACGACGGCGCGTGCCCGCCGCGCCTCGACTACGTGCCGCGCAACGAGTTCGTCATCGAGGACGTGGGCCGGTCCGACGAGCGGCACTTCGCCGATCTCGGCATCGAGTACTACCGCTTCGTCAGCTGACCGCGGGCACGAGGGTCGGAAATCCCGCGTCCTCCAGCGCCTGCGCTACCGCGGCTGCGTTGCCGGGGCACAGCGCGACGACCGATCCGCCCCCGCCAGCCCCGGTGAGCTTGGCACCCGCGGCGCCCGCCGATCGCGCGATGCGCACCATCATCTCGAGCTCGGGCGTCGACACCTCCAGGGCATTCAACAGCCCGTGGCAGAGATTCATCAGTCGACCGAGGCGGTCCAGGTCGTTCGCCTCGAGCAGAGCAGCGCCCTCGATGGCCAGCGCGTCCATTTCGTCGAACACTGCATCGTAGTGCGCGGCAAGCGCCGTACGACGCGCCCTGACCGCAGCGACCTGGGCAGCCGTCGCGCCGGGCCCGCTGCTCGTAGCGATGACGAGCGGCGGCGGCTGCCCGGGCTCGAGCGTCCGGATCTCGAGCTCGCCGGCGTGGCGGAAGAGCATCGGTCGCGCAAAGGTCGCCAGTGTGTTGTCCACGCCCGACGGTGTGCCGTGCGCGAGGTGCTCGCACTCGAATGCAATCGCGTTGGTGCGCTCAGGATCGACGTCGATACCGGCTGCCGCTGCGAAAGCGCGAACCAGGGCCACGGCAAAAGCGGCTGACGAACCGAGGCCCATGCCACGCGGCAGTTGGCTGGCGATTTCGATGTGGTATCCCGTGTCGGCCAGGCCGAGTTCGCCGAGGACCCGGGCAACAAGTTGCGACAGCGGTGCGTCGGCCTGTGCCAGCGGATGCTCGAGGTGCCAGTCCGGCACGCTGATTCTCGACGTCCCCCGCACGGCGCTCACCCTCGCCGTGACCGCGCCCGGGATCGGCAGCGCGAGCGCGTGGCGGCCGTAGACGACGGCATGCTCCCCGAGCAGGATCACCTTGCCTGCCGCAGTACCCGGCTCGTCGACCGGCCCGGCGATCACGCGGGAGCCCGCAGGCTTGCCCCGCGCGTGGAGCCGCATGTGCCCGTGCTGGATGCCGGTCGTTGCCAGCGCCCGGAGCGCGGCGAAGTTCTGCGCAAGCCCGACGGCCGCCATCACGCCCGCGAGGTCCCGGGCAGACCCGGTATCGAGCAGCCTCAGGCAAAGGCGGGCCGCCGGATTGCGGGCCAGCGTGCCACCCACGGTGCCAACCTTGAGCGGCAGGCGGATCTCGCCCTCAAGGCTGCCGTCAGTCCCGGTGCGCCAGGTCGCGAGCGGCCCGTATCGGCCCTGCCGCGCCGCCCAGGCGTGTGCACCCGCCTCGACTGCCCGCCAGTCGTTGCCCGTCGCGATCGCGACCGCGTCGATCCCGTTCATGATGCCCTTGTTGTGCGTCGCCGCGCGGTACGGGTCGGCGCCCGCGATCCGGCTTGCCGCGACGATGCCGTCACGCGCGGCAACCGGGTCGGCACCGGATTCCGCGAGACTCCCGAGCGTATAGGTCACGCGCGCCGTCACCAGCGAGCGGTCGGCGAGATTCGAGAGGATCCGGAGTGCCGGGCGGCCGCCGCAGAGCGCGGCGACGCGGGGCGCGAGCCGCTCGCAGATCGTGTTGACGAGATTGGCACCCATCGCGTCGCACGTATCGACATGGATATGGAGCGCAAGCGCGGTGCCGCCTTCGCCATCGTCGAAGCGGTGCAGCTCGAGATCCCGCACCCCGCCGCCGCGCGCCGCGAGTCGCGGGTGCACAGCGTCGGCCTCGGCAAGGAGCGCGTCGCGTTGGGCGCGTATTGCGCCTTCCGCCGCGTCCGGATCCGCCACGCCGAGCAGCACGACCTGGCCGGTGAGCAGCGACTCTTCGCAGCTGACGGTAAAACCGCCCGCCGCGCGCGCCAGCCTGGCCGCATTGGCGAGTGCGGCGACCACAGAGGGTTCCTCCACGACCATCGGCACGACGTAGTCGCGTCCGTCGATGACGAAATTGGGCGCGACCGCGAGCGGCAGGCCGAAGACGCCGATGACGTTTTCGATCATGCGCTCCGCGCCTCCGACGCCCAGCACGGCCCGGCCTTCGCGCAACGTTTCGGCATCCGCCGGCGCCAGCCAGCCCCGCGCTTCGAGCTCGTCGATGCGGTCGCCGATCGAGCGCCGGTAGAGCCCCCCGATGCGCGAGTCGCTCATGCCGGCACCTCGGCGACGGCGACGCCGCCGGGTTCGAGGACCAGCGGCAGGCGTTCGTAGCCGTGCTGGAGCGCGGTAGCGGAGAAAGCGTCGAGGCCGTCCCCCGTCGTCAACGCGATCCCGACGTCGCCGCCGCCCGCACCGCAGGGCTTGTACACGAGATCGCCGGATGCCGCGGCGGCAAGTGCCCCGTGGCCGGCGGCGTAGATGCCCAGCCCGAGTTCCGTGTCGATGCGCGCGAGTTCGTCGGTAAAGCGCCGCGTTTCGACGAGGATGCCGGTGACGTCAGCCTGCGCCCAGGCGGCCGCTGCGCGCTCGGCGGCAATGCCAAGCGCCCCGCCTCGTGTCCCGGACGCCCGTTGCCGGTAGCGGCGGATACCGGCAACGGTGTCCGCCGGTGTGCCAGACCAGTACAGCGCGAATTTCAGCTGCGCCGGCCAGGCCAGGTTCCGCCGGCGGCGGCCGGTTTTCGTGTACTGGACGAGCCCGCCGGACAGCGCGGCCGCCACGTCGACGCCGCTGCCGCCTCGTCCCTGCAGGGCTTCGTGCGCGGCATG
>JAWWBD010000106.1:0-9970 GCA_033721115.1 Woeseiaceae bacterium | reverse complement strand
CGTCGTCACCGAAGCCTGCATCCGCTGCAAACTGACGGACTGCGTCGAGGTGTGCCCGGTGGACTGCTTCCACGAGGGCCCGAACATGCTGGTGATCGATCCCGACGAGTGCATCGACTGCACGCTCTGCGAGCCGGAGTGCCCGGTGGAGGCGATCTTTTCGGAAGACGAGCTGCCGGCCGGCCAGGAGAAGTTCCTGGAAATCAACGCGGAGCTGTCGCGCGAGTGGCCGGTCATCACCGAGATGAAGGACCCGCCCGACGATGCCGACGACTGGCGCGAGGTCACGGACAAGCTCCAGTACCTCGAGCGCTAGCGCGCGGGACCGCGCCGCCCGGATGACCAGTTTGAGGGCACGGTTCGTCCGGCGCGTGACGAGCCTTTATTTCAAAGCCAAGGACCCGCGCACGGTGAACGTCACGCGCATGCGCCGGCGCTGGAATGCGCTGGCGCGGCGCCTGCCGCCCGCCCCCGGCGTCCGGTCATCCGAAACGACGATCGCGGGCAGGCCCGCGCTGTGGCTCAGCCCAGCAGCGGCGCCCGCGGACCGGGTGCTCCTGTACTTTCACGGCGGCGCCTACGTGATGGGCAGCCCGACGACCCACCGGCAACTCGTGAGCCACATCGCACATGCAGCAGGCATCCGCGCGCTGCTGCCCGACTACCGGCTGGCGCCGGAGCAGCCGTTCCCCGCGGCGCTCGAGGATGCCGTCGCGGCCTACCGCGCGCTGCTCGACGAGGGTTTGTCGCCCGGGAGCATCGCGGTCGGGGGCGACTCCGCGGGCGGCGGCCTCACGATGGCGATGCTCCTGGAGCTGCGTGAGCAGGGTATCCCGCTGCCCGCGTTCACGGTCCTGCTCTCGCCGTGGCTCGACCTGACGGGCAGCGGCGAGTCGATGGTGACGCGCGCGGGCGCGGATCCGTGGTTCCGGCCCGGGGACATGCCCGTTATCGCGGCGTTCTACTGCGAGCCCGGCAAGCTGACTGACCCGCGCGTGTCGCCGCTGTTCGCGGACCTTGCAGGGTTGCCGCCCGCCCTGATCCAGGTCGGCGACGACGAAATCCTGCTGTCCGATGCGACGCGGCTCGCCGAAAGGCTGAGCGCGGCCGGCGGACAGGCCGAACTCGAGGTCTGGCCCGGCATGTGGCACGTTTTCCAGGTTTTCCTGCGCCAGGTGCCGGAGGCCCGGGATGCCGTCCAGCGCCTCGGCGAGCGCCTCGCGCTCGCGCTCGGCGGGCAGGCGTCAGTAGCCTGACGAGCGCTCCGCGTCGTCGTACATCTTCGTCAAGAACGAGCGGATCGCGGGTTCGGCTTCCGCGCGCGGCATGAGCTTCTGTTTCTCCAGTACGACGGCCATGTCCTTCAGAGTGCGTTTGCCGTCGATCAGCGACATGATGAACGCGTAGATCTGGGTCGTCATCGCCTGCGTGCGGAACGCAGGTGTCAGCGGCACCGGCTCGTCGCCCGTGACGATCCAGTCGGGCAGGGCGCGGTGCCGCGGCGGCGCGTCCGCGTCGCGCTCGCGCCAGGCGGCAAAGGTGAACACGCGTTCGCGGCGGCCGTGCCGGCTCGCCGGCGAGCACATGTAGGGGATCGTGGCCTCGGCGACATACGGGTCGGAAAAGCCGGCCTCGGCCACGATCGCCTTGACCTCTTCCGGGCTGTAGCGCGTCGCAGCGGCGGGGCCCGCGAAAGCGAGCGAGCCGAAATTGACCCAGCGCCCGTCGGGTTTCAGGAGCCGGTTGACGCGGCGCGCGAAGCGCTTCAGGTCCTCATTCACTATGTCGATGAGCCAGGGCGTGACGACGGTGTCGAAGCTGCCGGGCGCAAACGGCGGCCGGAGCGCATCGCCGAGCACGAGGTCGAATCCCGCCCGCACCGGGGCCGGTGCCTCGAGCTTGCGCAGCACGACGTCGTCCTCGAGCGAGCGCGGCGCGATCGGGAACTCGAAGAGCTTGAGCCGGCCGCCGCCGGTCACGGTTTTTGCGATCAGCACGAGGAGCGGGTTGAAGTCGAGCGCGAGCGTGCGGGCGCAGCCGAACTCCATGTGCAGGTCGTAGGCGAGCCGGCCGGCGCCGGCACCGAGTACGAGCACGTCGCCCGGGGCCGCGTTCTCGTGCAGCACGGCGCGCAACTGGGCCAGCGATGCCTCGTTTTCTTCCTTGCCCCAGGCCCAGTCGCGATGCACGTTGGCGTAGTAGGTGCTGAGGCCCTGGTCGGCGGGCAGGCGCGTGCGCAGCGCGAGGTAGGACTCGTGCGAACCCGTCAGCGACTGCACGTCGAGCGGCTCCAGGATGGCCGCCAGTCGCCGACGGTGATCCTCGAGCGCCTTGCGATGGCGTTCGAGGCGCCGCCGGGTCAGCGCTGCGAGGTCTTCCGCCCTGAGCTCTGCATCGATCGCGGCCGCGTCCTGGCTGAGCTTCGTCAGCGCAAATTGCATCCTCCCGCGCCACTCGCCGAGCGCCGCCTGGGGGTCGGCGAACAGCCACGGAATGCCGTCGAGTGCGGGGAAGTCAATCTTGCAGGCGCTGCACGAATACCGGCCCTCGTGCTCGGCCAAAGGCGTCTTGTCGCAGCGCGGGCAGGCGAAGAGGTCGGTCGGCATCGACGCAGTATAAAGCAGGGCCCGGGGCCGGGAAAAAACGGCCAGCCCGGGGAGGGGGCTGGCCGTCGGGTCGTATAGCGTGCGCTATACGGGTTGGCAGAGGAGCGTAAGCTCTAGATCGTGCCGTTCACTATCGGTTCGAATGCAATCAGGCGGTCCCAGCCGCTCTCGGGGCCGAGGCCGTGCGCAGGAAACAGGCTCGCCATCCTGCCGACCTCGTTGTGGAGTGCAAGGTAGTTCAGGAGGACCGTGTTAACGAGCAGGTTGACGTTGTTCGCCGCCGGGGTCGCGCCGCGCACGACCGAACCGCCCGCATCCATGTAGCCCAGCTGCTGGTGCCGGAACTGCTCGTCCATCGTCGCGCCCATCAGCACCGGTCTGGAGCCCGGGTTGTAGACCAGGAAAAACGAGCCGGCCGTCGACGAATTGTCGCTGGTCCATTCGCCCTTGCCACGGCCGTCCACCGTGTTGTCGATGGCGCCGTTCGACGACAGCGAACCGTCGCTGAAGACGTAGAGCATCAGCGGCACGCCGCGGCGATGTGCGTATTCGAGGCAGGCGCCCATGCAGCGACCGGCGCGGAAGTCCTTGACCTCGCCTTCGGCGCGGCGGCCGCCGTGGTAGTCGTAGCCGCCCATCTCGATCGTGGCCGCGCCCGCGTAGCCGTTGATCACGAGCTTCATGATCGAGGCCGTCTTCTGGAACTCGCGGGCGTCGCGGTCGCCCGCATTGAACTCGGCGTCGCTGAAGATGCCGCCGGCGCCGACGATCTCGGGATCGTCGGCCGGGTTGATCGGCACGCCGCCGAAGCGGTCGGCGATATTGGCGGCCTGGACGTATCCGCAGCCGAACTGTTTCTCGAGGTACTCGTCGCGGGTGCGCATGACGCCGTTGTCGTCGATCATGCCGCTCGTGTTCGTGCTGACCCGGCCGAGCTTCATGTCGGTCAGGCGATAGATGGACTCCATGACGGCCGTGGCGTCGTTCTTCGACAGGATGCCGACCAGGTCGCCCGTGTCGACGAGGTTGACGACGTCGGACGGCCGGTCGACCTTGGTCGGCCGCAGCGCCGGATCGTAGAGCATCTGCGGCAGCATCGAGTTGCCCCCGGAATCCGAAGTCTCGGTCCCCGCCAGCGTCAGGATGTTTCCGTCGGCGCCGATCTTCGCGATGCCGTAGGTCGGGTTGTGCGGGTTGTTGCCCGTGTCGTTGTCCGAGCGGGCCGGGATGACGGCGCCGTTCACGAACTGCTCGGCGCCGGAGCCGTTCAAGCTCGCCAGGATGCCGCGCCGGAAGGCGCTGTCGAGGTGGAAGCCCAGTCCGAGGTCGAAGTTGGCGTACGGCTCACCGTTCGGATCGTTGAGCGACGGGACCATGTCGCCCGGTAGGCCCATCTTCTCGTAGCCCGCGGTCGAGACGAAGTCGAGCTGGCCGCCCTCCTGGCCGACGAGCACGTTGGAGCCGGCGATGTTGGCACCGCCCGCCAGGTCGAAGCAGATGAACGGGATCTTGCCGGCTCCGTTGGCCGCGACCCCGCAGGGATCGAGGAGATTCCGCATGTCCTGCGACAGGCCCTGCGCCATCAGGTCACGCGGGTTCGCGAACAGGCCCAGGCCACCCATCGTGTAGGCCGCGCCGGTCATGAAACCCTGGGCGAGGAGCTGGCGTCGCGTCACGGGCCGGGGATGGTCCGGGTGCAGCAGCGGAGCGTCGAAGTCCCTGACGTTGCGTCTCTTGCTCATAATCGTAATCCTTCCGGTCCTGTTCTCTACTGAAGCAGCGTGACGGCGTTGCCGAGCATGGCCGCGCAGACGCCCTTGGCGATGCCGCGCGTATTGCTCGGCGGTATGGGATTTCCGTCCTGGTCGACCGGTGGCTCGCCGGTTTCGGGCGAGATCGGGTTCAGCAGGCGGTCGATCAGGTTGTCCGGACGCCCGTCGCCGGTCGCCGTGTACGAGGCGAGCTCGGCATAGACGTCGGCCCGCACCGGTTGCGACCCGAGATTCGTGCCCATGATGCGATCGATCAGCGGGTTGACGAACGCATCGCGGCTGCCGGACGCGAAGGCCGTCGTGTTCGGCGCATCGAAGTTGAAGCCCGGGAACATCGTGCCCGTGCCGTCGGGGTCGCCATCGACGTTGATCAGTGCGTCGCAATACGAGATCGCCAGCTGTGCGATGGCGACCTGGTGCGAGGACAGGAACGTGCCGATGTCCTCGACGGCGGGAAGCGACTGCCGGAGTTCCTGGTAAGTCGACTCGACCGTCGCCGGGTAGTCCGTGCGGTCGATGCCCGTCACCGTCGCGAATGTCGCGTCGATCTCGTCGAAGGTCTTGATACCGATCTCCGAGGACCGCGCGTCGACCGGGACGACGACCGGGTTGATCGTCTGCGTCGGGTAGTCCGGCCGGTTGTAGCTCGACAGGTGCAGCCGGTCGAAGGTGAGGAAGAACTCGTCGTTTTCCGGTCCCTTCTCGACCGGGAGCACCGCACCCATCGTCGACAGGGGCTGGCCGAGCTCGGCGAACAGGGCCGCGTCCAGCGTATCGGCAAGCGTCGCGTAGGTCTGCCCCACCGTCACCTCGGCGCCGTTCATCGCGACCCTGACGCCCTCGATCGGTATGCCGGAGGGCGTCGAGCCGTCGAGCGTGATGAAATGCGGCTTGTCGAACAGGTAGGCATAGGTATCGTATTGCTGCGCCTCGAACAGGATGTACGACGACTGGGCCTGCGCCTCGATGATCTCGGAGATGTCGAACAGCAAGTAGAATTTCTCGCCGACCCCGGCATCGAAATTCTGCTGGACCTGCGCCTGCGTCAGCGCGCGGCGGTGGATCGCGGCCAGCCGGACTGTGCCGTCGAAGCGGCCATTGCCGTCGGCTTCAGCGCCGATCACGAGCGCGAAGTTGTTTTGCCACGGGGCGAACGTGCCGCCAGGCACGGGGTCGACCTGGGTCACGAGATCGCCGTTGACGAAGATCCGGCGGCCCTCGACGGGGCTGTAGGTTGCGACGACGTGCTGCAGGGTGGCCTGCAGGACTTCGAGCGCAGCCGGCGTGGACAGCGCCGGATCGCCGTTCAGGCTCGTCTCCGTGGTGCGCAGCCTGAAGTCGTAGTCGTAGAGCGTCTGCTGCAGCGTGAAGTTGCGGTTCTGGTCATTGGCCGAGTAGCTGACGATGCGCGCCATCTCCTGGGTCACGTTGGCCGGAATCACCCAGGCCTCGATCGAGAACTCGCCCGATTCCTGCAGCACGTCGTAGAGCTTGCGGCTCGCCGTCGTCGTACCCTGGGCGCGGCCGCCGTTCGTCGAGATACCCCAGCCGCCGAACCACGTCACCTCGGGCGACAGGTTCAGGTCGATCGCGGGGTCCACGCCGCTCGTGTCGAACGCGACGAGGCCGTTGCCGGTCTTGAACTCCCAGAGCGCGATCTGGGCGTCCTCGTAGCGGTTGCCGCCTGACGCCAGCGTTCCGTCGACCAGGCGCAGCGCCTTCGAGTAGACGAGGCTCGGATCCACCGTCGTCGGCGTAATACCGTCGGCGAAGGCCCGGATCGCGTCCTCCATCGTCTGGGCGTTCTGGCCGCAGTCGGTCCAGCAGTTGTGGAATTCGTTGCGCAGGCGCACGACGAGTCGCGAGTTGGCCGGTGTGTCCAGGTTGATCTTGGGCTTCGCCGCGTCGTAAGCCGTGTCGATGTCCGGGTCAGCGAAGTAGGGCTGCTGCGCGTTGGCGGACTCGGAGCTGTGGCAGTTCGAGCAGTACTGGTCGAGCACCGGGTAGACCGTGGCCGCGAAGGCGTCCGGTGCGACGGGGAAGTTCTTGCTCTCGCCCGGGTCCTGGCTCGGCGGCGGCGTGAGCACGATCTGGCGGCCGCCCCCGGCGCTCTCGCCGACCCAGTTCTCGATCCAGGTCGTCATGATCGTGGCGCAGACACCGGGGTCCTCGACCCAGCAGTTATGGCCGCCGCCGACTTTCTCGACCACGCGGGACAGCGCGGGCTGGTCCGCGTCGACGACCGTGACGGCCGCGTCGTAGGCGAGGTTCACGTCGTCGTTACGGACGAACATCGGCAGCTGCGCCACGCTCTCGTTGTGACAGTTGCCGCAGCGTTCCGCGGTCTTCGCGTTCGACCAGAATTCCTGCTGGAACCTGAGTACGTCGGCGTCGCGCGCGGCCGGACCCGTGTACGGCGCATTGCCGACAGGCGGTGTGGACGTGATCGGGTTCTCGGTGGTCTCGGCGCCGCCGCCGCAGGCGGCGAGGACGAGACTCGCGACGATCGTCGTGATCGTGCCGGCGAGACGGCTCACGTCGTTGCGATCGATCGGGGACATGGGCAGGGCCGTTCCGTTTGCATTTTTCATCTTCGTCTCCCTACTGGCCCATGCAGTGGACGGCCGTGTCAGCGAAGACCTGCTTCATGCTGTGTCCCGTCGTGCGGAAGGTGTTGGTGATGCTCGCGACCGCGGCATGATCCGTATCGGATTCGGGCGGCCGTACACAGACGGCCTCGAAGACTTTCTTCACCTGGCAGGACGCGAACGCGCCGCTCAGCGCGAGTTCGCGGCCCAGCGACTTTGCCCCGTTGCCGCTGCCGGCCGTGGCGCCGCTGAAGTCGAGGAACGCATTCTGGCCGACGCGCCAGCGGTTTTCCCAGCTGTCGTCGACGGTCCTGAAGCCCTGCGGGAAGTTCAGGTCGTTGTTGAAATACTTCGGGTGCGGCGCGCTCGCGTCATACACGAGCCGGCCCGAGGCCTCGTCGTAGTTGTAATAAGCGAACGCGCCCGCCAGCGGGTCCATGCCCGAATGGCAGCCGATGCAGTTGTTCAGGAACAGCCGGCTGTCGCCGCCCGGGCTGCGCGCGACGTCCTGGCGAATCCAGTCCGGCGGGAGCTTGGTGTCGTGCAGCTGCTCGAGGTCGTAACACATGTGGTTCAGCAGCGTGAAGCGGAACATCGCGCGGTTGGTGCCCGCGATGAAAAAAGCCTCCGACGCGGCGCGCGACGTCATGACACCGGCAGTGGCGCCCGGCGGGATACCGAGGACCGACGACTGCGTCGTCCGCACGAGCTGATCGCGCAGGTTGACGTTGTTCCGCTCGAGTTCTTCGTAGTGCTGGTTGTTGTCGGCTGCCGCCGGCGTCGACGCAGCGCCCGGCGCGCCGACGTACGTGATGTCCTCCCAGAGAAGGTCGGTAAACGGCATCAGGTCCGAGTCCCGGATCATGCCGACTACGGTCGCGATGTAGTCATTGAACGGGACGAAGACGGAGCGATCGCGGTTGGTCCAGGGTGCCGCGAAGTTCTTGAGGGTCACGTTGTAGAAGCCGACGTTGTCCATCGCGAGATAGGCGGCGCAGTTGGCCCCCGTCACGCCACCGGGACAGGCGGGGTCGGTGCCGTTCGTGACGATCAGGTTTTCCATCTGCGCGAGCACGGTGTCGGACGGCGGCACCCCCGCGATGCGCTGGTGGATCTGGAACGCCTGTTCCCTGGCGCCGGCGAAAACCGGCCCTGCCATGCAGACGGCGAGCAAGCCGGCGACCAGTGCCTGCCAGAATCGCCGGGCGCCGCGGCCCGCGATGGTTGTCGCCGGGGTCTTCCCTGAGTTCGTGCACATTCCGTTGTTCATAGCCACTCTGCCCGCCTGAATATTGTTTTGCGATCCGATTCGCACCGATGGCGTCCTCTGCCGGTTCACGGGCGGCGGATTGCCAGCCGGAGTCTGCCCCAGGGGCGTGTCCCGCCGCCGTGAATACATTCACAGTCCGGGCGGCTGCCGCGTGTCGTGCCCGCGCCACGCCGGCCCTGCCGGTAACTGAAGCAATTGCCATGCCAGTCCCCGACCGGTTGGCACGGGCGGGCAATATTGCTTTCAAAAACAACAGCCTGTGCGGTACTGGCGCGCGTTGCCCGGCCGCGTGCTATGTCAAGTCGCTGTCGGCGGCTGCTTACAGCATATCGTCCGGTTCGGTGTAATTCGTTGATTACTATAGGTTATGCAGCTGTCGCCGAATCGAGACAGGGGCATTCGTCCGTGTCACCCCGGCAGCACGGCAAACGGACCGCCAGCCGCCGCCCGCGGGCGGCTCGCCGCGGCGGCCGGCCGGTCGCCGGGGCGTGCAGGAAATGCGAAGAAAAACGCGACTTTACTTTGCGTACTGTCGCCCTTTTTCCACATTACATGGCGCGATCGACCTCTCATATACTCCGGCGCAAGTCCGCAAGGACACTGCGATTTCAACAAGGATTGTGATCGCGTTAACGGTACGGCCGGAGGCTGCCGTCCACTATTGATCAATCCGCAAATGGTGGCATGGCGCGTTCCGGGCACGGCGTTCGGCCGACCGCTCGCAGCCACCATTTGGACGAGAGGTGTACACGATGATGAGGCAACCGCGAGAGCGAACGGAAGGAATCCGGCACCGCGTTCGACAGGCCGCTGCGCTTACCGGCGCAGCGATCCTGCTGGCTGCCTGTGGCGGTGGTCAGGACGGCGTCAGCATCGGTTCCGGCCAGGATCCCGATCCGGTCGTCGTCGATTTCCCGATCGCCTACATTCGGGCCCCGATCCCGACGGATGACAACGGCGACTTCGAACAGCGCGATCTCCGGGAACAGATTACGTTCGATTTCGGCGCCGACCTCTTCTTCCGCGACCGCGCGTCGCCGTCGGCCGAGGCCGTGAACATCACCGGCGACCTGACCCAGGGGCTCGCGGCGATCCGCGACGTCGAGATCGCCTACGACGGCAGCTCGCTGCTGTTCGCGATGCGCTTCCCGTTCGATCCGAACCTCGACGAAGAGGACCTGCCGACCTGGAACATCTGGAAGTACACGTTCGAGTCCGGCGTGCTCGAGCCGGTCATCAAGGATCCGCTGACCGCCGAGATCGGCCACGACATCATGCCGAAGTACCTGCCCGACGGCAGGATCATCTTCTCGTCCACGCGCCAGACGCAGGCGCAGGCCGTGCTGATCGACGAGGGCAAGGGCGGTTTCGTCGCGCTGGACGAGGACCGGAACGAGTTCGCCTTCAACCTGCACGTGATGGCGGACGACGGCTCGAACGTGGAGCAGGTCTCCTACAACCAGAGTCACGACCTCGACCCGTCCGTGCTGGCCAACGGCCAGATCGTCTTCAGCCGCTGGGATCACTTCGGGCCGAACAACGAGGTGAACCTCTACCGGATGAACCCCGACGGCTCCGCGCTCGAGCTCCTCTACGGCGCACAGAGCCACGATACGGGGACCAACGGCGACACGATCCAGTTCATGCAGCCGCGGCAGCTCGAGGACGGGCGCCTGATGGCGCTGATCCGGCCGTTCACGAACACGGAATCCGGCGGCGAGCTGGTCGTCATCG
>JAWWBD010000105.1:0-10038 GCA_033721115.1 Woeseiaceae bacterium | reverse complement strand
TCGAACGCAAAAACGCTGACGATGTTCCGAACGGCCGCGAGACCGGGCCGCCCCTCGTCGTCCCGCCACACCCGCTCGAGCCGGTCGCCGACGAGTTCGCCCTGGTGATAGCTGGGCCGGTCGAAGCCGGCCCAGCCGCGGATCGCCTCGTCGGCCGCCAGCGAGCGCGGTTCACGGGCGGCGAAGTCGAATATCCCCGAACCCGACCGCGATACGGCAACGACGGCCACCGCGGCCGCGGCGAGCAGCATGCCGGCCATCACGACCGGCGGGACAGGTCCTGCGCGCAACCAGGCCGCCCGGGTCACGCCGCCGCCCGCCGCCTGCGGCGGAAAAACGCCTGGATCGCGGCCTGCGTCGCGGCGACGCCGGGCTCCGCCAGGTGGATGTGGCGTATGTCGCGGCTGCGGAACCGCTCGACCAGGTCCGCGAAGCGCGCCTCGTTCCGTGCCGCGATCCGGCCGGCCGTCCGCCGCGAGATCCAGAGCTCCTGCCCGTCGCCCGTCGCCGGATCGCGGAAGCCGAGCAGCGAGCCGCGCTTCGGCACCGGGAAGCCGGCCTCGAGCGCGTCCTGGATGACGACGGGCAGGAAATCGTAGCGGCGGACCGTGCGCAGCAGCTTGTCGACGCGCTCCGGCCCGCCGGCAGGATCCAAAAAATCCGAGCAGTAGACGAGCATCGCGCCCGGCGGGAGGCAGCGCCGCAGGTGGACGTTGCTGCCGGTCGGCACCGCGGCCGCGTCGCCCGCGAGCAGTTGCCAGAGGATCCGGAAGGCGTGATGAAAGTGCCGCGATCCGACGCCGTGGCCAAAGGTGTGGACGCCCGCATCGGTACGCAGTGCCAGCGCAAAGGTCGTCTCGGCCTGCCAGGCCGCGTAGAGCATGATCGCGGCCGCTTCGTGCTGGATGACGAGCTTGTGGCGGACGACCATCGACGGCGCGACGTCGACGACGACCATCAGCTTCAGGTCGCGCAGCGCGACGCGCTCGACGATGGTCGGCGTCCCGCGCCGGGCGCTCGTCGGCAGATGGATGCGCCGCGGGTTGTCACCGATGGCGAAGTCCCGGTAACCGCGCGGCTCGAAGCCCTTGCCCTCGAACGGACTCGTCCATTCGCCCGGGTTGACGCTGACCACCTTCCGCCCGGGCACCAGGTCGAGCGGCCGGCCGCGAATCTCCTGCAGTAGCCGTTTCCCCAGCAAGGCTACAGCACCCGGCTGAGCACTTCGTCGATCAGCTCGCCCAGACGCTGCTCGATTTCCTCCTCCTGGACCTCGCCGGGCTTGAACACGAGCCGGTGGCGCAAGATCGGCGTGACGACGGCGACCAGGTCGTCGGGCATCACGTAGTCGCGACCGTTCATCACGGCGTTGACGCGGGCCGCCACGATCATCCCGATACCGGCACGTGGCGAGGCGCCGCCGCCGCGTTCGACGAGTTCACGGACACTCGCGAGTGACGTCCGCTCCGGGCGTGTTTCATCGAGGACGCGCTGGACGATCTCGATGACCGGCTGCTCGACGTGCACGTGGCGGCGGATCGCTTCCCGGTCGGCCAGGATCCGGTCCTCGTCGATGACGGCGGTCACCGGTTCGAGCTCGTCGGCGGCCGCACCGAAGCGGCGAATGATCTCCTGTTCCTCCGCAGGCGACGGGTAGCCGATCGGCACCTTCATCAGGAACCGGTCGCGCTCCGCACGGCCGAGGCCGAACGTGCCTTCCTCCTCGACCGGGTTCTGCGTCGCGATCACCATGAACAGCGGGCTGAGCTTGTAGGTACCACCCAGGTCCGTCGTGACCTGGCCCTCTTCCATCGGTTCCAGCACCGAGCCCTTCGAACTGGTCCGTGCGCGGTTCAGTTCGTCGGTCAGCAGGAAATTCGTGTGCAGCGGGCCCTTGACGACCAGCTCGACGTGGCCGGTCGCCGGGTCGAAGTGCTCGATGCCGATGACGTCCTTCGGCAGCAGGTCGGCCGCGAACGAGATGCGCCGGAACTCGACGTGCGCCGCCTCGGCAAGCGTCTTGAAGAACAGCGTCTTGGCGAGCCCCGGCACGCCCTCGAGCAACACGTGGCCGCCGGCGAACAGGCAGGTCAGCGTGAGGCGCATCTCCTCGTCCATGCCGACGATGCGCTTGCGCACTTCGGCTTCGAGCGCATCGATCTGCCGCTTGACGTCGGCCAGGACGGTATCCGCTGCTGCCACCATTCCGGTCCCTGGCCCGCCCGCCGGCTCAGTTCGACGCGGCGGCCGCGGTCGTCTTCCAGGGCGCGTTCGGGTCCTCGTAGATGATCTCGTCGCCAACGACGGTCATGATCACCTTGTTGACGCCGAGCTCCGAGTCCGGGCCTTCGAGCCAGTTGTTGAGCAATACGGCGAAATCGGCGAACTTGCCGGGCTCGAGCGAACCGATGTAGTCCTCGGCCAGCATCGACTCGGAGTTCGAGATCGTGAACATCTTCAGCGCCACCACCCGGTCGACGCCCTCTTCCGGCGTCGAGGTGCGACCGGCCGCCGTCCGCGTCACGAGCGCCGGCATGTGCCGGAACAGCAGGTCGGGCGGCCCCGCACTGTGGGTTTCGACGGCGACCCGGACGCCCGCATCGATCATCGTCTTGACCGGCGCGAGGAACTCGTAGCCCTCGGGACCGTAGAACGTGTCGATCACCGGCGGCTCGTCGGTCAGCGCGCGCAGGATCTGGAACGGGATGATGATGTTGTAGCGCTTAAGCCCCGCGATCACGTCGGGCTGCTTGCCGACCATCGTGCCGTGGGCCATCAGGATGCGCATCTCGCGCACCTCCTCCTCCGTGATCCTGCCGGACGCGATCGCTTCCTCGACGTACTGGATGAACAGCCGCATGCCGTGGCTGCCGACGCCGTGCAGGCCCGCGATGCGCCAGCCGGCCATCAGCGCGTTGTGCATGCCGATGACCTCGGGCGTGCGGTTCTCGAGGAAGTCGCAGCGTTCGCGCTTCTTGGCTTCCTCGGCCATGTCGGGCAGTCCCGGCAGGTCGGGGCCGAGACAGGCGATCTCGGGCGTGTCCCAGGCGCCCTCGGAACCGATCCCGTGATTCCAGAGCCAGGGGTTGCCGCTCGTCGGGCC
Source organism: Woeseiaceae bacterium (assembly GCA_033721115.1). GTDB lineage: Bacteria > Pseudomonadota > Gammaproteobacteria > Steroidobacterales > Woeseiaceae > UBA1847. The sequence continues at coordinate 6,935 of JAWWBD010000105.1, read as the reverse complement.
GTTGGCCCAGTGCGCGCCCATGAACGGGTAGACATGCTCGACGAAATACGGCGTGTGCAGCTGGTTCCTGTGCATTTCGTAGGTATAGGCGTGCCGGATCGGCAGCCGCCCGTCCTTGCGCAGCAGGTAGTGATAGGCCGAAAGCTGGTGGGGAAAATCGACGCGCGAACCGAACGCGGTGATCCCCGAGCGTGCCATGTAGGTGAAAGCCCGCTTCACGGCTTCCGCGTATACGGGCGTCGGGTACGGCTTCTTCAGGACCTGCTCGGTCCACGCCTTCTTTTCGCCCGTGCCGAGTATCGCGCGCGTGCCGGCGTCTTCGACGTCCGGCCGGAGCGCGGTGACGGTTTCGGCGAGGCCGGGCATGAGCTGCGCGGTCTTCTGCCAGCCGAGGTCGTTGAACACGATGTAGGCATGGCTGCCGACGAGGCCTTCGTTGTAGCGCCGCCAGTGGGCGAGCCGGTCTGCCGCTTCGGTGTCGTACTGGTACGCATTCGCGACGGGTTCCGCCGCCTGGCGCAGGATCTCGACGTCGTCGACCGAGCGATGCCGGCGGACGAGCCCGTCCGGTTCGCGCACGTTGCGGATGCCGGCGTTGGCCGGGTTGTCCGGCAGCGCGGCCGTCAGCCCTTCGCGCGTGAAACTCTGCTCGGCGCGGGTCGGCGTGCCGATCCAGCCCTCCGCGATGTCCCAGATCGTCGGCACGCCCGCCGGCGGATTCGGGATCAGCTCGATCAGTACCCATTCGCCGGGCCGGACGCCCGCCTCTTTGGCATAGCGGGTGATCTTCGCGTAGGTCGCCTCGGGCGTCGCCTCGACCTGCACGCCCATCGACACGTGCGGCAGCGCGAGTTCCGGCTCGGGCAGGTTGGCATCGAACAGCGCGAAGGGATGCGTATGGCTCTCGATGAAACCGGGCACGACCATCTTGCCGGCGAGGTCCATGACTTCCGTATCCGGGCCGCGCATGCGCATGATGTAGTCCGCGGGGCCGACGGCCTGGATCACGCCGTCGCGGACCGCCATCGCCTCGCCGATCGTGCCGGGGTCGTCGTTGAGTTCGTGCACGTCGAGCGTGACGATGATCGCATTCGTGTAGATCGTGTCCGGCCAGGCGATGACCTCGGGCGGCAGGTCCTGGGCACGCGCCGGCAGCATGAGCATCGTCGCGAGTGCGAAGAGGCCGGGCGCGGTTTTGGCAAGTCGGCTGTACATCACGAATCCCCTCCCGTGTGCGTCGTTTTTGTGTCCGCGTGCCCGGGATCATACACCCGCCATCGCGCGGCATGTTCCATTACATTTGTTAGCAACTGCGGCGTTTCAGGCGCCGAATACGAGACCGGCATAGAGCCGGTATTCGAGCAGCACCGCGAAGACGCCGTACACGATTGCGGTCGCTCCGAGCGCGACAGCGGCGGCGGCAGCGATCGATCGTCCGCCCGCGAAGCGCAGGAACGCGAACATGAAGAGCGGCGTCGCGAGCAGGAAGCCGCCGAGCCAGATCAGCAGCAGGAAGCCGGAGAGCCAGGCGACACCCGTAACTTCCCGGAGGACCGCCGCCTTCGCGCCGTCGACCGGGCCGGCCCGTTCGCTGCCGGCAAGCCGCCGCAGTTCCCTGACCGCCTCCGCGAGCGCGAGTGCGAGAAACACCCAGCCGATGAACACCGGGAACAGCCCGCTCAGGCGGTTGTAGCCGTAGGCGGTCCAGAGCGTGAGGGCGGCGACGAACGTCAGCACCAGTGCGCTCACGGGACCGCTCCAGCGCGAGGTCCAGCGCCGGTTCACGACGCGTTCCTCCGCGCGCGCAGGCGCTGGACGGCCGGCACGGCCAGCGCGACGAGCGTCAGCAGGAACAGGATCAGCGAAGTCCTGTTCGTGAAAAAGCCGGTCCAGTCGCCCTCGAACATCGTCATCGACAGGTTGAAGTTACGCTCCATGAGACCGCTCAGCACGAACGCGATGACCAGCGTGATGCGCGGATAGTCCGCGCGGATCATCACGAACCCGAGCACCCCGAAGAAGACGGCGACGACGACGTCGCCCAGCGTATTGTGCAGTGCGTAGGCGCCGACGAGGGACACGGTGATCACGGCCGGGATCAGCAGCATCGAGTCCACGTGGGCGATTTTGGCCAGGTAGCGCGCGGTGAACAGGACGAGGCTGCCGCTGATCAGGGTCGCGGCCAGCAGCGCGAGAATCAGCATGAAGATCGTGGCTTCCCGTTCGATCAGCAGCATCGGGCCCGGGTCGATGCCGTGCAACACCAGCACGCCGAGAAAAATCGCCATCTCGGCGCTGCCCGGGATACCGAAGGCCAGCGTCGGGATCAGGGCACCGCCGTCTTTCGCGTTGTTCGCCGCCTCGGGCGCGATGACTCCGCGGATGTCGCCCGAGCCGAAGTTCTCGTTATCCCTGCTCGTCTGCGCGGCAAAGGAATAGGACAAGAACGAGGCCACGGTCCCGCCGACGCCGGGGATCATGCCGATCAGGGTGCCGATGGCCGACCCGCTCACAAGCGTGCGCGGATTCCGGAACACGGCGCGAATGCCTTCGCCCGTGCCGACGACACGCACCTCTCCTGCCTCGTCGCGGGCCGAGATCGGCCCGCCGGCTGCGTACAGGTTGAGCATTTCGGCGATCGCGAACAGGCCGATCAGAAGCGGCACGATGGAAACGCCGTCCCAGAGGAAGTCGATGCCGCCCGTGTATCGCGTCGTACCGCCGATGTCGTCGTAGCCGACGAACCCGACGACGAGCCCGAAACACGCCGCCACCAGGCCGCGGAGCATGTTGCGGCCCGCAACCGTGAGCGACGTCAGCCCCAGCACGGCGAGCATGAAAAATGCCGGCGGGCCGAACAGCAACACGATCTGCTTCGCGACCGGCAGCACGAGCACGAGGATGGCAAGGCTCAGTACGCCGCCGATCGAGGACGACGTCGCCGCGGCGCCGATCGCGAGCCCGGCCTTGCCCTGCCGGGTCAGCGGGTAGCCGTCGATGCAGGTGGCCGCATTTGGCGCCGTGCCGGGCGTGTTGAGCAGGATTGCCGACACGGAGCCGCCGATCGAGACGGCGCCCATGATGCCGCCCATCAGGATGATCGCCTGGTCCGCCTCCATGCCGAAGGTGAGCGGCAACAGGAGCGCAATCGCGGTGGCGCCGCCGAGACCGGGAATCGATCCGAACGCGATCCCGACGAACACGCCGAGCGCGAGATAGGCCAGGTTGACGCCCTGGCCGAGATAGGCGGCAGCGGCAAGCAGCGGTTCGAGCATGCTCTCGATTCCCCCCTCGCTCAGCGGGCGTTGGGATTCGTCAGGTTGGTCTTGAAGGCTTCGTAGAAAGTGTAGTGGCCTGAGACCGCCGCTGCCGTCGCCGCGCCGTCGAGCGGCGCCAGTTCCAGCCTGGCCCTGGCGGCCATCGCCTCGAACTCGGGGTCGGTCACCGCGCGCATGAAGGCCGCGCGCATGAATTCGAGGAGGCCGGGCTCCATGGCGGGCGGCCCGGCGAGCGAGCGCTGCACGTCGAGGGCCATCAGGCCGGGATAGCCGAGTTCGGCGAAGGTCGGGACGCCCTCGATATTGCTGTCGCCGCCTGCGATCGCGATCGCCCTGAGATCGCCCGACTCGACGTATTTGAGCGCCGTCGACACCGGCGTGATGCTGAGATTGCCGTCGCCGCGGACCAGGCCGACGAGCACGTCGGCCGTCCCGGGATAGCCGGTCAGGTAGATCGGATCCGGGTCCGCAAGTCCGAGCTCCTCGGCCATGATCTGCATCGCCGCCAGCACGCTCGAGCCGTAGCCGGTCGACAAAAACGTCACCTCGGGCAGCGCCCGGACGTCGTCCAGCGTCCGGATGTCGGAGGTCGCGGCTGCGAGCAGAACATAGCGCTGCGACTCGATGCGACCGATCCAGGACAGTTCGCGCAGGTCGTAGTCCACCGGCTCGCCCAGGATCTCGGGCAGCACGAAGCCCGGCAGATTGAAGATGCCGAGCGTGGTTCCGTCCGGCCGCGCCCGGTACACCTTGGTCGCCGCCCGCCGTCCGCCGGCACCCGGCAGGTTTTCAGGCAGTATGTTGACGTCAGTGCCAAGTTCGCGGGCGTAATACGGCGCGAAGGCCCGCACGGCGCGATCGAAGCCGCCGCCCGGGCGATAGGGAATGACGATCGTGACCGTCTCGTTGTCGAAACTGATCGTGCCGTCGTCCTCGCCCGGCGCACAGCCGGCGAGCGGCAGCAGCAACAGGAGCCAACGGCAGAGCCGCCTGCCCTGTTGCCGCCAGGTCACCGTCAGCCCTTGTTCGACTTCGGCTTGGGCGGCAGCGTCTCTTTCTCGAGTTCGTAGGGACCTTCCATCTGCGGCTCGAGCCCGTGCTTCGCCAGCGCCTCCGCGAACATCGTGCGCACGAGCTTGCTCTCGTCGGCGTAGTCGATCTGGTGCCCGCCGATGCGGCGGCTGATCCAGGCCTTCGGTACGCCCTGCGAGTTCCTGATCGCCACGCCTTCGTATTTGAATGCGAGGTAGCGCGCCGGGTTCTTGCCGGTGTTGAAGTGCTGGTGGAACCACATGTTCGGCGGCGTGATCATCGCACCGGGCTTCCACGGATACTGTTTCGGCTCCTCACCCTCGGGCCACATCAGCGAATAGCCCTCGCCGGCCAGGATGATCACGTGCGCGCCGGGCCCGTGCGCGTGCGCTTTCTTGTAGGTGCCGACCGGAAACTGCGAGATGTGCCCGTTCATCGAGCTCTTCGCGAAATTGAACCGGATGTGGCCGCCGCCGGCTCCGCGCTCCTTCGCCTCGATCAGCGGCAGGTTCACGGCGTCGGACACGAAGTTCGACTGCAGGAGCAGGCCGTCGACGTCCTCGCGCGGCGCGAAATAGTCGGGCTCGCCCGAGAAGCGCGATTTGAAATCGTAGGGCGTGTTGAAAATGAATTCGGGCTCTTCGTACACGTTCATGATGGGCGGCAGGTTGGTCACCGCCACGAAGCGCACGGGCTCGTCGCCGGAACCATTGAAGTGCTGGTGCCAGCAGTTGACCGGGATCGCGAACAGTGCGCCCGCCTCCCATTCGAACGAGACCTTGTCACCGGCATCGTTCCAGACCGTCGTGGAACCGCGCCCGCTCAAAATCATGATCATCTCTTCGTAGAGCTGGCGCTGCTCGGCGAGTTCTTCGCCGGGCGCGATCTCGCACACGTAGCAGTCGTTCGACGTTCGCGACGCGTCATGGTTGATGAACACGCCGCGGCCGTTGCGTCGCGGCCAGGGTTTCAGCTCGACCTCGTTGAGATCGGGAACATAGATGCCATCGATGATGTCGAGACCTTCGGCCGCGACCCAGCGTGTGTAGGGCGTTTCTTTTTCTTTGGCGAACTTCTTCGCTATGTCGTCGGAGACGATCGCATCCTTGGTCATTTTGATTTTTCACCCCAATCAAATTGAGCGCATACGATAACGCATTTCGGGTCGGAATTTCCGTTACGCCGGTGATCGTTTCATCGGCATTAAAACAGCCGGCCGAGCCGCGTCGCCGGCCCGCACCGCCGGTCGAGCGCCGGAGTGTGCGCAATCGCCCGTTCGACTGCAACGCTCGGTGTCCGCTGAATTGATTGAAGGTGAAACCATCTGCATGACCTAGAATCGGGCGGCCCCGGCCGGCGCGCCGGGGCGCCAATCTGCTAGACTTGCTTGTTTGCTTTCGCGACCCCGTTTACAAGGTTTGAAGGTCGATCGATGGAATACTACACATTGCTTCTGCTGGGCGGCCTGATCGGCATGCAGCACGCTTTCGAAGCGGATCACCTGGCAGCCGTCGCCGCGCTGACCGAGCGCGGCAACTCGCGGCGGGCGCTGGTACTGCGCGGCAGCGTCTGGGGCCTGGGCCACACGATCACGCTGCTGACGATCTGCGGCGTACTCCTGCTGCTCGGCGAGGCGATTTCCGCGCGCACCGAGGCCGTCCTGGAGCTGGTCGTCGGGCTGATGATCGTGCTGCTGGGGCTCAACGTCCTCGGCCGGGTCCGGCAGCGGCGCCCGCACTTCCATATCCATGAACACAACAAAGGCCAGCCGCACATGCACGTCCACGTGCACGAGGGCAGGGTCCCCCACCCCGAGAGCCGTCATGAGCATACCCACCGGAGCCTGGGGCTGGGCCGCGCACTCGCGGTCGGCATGGTGCACGGCGCCGCCGGCTCGGCCGGCCTGTTGCTGCTCGCAGCCGCCGCCCGCTCCGTGCCCGAGGCGCTCGGCTACGTGCTGTCCTTCGGCCTCGGCTCGATCCTCGGCATGGCCGCACTGACGTTCGTCGTGTCGTTTCCGCTGCGCTGGATGGAACGCTGCGCGAACTGGGTGTCGACAACGGCGTTCGTCGCCATCGGCTGCGGCGCCGTCGTCGTCGGCGGGCTGCTCCTGCACGACAGCTGGCTGGCGCTGTGAATGCCGCCGTGCTCGACGGGCGGGCACGGGACGCCCGGCTGGAACTCGTGCAGGGCATTACGATACTCGAGCGGCTCGGGATCATCGACTTCAACGGCCACTGCAGCGTCCGCCTCGATGACGGCAACATCCTGATCAATACCGGCAGCTCGGTGCGCAGCGCGCTGACGCCCGATGACTTCGTGGTCACAGGCCCGGACGGCAGTTTCGACCCGGCGGCGCCCGCACCGCCGAAAGAACTCGCGCTGCACGTCGCCGTCTACCGCGCCCGCCCGGACGTGAAGGCCGTCGTCCACGGGCACCCGAAGTGGTCGACGCTCCTGACGAGCGCCGGCCTCGATTACCGCGTGACGCTGGCGCAGGGCGCACTGCTCGGCGACATCCCCGTCTTTCCGTCGCCGCGCTCGGTCAACAACCCGGCAATCGGCGCCGAGGTCGCCGATGTGCTCGGCGCCGGGCGCGCTGCGCTGGTTCGTTCGCACGGCACC
>JAWWBD010000104.1:0-10059 GCA_033721115.1 Woeseiaceae bacterium | reverse complement strand
TCGTTCGGCGCGACCGTCGACTGGTCCTCGATGAAGTCCCCGAGATGCGAGTCGTCATCGTCGCCGATCGGCGTCTCCATCGAGATCGGCTCCTTCGCGATCTTCAGCACCTTGCGGACCTTGTCCTCGGGCATGTCCATGCGCTCGGCCAGTTCGTCGGGCAGCGGCTCGCGGCCCATCTCCTGCAGCATCTGGCGCGAGATGCGGTTCAGCTTGTTGATCGTTTCGATCATGTGCACCGGGATGCGGATCGTCCGGGCCTGGTCGGCGATCGAACGGGTGATCGCCTGCCGGATCCACCACGTGGCATAGGTCGAGAACTTGTAGCCACGCCGGTATTCGAACTTGTCGACGGCTTTCATCAGGCCGATGTTGCCTTCCTGGATCAGGTCCAGGAACTGCAGGCCGCGGTTCGTGTACTTCTTCGCGATCGAGATCACGAGGCGCAGGTTGGCCTCCACCATCTCCTTCTTCGCGCGGCGGGCCTTTGCCTCGCCGATCGACATCTGGCGGTTGATCTCCTTGATCTCGGCAATCTTGAGCCGGGTTTCTTCCTCGATCGCGATGAGCTTGCGCTGCGCGCGCAGGATGTCGTCCTTGAGCTTCGTGAGCGTCGAGGAATGCTTGCGCTTGGCGCGAATGTGCTTGTCCACCCAGCCGAGGTCGGTCTCGCTCTTGGGAAAGCTCGAGAGAAAGTCCTTGCGCGGCATGCCCGCATCGCGGACGCAGATCTGCATGATCAGGCGTTCCTGGCTGCGGACGACGGCAATCGTGTCGCGCAGGTTCTTGACCAGCGCGTCGAAAAGCTTCGGCGCGAGCTTGAGCTCCATCAGCTGGTCTGCGAGATCGGACTGGATCTTGACGGTGCGCTTGTCCTTGAAGCCGTACTTGTCGATGCTCGTGACGGAGCGCTTGTGCAGTTTCTGGATGGCCTTGACCCGCGCCGTCACCTCGGCGGGATCGGGCCCCGTGTCGACGTTGTCGTCGTCGTCATCGTCGTCGTCGCCGGACTTCGGTGTCGGCGCCTTGATTTCGTCGGGCGCGTTCGGATCGATGAAGCCCACGATGAAGTCCTGCAGACGCGTGTCGCCGGCCTCGACCGCGGCGGCGACCTCGAGCAGTGCCTCGATCGTCGGCGGGAAATGCGACATGTGCCACTTGACCTGGTTGAGACCGTCCTCGATGCGCTTCGCGATCTCGATTTCGCCCTGGCGGGTCAGCAGCTCGACCGTTCCCATCTCGCGCATGTACATGCGCACCGGGTCGGTCGTGCGACCGAACTCCGCGTCGACGCTCGCGAGCGCTTCCTCGGCTTCCTCGGCGGCCGCGTCGTCGTCGTTCGAGACGGCGGCATCCGACAGCAGCATTTCCTCGGCATCCGACGCCTTCTCGTAGACGGTGATGCCCATGTCGTTGATCATGTTGACGATGTCTTCGATCTGCTCCGGATCGACGATATCGTTCGGCAGGTGATCGTTGACCTCGGAATAGGTCAGGTAACCCTGTTCCTTGCCGCGGGCAATCAGTTCCTTGAGCTGCTGGGCTTGCTTGCTGCCGCCAATCTTCGCGCGTTTCTCGGCCAAGGTGGAACGACCTCCAAGTTAAAAATACAAACGACCAATAATACTATTTTTACCCGGCCCCGGCCAGACGCTTTTCCGGCCGGCTGCCCTCAGCGGAGCTGTCTGAGCTCCGCCTTTTCGTCCTCGGAGAGCTGGTTAACTCTCTGTTTTTCAATCAAATAGTCGACCCGGTCGCGGCGCCCGGCGAGGGCGAGGCGCTCCAGGCAGGCAGCGAGCTCCGCCGCCGGGTCGAAATCCTCCTCGTCGGGTACTTCGACCGCCGCGAGCTTGCCCAGGTGCCGCCCTTCGCTGTCGTGGCGCCACCTTTCGAGCAGCCCGGCGGTCGTGATATTGGGTTCCGCCCTGACGGTTTCAATCAGTGCTTTCAAGAGCTCGATGCCGGGGCGGCGCACGCCGGCCAGCTTGTCGACATCGAGTTCGGCCGCGGCCGCCGGCGCATTCAGAACCAGCGTGATCGCCCTGCGTACGACCGAGGGCCGGCCGGCGGCCGCCGGCCGGCGCGGCCGCGCCGGACGCCCGGATGCCGCGGTGCCGCGGCTCGGCCCGCTGCCACCGGCGCCGAGCATGGTCTCGAGCTTGGCCGCCGTCAGGCCCACGGCCTCGGCCAGGCTCGCGACCAGCAGCTCGCGGTAGACGCCCGCCGGGATCTTCTGCACGAGCGGCCGGGCCAGTTCCGCGAGCCGGGCGCGACCGTCGACCGTCGTCATGTCGACCTGCTCGGACAGCTCGTCGATCAGGAAGTCGGACAGCGCGGTCGCCTCGTCGAGACGCTCCGTGAAGGCACCGGCGCCTTTTTCATTGACGAAGGAATCGGGGTCATGGCCCTCCGGCAGGAAGACGAAGCCGATCTGCCGTCCTTCCCGCACCTGCGGCAGCGCGTTCTCGAGCGCGCGCCAGGCGGCCGCCCTGCCGGCGCGGTCCCCGTCGAAGCAGAACAGCACGGTGTCGGTCAGCCGGAACAGCCGGTTCAGGTGATCCGCGGTGGTTGCCGTGCCGAGCGTGGCCACGACGAAATGGATGCCGTGCCGCGCGAGCGCCACCGTGTCCATGTAACCCTCGACGACGACAAGCCGGTCGATGCGCCGGAGTGCCTTGCGGGCCTCGAACAACCCGTAGAGCTCGCGCCCCTTGTGGAACAGCACCGTCTCCGGCGAATTCAGGTATTTCGGCTCGCCGTCGCCGAGTGCCCGGCCGCCGAAGCCGATCGTCCGGCCTCGCTGGTCGCGGATCGGGAACACGATCCGGTCCCGGAAGCGGTCGTAGTGCGAGCCGTTGTCCTTGCGGATCACGAGCCCGCAGGCCAAAAGCCTCTCGATCGCGTCCGGACTCTTGCCGTAACGGTCGAGCAGGTTGCTCCAGCCGTCCGGCGCATAGCCGATGCCGAAGCGCCGCGCGGTCTCGCCGTCGATGCCGCGCCCCCGCAGGTAGTCGACGGCGCGCTGATCGTCCTTCAGGCAGGCCTGCCAGTGCTTCTCGACCTTCGCCATCAGGGCAAAAAGCTCGTCGTAGCGCTGCGCGGGGCGATCGCTCTCGTCGCGCGGCACCTCGAGGCCCATCGAACTCGCGAGGCTCTCGATCGCCTCGACGAAACTCATGTGGTCGTATTCCATCAGGAAGCCGACGGCCGTGCCGTGCGCGCCACAGCCGAAGCAGTGATAGAAGCCCTTGGCCGGGCTCACGGTGAACGACGGCGTCTTTTCGTCATGGAACGGGCAGCAGGCCTTGAACTCGCGACCCGCTTTCTTCAGCTGGACCCGGCGACCGATGACCTCGACGACGTCGGCGCGCGCGACAAGATCGTCGATGAAGTCCTGGGGAATACGGCCGGCCATAACTGGATTAACGGGAACTCCGCGCTGCCGGGGTTCGGCCCGGCCCGATGGCACTAGGATAGTCGTTCTGGCCGTCGCTGCCAGTCCGACGGGATTCAGCCGAGCCGGGCCTTCACGCGGGCGCCGACGGCGCCCATGTCGGCCCGACCGGCGGCCTGCGCCTTGATCGCGCCCATGACCTTGCCCATGTCACGGATACTCTCGGCGCCGGTCGCGCTGATTGCTTCGTCGATCAGCCGGTCCAGCTCCGTGTCGTCCAGCGGTTCCGGGAGATAGGTCCCGATGACCTCGATCTCGGCCTTTTCGATCGCCGCGAGGTCCTCGCGACCGCCTTTTTCGAACTGTTCCACCGAATCGCGGCGCTGCTTGAGCATTTTCTCGAGTACGCCCAGTACGTCGGCGTCGGACAGTTCCCTGCGGCTGTCGACCTCAACCTGCTTGATCGCCGCCATGATGAGCCGCAAAACCTTGAGCCGGTCCTTGTCGCCGGCTTTCATCGCGGTCTTCATGTCGCTGGAAATCGTGTCCTTGAGAGACATCGCAGCGGTTCCGGGGGCGGGGCGGGGGATCAGTAGAGGCGCTTGCGCTTGGCTTCCTCGCGCGAGATGCGCTTGAGGTGGCGCTTGACGGCGGCCGCCTTCTTGCGCTTGCGTTCCTGCGTCGGCTTCTCGTAGAACTCGCGGCGGCGGAGTTCGGTCAAGATCCCGGCCTTCTCGCAGGCGCGCTTGAAGCGCCGCAGGGCGGCGTCGAAATACTCGTTTTCTTTTACGCGAACACTCGGCATATTGGTCCGATCTTCCTTCAGTACAACAAACCCGGCACGAGGCCGGGACGGAGCCCGCTAGTATAACGCCAGAAACGGCCCCGGGCCAAGCCCGCGGGGCCCGTATCGGGTATGATCCGCCGCCTATGAACGTCCTCGGCATCGAGACCAGCTGCGACGAGACCGGCGTCGCCGTCTACAGCACCAGCGGCGGCCTGCTGGCACATGCGCTGCACAGCCAGGTCGACCTGCATGCCGTCTACGGCGGCGTCGTGCCCGAGATCGCCTCCCGCGACCACGTCCGGCGCCTGCTGCCCCTGGTCGACAGTGTGCTGGCCGAGGCGCGCGTCGAGCGCCCGGATGCAATCGCCTACACGGCCGGCCCGGGCCTCGTCGGCGCACTGATGGTCGGGGGCGGCGTCGCGACCGGCCTCGGGCTCGCCTGGGACTGCCCGGTGATCCCGGTGCACCACATGGAGGGGCACCTGCTGGCGCCCATGCTCGAGGACGAGCCGCCCGAATTCCCGTTCCTCGCCCTGCTCGTGTCGGGCGGGCACACGATGCTCATTGCCGTCCGCGGCCTCGGTGATTATGAACTCATGGGCACCACGCGCGACGATGCGGTGGGTGAAGCGTTCGACAAAACGGCCAAGATGCTGGGCCTGGGCTATCCCGGCGGGCCCGCGCTCGCGGCGCTGGCGGAAGAGGGCGACGAGACGGCATTCGACTTCCCGCGTCCGATGCTCGGCAGCGACGGCTTCGACTTCAGCTTCAGTGGCCTCAAGACCGCCGTCATGCTGACGGTGCGCGCCACGACCGACGCAGGCGAGATCGAGGCGCGGCGCGCGGACATCGCCGCCTCGTTCCAGCGCGCCGCGGTCGCCACCCTGGTCGGCCGGGCGCTCAGGGCGGCGGCGCACGGCGGCTTCGAGCGCATCGTCGTCGCGGGCGGCGTCGGCGCGAATCGCCTGCTCAGGGCCGATATCGCCGAGCAGTTCGAAGGGCGGGTTTTCTATCCGCGGCTCGCGTTCTGCACGGACAACGGCGCGATGATCGCGATCGCCGGCGCGCTTCGGCTCGCCGACGCCGAAATGCCCGAGGCCATCCGCGCGACCGCGCGCTGGACGCTCGAATCGCTGGCCCGGCCGGGTGCTCACGCGCCCGCGGCCTGACCCGGAGGCTCCATGGACATCATTTACCTGACCGACCTGCGCGTCGAGGCCGTCATCGGCATCTGGGAGTGGGAACGCAAGATCCGCCAGACGATCGCGATCGATCTCGAGATGGCCGCCGACATCGGGAAGGCGGCCGCGACCGACAGTATCGACGACACGCTCAACTACAAGGCCGTGGCCAAGCGCGTACAGGCTTTCGTTGCGGATTCGGGCTTCAAGCTCGTCGAGACACTCGCGGAGAAGATCGCGGCCATCGTCATCGAGGAGTTCGGCGTGCCCTGGGTGCGGGTCCGCGTCAACAAGCCCGGTGCGATCCGGGGTGCGCGCGACGTCGGCGTCCTGATCGAGCGCGGTACCCGTCCGGACGGGGCCTGAGCGACGCGGATGGCGCAGGTCGCCTTCTCGCTCGGCAGCAATGTCAACCCGGAGCCCAATCTGCGGCTCGGGGTTGCCGAGCTCGAGCGTCGCTTCGGGCCGCTCGTGCTCTCGCCGGTCTACCGCAGCCGGGCGGCCGGTTTCGACGGCGCCGACTTCCTGAACCTCGTCGCGCTCGCGGAAACCGATACGGGGCCGCACGCGGTGCAGCAAGAGATCGAGCGCATCCACGCGCTGGCCGGGCGGCGGCGGGGCGGCGAGCGCTTCGCCTCGCGTCCGCTCGACATCGATCTCCTGCTCCACGACGGCCTGGTGATCGACGAGCCGGGCCTCAAGCTGCCGCGCGCGGACATTCTCGAGTACAGCTTCGTCCTCGGCCCGCTGGCCGACGTCGCGCCGGATTACGTGCACCCGGTGACCGGGCGGACGATGGCCCGGCACTGGGCGGATTTCGACCGTGCGTCACATCCGCTCAAGAAAATCGATGGTATTTTGCCCCGATGAAGCTGCGCCTCACGATCCTGCTGTCCGCCCTGTGTCTCTTCGCTGCCTGCAGCGGCTCCGGTGGCGGCAACAAGGCGCCGAACCAGCCGCCGGTCTCGACCGAGTGTTCGGTCGCGGACCAGAAACAGACCACGCTCGAGATCGCGCGTGACTGGTACCTGTGGAACGACCGGCTGCCGGTGTCGGTCGATCTCGACGGCTTTGCCACGGTCGACGAGCTTTTGCTCCACCTGATGTCTTTCAGCCCGGCCGGTCCGGACAGTGCCCCGGTCGACCGCTTCTCGAGCATCGGGCCGGCAGCGGCCGACCAGCAATTCTTCGGCGAGGGCAGGTTCGAAGGCTTCGGTTTCGGCTTCCGCTTCGAGGCGGCCGACGACATGCGGATCACGCGCGTCTACGCCGACAGCCCGGCGGCCGCGGGCGGCCTGGCCCGCGGGCAACAGATCCTGGCGCTCAACGGTCGCAGCGTCGCCGACATCGTCGCGGCGGAGGGGACGGCCGGCCTGTTCGCGATCCTCGGTACCTCGCCGGTCACCTTTTCGCTCAGGCCGGTGACCGGCGACGACTTCGACACCACCGTCGCGCGCGACATCGTGACGATCGACCCGATCCCGCAGTGGCGTCTGATTCCCCGCGACGGGCTCGCGCCGATCGGCTATCTCGAGTTCGCGCAGTTCATCAGCACCGCCGACCCGGAACTCGATACCGTGTTCGCCGACTTCCGGGCCAACGACGTGACCGACATCATCGTCGACCTGCGCTACAACGGCGGCGGGCTGGTGACGACTGCAGAGTTTCTGGGTGACCTGCTCGGCGGCGCGATGTTCGCGGGCGACATTTTCACGGAAACGCGGTTCAACGCGGATCGCGCGGACTTCAACGAGATTCGCCGTTTCGTCAACATTCTCAACCGATCCGTCAGCGTGTCCCGGCTCGTGATCATTGCGACGGATTCGACGGCCTCGGCGAGCGAGATGGTCGCCAACGGCATGGCACCGCACGTCGAGGTCGCGATCGTGGGCAGCCCCACTTTCGGCAAGCCGATCGGGCAGGCCGGATTCGAGTTTTGCGAGAACGTGCTCCGGATTACCGCTTTCCAGCTCTTCAACGCGGACGGGTTCGGCGACTACTTCGGCGGGCTGCCGGTGACGCCGGGCTGCGAAGCGCCCGACGACCTCAGCGTCGCCGTCGGTGCCGACGACGACCCGAACATGGTCGAGGCGCTCGGTTACCTAGACACCGGGGCCTGCCCGGCGGCGGCTGCGGCGGGGCTGGCCGCGAAGCCGTCGGCTCCGGCGCCCGCGCGGACCCTGCTGCGCGGCAGCCCGGCCCGGGTCTATGCGAATTCCCTCTGACGCTTCGCGCGCCGCCTACCAGCCGATGCTGCGGCCGCCGTCGACCGCGATGACCTGGCCCGTGACGTAGGTCGCGTCGCGCACCAAATAGAGCACGGCGCCTGCGATGTCCTCGGGCGAGCCCGGCTCCCCGAGGGGGACTTCGGCCAGGATTTTTTTCTTTGCGGCCGCCGTCAGGCCCGCTTCCGGCCAGAGGATGGCACCGGGTGCGACGCCGTTGACGCGGATTTCCGGCGCCAGATCCTTTGCGAGCGAGCGGGTCAGCATCGCGAGCCCGGCCTTGGCCGGACCGTACACCGGGTGATCCCTGAGCGGCCGCGTCGCGTGCACGTCGACGATGTTGACGATGGTCCCGCGCGCCCCGGCGAGGGCCGCCCGCGCAGCCTGGGCCAGGAACAGCGGCGCCTTCAGGTTGCTGCCGACGAGGTCGTCCCACTGGTCCTCGGTGATCGAGCCGACGGGTGTAGGGTAGAAACTGGAGGCATTGTTGACCAGGACGTCCAGCCGGCCATGCCAGCGAATCACGGCCTCGACCAGGCTGCCGAGCCGCGGCGTGTCGAGCAGGTCCGCCTGGAACGTCGCCGCCGAATCGGGCCGCTGTCGGTTCAGCGCCTCGGACAGCAAGACCGCGTCGCTCTCCGAGCCGCGGTAGTGAATCGCCACGCTCGCACCGGCGGCGTGCAGCCGCGTCGCGATCGCCGCGCCGATGCGCCGCGCCGCGCCGGTGACCAGTGCGACCTTGCCGGCCAGGCCCTCGTCATTGCCCATCGCGACCCTCGGCTCCGTTCGGGTTATAAAGGCGGCATTCTGTGAGACCCTGATCCCCCGATGCAACCCGGACGACGAGAAGCCCTGCCCGAACCGGATGCGGCGAGCGCCGCGCACAGTGCGCGGGTCCTGGCCCACGTCCGCGACCGGATCCGGGCCGCGGGCGGCGCGCTCAGCTTCGCGAGCTACATGCACGAGGTGCTCTACGCGCCGGGCCTCGGCTATTACGCCGCCGGCGCGACCAACTTCGGCGCGGCGGGCGACTTCGTCACGGCGCCGGAAATCTCGCCCGTGTTCGGCCGTATTGTCGCGCGCCAGGTCGCGGCCGTGCTCGGCAGCGTCGACGAACCCGCGGTGCTGGAGTTCGGTGCCGGGAGCGGCCGGCTGGCCGTCGACGTGCTCGGCGCACTCGCCGAGCTCGATGCCCTGCCGCGGGAATACCGGATACTGGAACCTGCGGCGGACCTCAAGGCGCGGCAACAGGCACTGATCGGGGCGGCGATCCCGGACCTGGCCGGCAGCGTGCGCTGGCTCGACCGGCTGCCCGCCGGGCACCGCGGCGCGATCATCGCGAACGAGGTCCTCGACGCGCTGCCCGTCGAGCGCTTCCGCCGCACGGCCGACGGCGTCAGCCAGTTCTTCGTGGCTGAGGCGGGCGCAGGGCTCGAGCTCGTCGAGCGTCCCGCCGGGGCCGCGCTCGACGCCGCGGTCCGCGGCATCGAGGACGCGCTGGGGGAACCGCTGCCGGACGGCTACGTGTCCGAGGTCTGCCTCGCCGCGCCCGCCTGGCTGGCCGACGTGGCGCAGCTGCTCGACGAGGGTATCGCGCTCCTGTTCGACTACGGCGTGAGCCGCCGGGAGTACTACGCACCCGAGCGCGCGGGCGGCTGGCTGCGCTGCCATTTCAGGCACCGCGCGCACGACGATCCGCTGGTCCTGCCCGGCATCCAGGACATTACCGCCTGGGTCGATTTCACTGCGGTGGCGGATGCCGCCCTGGACCGCGGCCTCGAGGTCGCGGGCTTCGTTACGCAGGCGCATTTCCTGATGCACGGCGGCCTCGCGGAGGAACTCGCGCATTTTGCGGATCTGCCGACTGCCGCACAGCTCGAATTGAGCGCACAGGTTAAAACCCTTACGCTGCCCGGCGAGATGGGCGAGCGCTTCCGGTGCCTGGGGCTCGCGCGCGGACCCGTCGCCGTGCCGCCCGCCTTCACGGCGGTCGACCGGGCGGTGTCGCTGTGACCGCCGGCCAACCGGAGTTGCCTTGAGCCTGACCCAGATCATCGTCCTCGCGATCGTGCAGGGCCTGACCGAATTCCTGCCGATCTCGAGTTCGGGCCATCTCGTGCTCGTGCCGGAATTCCTCGGCTGGTCCGACCAGGGCCTGGCCTTCGACGTCGCCGTGCATTTCGGCTCGCTGCTCGCTGTCCTCGTCTTTTTCCGGCGCGACATCGCCGGCCTGGTCCGCGGCGCGCTGCAGGTCCTCGGGGGCCGCGTCGATTCGATCGAATCGCGGCTCGCCGCCGGCATCGCGCTCGGCACGCTGCCGGCCGCGCTCGCCGGGCTCGCGTTCGCCGGCTGGATCGAGGCCAACCTGCGGAGCCCGGCCGTGATCGTCGTGACGCTTTCGGGCTTCGGGCTGCTGATGCTCGCGGCCGATCGCTACGGCCGGCGGACGCGCGACATCAGCGGGCTCACGAT
>JAWWBD010000103.1:0-10079 GCA_033721115.1 Woeseiaceae bacterium | reverse complement strand
CCGGCGGCGCGGCGGCGTGCGGCCTCGACCTCGATGACCTCCGCGGCGGCTCCGCGCTCGCGGGTAACATAGTCGCGCGGTGCCGGCGCGCCGGCAAAACCCGCGGCCCCGAGCTCCTCGACCACCGTTTCCGCATGCGGCCGGCGCGCGGCGTCCTTGTCGAGCATCCGCGCAACGAGTGCCTGCACGCGCTCGGGCAGTTCCGAGCCGTCGGCGGCGGTGAGCGGTCCGGGCGTGCGCTCCGCGATGTCGCGTTCGGTCGCCGCCGACGAATACGGCGAGTGCCCCGCGACGAGTTCGTAGACGAGCCCGCCCAGCGCGAAGATGTCGTCGGCCGGCGACGGCGGCTCGCCCGCCAGGCTCTGCGGACTTGCGGCGATCAGTGAACCGCCGCCGACCGCAGCGCTGCCGAAGTCGATCAGGTAGGGCGCGCCGTTGCCGTCGAGCAGGATGTTGCCGGCCTTGACATCGCGGTGCACGACGCCCTTGCCGTGGGCGTAGCGCAGTGCGTCGGCGACCAGGGCGATGACGGGCAGGCTGTGGGCCGGCGGGCTGCCTGCGAGCGCGCCGATATCCGGCCCGTCGATGTACTGCAGGCTGAAGAACGGCCGCTCTGCCGCGTCATGGAACTCGAAGACGCGCACGATGTGCGGATGCATGAGCCGGATGCCCGTCTGCCATTCCTTGCGCAGGTCGGCGGCGGAGAGTTCGCCGGCGACGAGCACCTTGAGCGCAACCTCGGCGCGCGTCATGCGATCGGACGCGAGCCAGGTTGCCGCCGCGCCGCCGCCCCCGAGTTTCCGGATCAGGGTGTAGCGATTCGCGAGCTCCGTGCCGTTTGCGAGCTCCTGCATCGTGTGGACCGGTCAGCCGCCCGGCTCGGACACCCGCTCCGGCACGCTCGTATCGTCGGTCGTGACGAACCCGGTCTCTGCCTCGTAGATCTCCTTCAGGAGGCGTCGCCAGGTTTCGTACTGGGCCGCGGCCGTGCCGGTGAGCCGGCGCGTCTGGCCCTCGACCGTCACGACCATCGGGGCAGCCTCCGCACCGAAAGACTCGGAGAGTTCCTCGATCGCCTCTATGTGCATCGACGCTTCGGAACGCCGCGAGAAGCCGGCGAAGATCGATTCAAGGCCCTGGGAGATGCCGATGTTCTGCAGGCTGCGATTGACGTTCCGCGTGTTGCGGCCGCCGCTGTCCGTGTCCACGGCGAGCGATCCGGCCAGCACGACGGCGCCCATCAGCGTCTGCATCGTCGCCGAACGCCGCACCTTGCGGAAGTTGATCGATTCCTCGCGCGCCGTCTTGCGCCAGGCATGATAGGGAATCGCGATGCCGTAGTAGAAATTCGCGTAATGCTCGTTCAGCGTATCCACGACCAGCCGGTCGCGTTCACGGATACGCCGCAGCCGCTGCACGGTCGGGTCGTTCTCCGCCGGCAGCCGCACGACCTCGACCCTGCCCGAATCGGCCTTCCGCAGGTGCTCGCCGAACGCGGTCGGGGCCATGTCCGCGAAAAACTGGAGTTCCGATACCTGGCGCACGGTGCGGATGTCGGCGGGCGGCATCTGCCGGAAGTACGCATGCAGGTCGTTCGCGATGTCGTTGAAGACCTTCTGGTACGGGTCCAGGCGCCGGTCGCGATTCGGCGAATACGATGACGCGCCCGTCTGGGTCTCGTATTCCTTACGGAACCAGCGCACGCCGCGCGCGTCGACGACGTCGATGCCCAGCGTGACGAACTCGCCGTCCGACTCGTCGATCCGGCCCTTGATGATGACGTCGGTGAAGGCGTTCGCGGACGGTACGACCCGCACCGCGCCCCAGTGGCCCGTGCCCTGCAGCGTCGTCTTCAGGTGGTAGGCCAGGTAGTTCGATTCGGCCGACCGGATTTCGCCGAAGATGCCGCTGTCGGCCGGGTCGTTGTCTTCGGGGATGCCCGGGTCGAACTGGATGATGCCGATGTCGAGCAGCAGGGATTCCGCAACGGGTTCCTCGGCCAGGACGAGTTCCGTCTCCTCGGCCGTGACGACCTCGTTGACCGAACAGCCCGCGAGGCCGAGCGGCAGCAGTACAATCGATAACGCGATCCTGTTCATCGTCCGGGGCGACGCTCCTCAGATTCCCTTGTACTTCCGGTATTCCTCCCAGAGCCGCTCGCGGAGTTCCGGATCTTCCTCGGCGAGGGCCGCCTCGCGCAGCTGGCGCGCAATGATGTCGTCGTCGACGGTGATCGGGATGTCGTCGGGCGTCCGCTCGCGGATTTCTTCCTGGGTCATGCCTTCGAGCACGGAGGGCGCCTGGCCCATGCCCATGCTGTCGTTTGCCACCGCGATCGAGCCCTGTGCGCCCGCCGCCTGCTCGCCCAGGTCGATGCCGCCGGCGCTGCCGCCGGACGGGATCGACCCGCCGAAGCCCTCGGTGTTGCGGCCGACGGACGAGACCTTGCGCTGCTCTTCCATGAGGACCTCGTCGAATCCACCTACGGCCTTGTCCAGTTCCCGGCCCAGGCGCTCGGCCCGCTCGGCCGCGCTCTCTTCAGGGAACTCGCCGACACTGCCGGCGCCGCCGGTGCCCATGACGCTGCCTTCGCCACCGGCGGAACCACCGCCGCCGCTCGCGCCGCCTTCGCTCGCGGCGCTTTCGCTGTCGGCGGCCGCACCGCCGCCACCCAGGCACTCGCCGGCCTGCCCCATGCCGCCGATGCCGCCCGGCAGAGCGCCGGTATCACCGCAGTCGCTCGTCGAGTTGCCGTCGCCGTCACCGTCACCGTCCTTGCTGCCGTCGCCGCCCTCGGTGCTCGCGCCAGCTTCCTCGCCCGTGCCGCCCGCGCCGCCGGTGCCCGGCATCGGCGGGACACCAAACGGATCGTCTGACGGGAATCCGCCGACGTCACCCGCGCCATCGCTGCCGCCGGTGCTGCCCGAGGCACCGCCGTCGGCGCCGCCCGGCATCGGCATCCCGATATCGGGCATCCCGCCGCCTGCGCTGCCGCCACCCGACTGGCTGCCGCCGGACTGGCTGCCGCCCGACTGCTGGCCACCGGACTGCTGGCCACCGGACTGCTGACCGCCCGACTGCTGACCGCCCGACTGCTGACCACCCGACTGCTGGCCGCCGCTCGGCGACGACATGCCGCCGCCCGAGGAGCCGCCGCTCGGCGACGGCATGCCGCCCCCGGACGGTGGCGACGGCATCCCGCCGCCCGGCGGCGGCGGTGTCGACATCTGGGTCTTGCATCCCGTCGCGACGAACGCCGCGGCGACGAGCACGAGCAGCGACCGGCCGAAGGCGGGTCGCCAGGCTCTCGAATTACCGTTTTGCATCTTGCTGGCCCTCTTGCGGAGAGGCGTGACGACGGGTTGCTCCGCCGGTCTCCAGCCTGCCCGGTTGCATACCTTAAGTTAAGAGTTTGGAGCGCGGCGGCGGGCTCCGAGTTCCCTCCGTTTGGCCGCACTCGTTCGCCCAGGGCCGGACAGACGCCTTCGTCCGACGATAATACGCCGCCCGGGGGCGATCAACACCCTGCCCGCCTTCTTAACGCACAGCCCCGGGGCCGCGTTGACATAAACCCGGTCAGGACCCGGCCGCCCGTGGCTTCCGCACCGGCCCCCGGTTGGGCTTGCGGAACAGGATCAGCGACAGGTCGTCCGGCTTGCTGGGCTGGTTGGCCACGGGCTCGTGCATGCGCTCGGCAGCCAGCGCGATTACGCTGTCGGCCGCTTTCGCGAGCGGCCCGCAACGGATCCGCTCGATGATTTCGTCGTTGTGCACGTTGTCACTGACACCGTCGCTCGCAAGAAACACGGTATCGCGTGGATTGAGCTCCGTCGCAGCCACGATATCGATGCGCATGTCGGTCGTGCCGAGGAAATTGGACACGAGGTGCCGGTCCTCGTGGTGCAGCGCGTCGCGCTGGTCGAGCAGGCCGGCTTCGACCGCGAAGCCGGTCGGCGAATGCACGGGCGTCTGCAGCTTCAGGCGCCCGCGCTGCCCGACGACCATCGCCTCGGAATCCCCGATCTGGTAGGCGCGAACGGCGATGCCTTCGATCGTCACGACGGTAAAGGTCGTCGCCGAGCCGGTGCCCAGCGCCTGCACCGCCTGGTTTGCCGCCTCGATGCCGTTCAGGATCGCGGTCCGGAGCAACATCGTTTCAGCGATCGAATGCTCGAGGCTTTCGATCAGCGTCGTGACGGCCGTCTGCGAAGCACGCTTGCCGGCGGGCAGGCCCCCGGCGCCGTCCGCGACCACGAGCACCGCTGCCTCCGGGCCGAACGGAATCACGGCGACGGAGTCCTCGTTGCCGGTTTCCTTATCGGGCGCGGGCCGGGTGTAGGCGATACAGTCCCCGCCCGCGACGCGGGTCTCGCGTCGGTCCGCGTCGAATTCACCGGCCATCAGCACCGGATTGTCCGCCTCGCTCTGCATCTGCCTCGGTCGGCGCAGCGCGGCATCAGCCGCGCCTGACCGGCTCCCGGCACCATGCGCAGTAATTCCAGAACTCGCGCACGATGCCCCAGCGACAGGCCTTGCAGGTCGCCCTGCTGCCCGGAATCTTCCAGGGTTTCCTGACTTTCGCCCGACACCATGGACAGTAGCGCATGAAGGGCATCAGGAGCCCCCGGCACCGCTTGTTGGCGCATTTTGCGGAATAGCGCTTGTCGGGATAGCGGCGGCTCGACTCCTCGACGAAGCCGGGGCCGTAACACCAGGGGCAGTAGTTCCAGTCCTTCTTGACGCCACGCTCGCAGCGCGGGCAGCTCGAGGCATAGGACGACTCCGACGTCCGCGCCGGATTGTCGAAGCCGCACCAGGGACAGGCGTGCATCGACTCGGCCACCGGCCCCTCGCAATGGCGGCACTGGTGGCGGGTATCGAGGACCTGCCGGTAATCGCGCTGGAACTGGCGCCAGGTGAGCTGGCGCCATTCGGACTCGGTCCTGCCGTTGCTTTTCCGGCGGCCACTGCGCTGCTGGCGCGCGTGGCCCTGGGTCCGCTCGAATACCGCCTGCATCTGGCGCGCGTCGCGATAGCGGCGGGTGGGGTCCAGCTGGATGGCTTTTTTCAGCATCGCGACGATCTCGGGGCGCACCCGCGAGGCGAGCTGCGCATGTCCCTCCATGGGCCAGGCGTACGGCCACTCGGGGAGCTTACCGGAGAACAGCCGGTACAGGACCAGACCAAGCGAAAAAACGTCGGACTGGAACTTGGGGCGCCCCATCGCCTGCTCGGGCGCGATGTAGTCGATCGTGCCCGAGCCCGAGGCCTTGAGCGTGCGCAGGTTGAACTTCGCGAAGCCGAAATCCCCGAGTTTCAGCCGGTTGCCCGGGAACAGAATGTAGTTCTCGGGCTTGATGTCGCAGTGGATGATCTTGTGCTCGTGGGCATGCGCCACGGCCGCGATGGCCTGGGACGCGAGCTCGTAGGCACGGCTCGTCGACATGCGGCGCTCGACCCGGTCCGCGAGCGATTCCTCGCCGAGTTCCATCGCGATGACGAAACGGTCGTCGATGAAGCTCGCATCGAGCACGCCGAGAATGTTCGGGTGTGCGAGTTTGGTCGCGACCTGCACCTCGTGCAGGCACTCCTCGTAGTCGTCATCGTCGCCGACGCGTGGCAGTTTGAGCGCAACCCGGCGCTTCAGGATCGTGTCCCAGGCCCGGTACACGTCGGCGAGTGGTCCCGAGGCGATCCGCGCCTGGATCCGGTACTTGCCGATCTTCTGCCTTGCCTTGAGCCGCGTGCTCATCGATCCCTGTCGTGCCGTCGACTGCATCAGCCGTCGGCCCGGACCCGGGCTACCGCGGCCGCCCAGCCGGCGAGCAGCGCTTCGCGCCGGTCGGCCGGCAGCGCCGGCGTAAAGACCGCGTCGCTTTGCCAGAGCGCCGCGACGGCATCGAGGTCAGCGAGCAACCCGCACTCGAGCCCCGCGAGGTACGCGGCGCCCAGAACGGTGGACTCGACGTTGTGCGGCCGTTCGACGGGCAGCGCGAGGATATCGGCCAGAAACTGCAGGAACCAGTCGTTGCTCACCATACCGCCGTCGACGCGGATGACCGACGGGGAAATGCCGTCGTCCGCCATTGCGGTGACGAGGTCGGCCGTCTGGAACGCCACGGACTGCAGCGTCGCGGTGACGACCTGCTCGCGGCCGCTGCCGCGCGTGAGGCCGAGGATCGCGCCGCGTGCGTGCGGATCCCAGTACGGTGCGCCCAGCCCGGCGAAGGCCGGTACGACGTAAACGTCGTCGACGATGCCCGTCGCCCTGGCCACGGCCTCGGATTCGGCCGCGGTCTCGATCAATTTGAGCGCGTCGCGCAACCACTGGATCGCCGAACCGGCCACGAACACGCTGCCCTCGAGGCCGTAGGTCACGACGCCTCCGAGTCGGCTCGCAACCGTCGTCAGCAGTTGATTGCCGGACGCGAGCGCCTGGTCACCCGTGTTTGCAATCACGAAGCAGCCGGTGCCATAGGTGCTCTTGCTCATGCCGTAACCGAAGCCGGCCTGGCCGATCAGCGCGGCCTGCTGGTCGCCCGCAATGCCGAGTACCGGGATCTCGCCGCCCAGCGCAGCGGCGGTGGCGATACCGAATTCAGCGGCGCAGTCGTGCACCTCGGGCAGCAGTGCGCGGGGAACGTCGAAAATCCCGAGCAATTCGTCGTCCCAGTCCTGCGCGTGGATGTCGTACAGGAGCGTGCGGGATGCGTTGCTCGCGTCGGTCGCGTGCACCTTGCCGCCGGTCAGGCGCCACAGCAGGAACGAGTCGATCGTGCCGAAGGCGAGCTCGCCGCGCCCGGCGCGATCGCGCAGGCCGGCGACGTTGTCGAGCAGCCACGCGATCTTGGTCGCCGAGAAATACGGGTCGAGCCTGAGCCCGGTCTTCGCACTCACGACCGGTTCGACGCCGTCTCCTTTCAGCGCGTCGCAGGCATCTGCCGTGCGGCGGTCCTGCCAGACGATCGCGTTGGCGACCGGTTCACCCGTCGCCCTGTCCCAGAGCACGGTCGTCTCGCGCTGGTTCGTGATGCCGATGCCGCGGACGCGGCTCGCGTTCGCGTCCGCACCCGCTTTCCCGAGCGCATCGCGCACGACCGCGGTCACCGACGCCCAGATCGCCTCGGGATCGTGCTCGACCCACCCGGGCCGGGGGTAGATTTGCGGGAATTCCTGCTGGGCGCTCGCGACGGGCCTGAGCGCCGCGTCGTAGACGACGGCGCGGCTGCTGCTCGTGCCCTGGTCGATCGCCAGCAGCAACGCGTCGCTCATGCGGGGGCTCCGGCCGCCGGGTCCAGCGGCTCAGGCACTTGCATGCGCCGTCCGGCATCGTCCGGGAACGGCAGCCGGGCGTGCTCCGCAGCGACTTCGCAAATCCGGTCGAGGATCGCTTCGGGCCAGGGCGCGACGCGGCGGGTGGAGAGATCGACGTGCAGGTTCATCCACTCGGCCGTCGCGGCGAGGAAGCCGTCCTCCGCATGGTACATGCGCTGGAACTGGTGGATGCGCTTGGCATCGAAAGCGAGGATCTGGGCCGTGACGACGTAAGGATCACCCTCGTGCAGTTCGCGCCGGTACAGCACGTGCGATTCGACGGCGAACGTCGAACTCCCCGTGTCCCGGATGTGCTCGTCCGTGATACCGAAGGACGACCACAGCGCATCGACGCCGAGGTCGAACGCGAGTACGTAATAGGCCACGTTCATGTGCCCGTTGACGTCGATCCACTCGGGCAGCACGGTGCCGCGGCAAACCTCGATCCCGGCCAATGCCTGGTTTTCGTTGCGCTCGACCACCCGCACTGCCGCGCGAACCGGCCTAGCAGGCATCGCCCGGACCGTGGCCGCGGCCGGCCTCCGGGTGCGGGAACATGTCGGACTCGTCTTCGCCCGGCCGGGGCGCGAGGCATGCGAAGTCCTTCTCGACGAGCAGCACGAGCCCGCCGCCTTCGTCCAGTGCGAGTTCGTCCCGGATCGTCACCATGTCGGAGTCAGCCCAGTCGCGGACGGCCGCCTCGGGCAGCCGGACCCGCACCGTGCCGTTCTCGAAGTCCGCGCCCGGGCGGACGCGCGCCGGGCTCGACTCGATGACGTAGCCGAATTCCCGGCCCCCGGGGAACACGGTCTTCGCCGCAACGCGGCCTTCGTCCCGCAGTTGCGCGACCTCGCCCTGCGTCAGGCGCAGGCGCAGCGTATTGTCGCGAATTCTGAGTTTCACGCAGGCCCGCTCTCCGGCTCGCTACCAGCGCTGGATTAAAACATGATTGAATCGTTCCGGTAAGTCACGGAGACGCCGTTGATCACCGATCCCTGGTTCTATGTCGCCGCGGTCCCGGCGGTCATCCTGTTCGGCATCTCGAAAGGCGGCCTCGGCGGCGGCATGGGCATCGTCTCCGTACCGCTGATGGCGCTCGTCGTCTCGCCGCTGCAGGCTGCCGCGATCCTGTTGCCGATCCTGTGCGCGATGGACCTCGTGGCCGTGTGGAAATTCCGCGGCCGCTGGGTCTGGCCGGAACTGCGGGTGCTCGTGCCGGCCTCGCTGGCCGGCATCGCCGTGGGCACCGCCCTGTTCCAGTTCATGAGCGCGGCGACGGTGCGCCTGATCCTCGGCGTCGTCGCCATCACTTTCACGCTGCATTACTGGGTCAGCCAGCGCCGTGCCGGCAACGCACCGCTGCCGGACTTCCCGCGCGCGGCGGGGCTTCTCGGCGGCACTGTCGCCGGTTTCACGAGCTTCATCGCGCACGCAGGCGGGCCGCCGTTCAGCATGTACCTGCTCAGGCGGCCCCTCGACCGTTTCGAGTTCGCCGCGACCAGCGTCCTGTTCTTCGCCGTCGTGAACTACGTGAAGCTCGTGCCCTATGCCTGGCTCGGGCAGTTCGACACGACGAACCTCGCAACCTCCGCGGTCCTCGTCGCGCTGGCGCCGGTCGGTGTGCTGACGGGCGTATGGATCCACGGCCGCATCAGCGACCGGCTGTTCTTCGCCGTGATTTACCTGGGGCTTTTCGTCGTCGGCCTGAAGCTCGTCTACGACGGCCTGGCCGGCGTGGCCTGAGGCCGCGCCCGGGCGCTCGGACTACTCGGCGATGACGTTTTCGGCCTGCGGGCCCTTCTGGCCCTGGGTCACTTCCATCGTGACCTTCTGGCCTTCCCGCAGGGTTTTGAATCCTTCCATCTGGATCGCGCTGTGGTGTACGAAGACGTCCTGTCCTCCCTCGCGCTCGATAAAACCGAATCCCTTGTCGTCGTTGAACCACTTGACGGTTCCCGAAACTCTCTCGCCTGCCATAGTTACCTCTGTGTGAAACGCCGCTCGTTCGCGGGTACATGAGCCTGCCCGGGGCAGACCCCTACAGTCTAAGCCTATTCGTCCGATTTCGCATCACGGCCGCCGTCGGCGCGCTGCACCGGGATGCATTCAGGCACGGCCGGGCCGGTGCCTCACGTAGCGGCGACCGAGCTTTGCGACATCGTTGCAGCCCACGAGGGCGAGCGTGCGCTCCACCTCGGTCTTGAGCAGGCCGAGTGCGCGCTCGACGCCGGCCTCCCCGCCCGCTGCGAGCGCATAGAGGTAGCCGCGCCCGATGCCGCATGCGTTCGCGCCGAGCGCCAGCGCCTTGACGACGTGATGGCCGCGGCGGATGCCGCCGTCGCAGATGATCTCGAGTCGATCCCTGAGCGCGTCCGCGACGGCGGCGATACAGTCGACCGGTGCGGGCGCGGACTCGAGCTGGCGGCCGCCGTGGTTCGACAGCATCACGGCAGTCGCCCCCGCGTCCGCCGCCTTGCGACAGTCCTCGACCGTCTGCACGCCTTTTACGACCAGCGCCCCGTTCCAGCGATTCGCGAGCCACGAGACGTCCTTCCAGGTCAGGGATCGCTCGAGTTCCCCGTCGATGAACTTGCGGACGCCGCCCGCGAGCGCCTGCGCCGCTGCCTCGCTCGACGTGATGTTGACCATTTCGAGGTCTTTTCTTAAGAGCGCCCGTGCGAGCCAGCCGGGATGGGCCAGGAAGCTCGCCGCCTGGCGCAGGCGCGAACGCGGCGACGCGCCGAAGCCGTGCACGAAATCGCGTT
>JAWWBD010000102.1:0-10366 GCA_033721115.1 Woeseiaceae bacterium | reverse complement strand
GGGGCGGAGTTCGACGACGACCATACGATCCGCATCGCGGGCGGCAGCCTGATCGCCGACGTGTTTCCGATCGGCGTGGACGTGGAGGGCATCAGCCGGCTCGCCGAAGAGGGCATCGAACACAAGCAGGTGCAGAAACTCGAAACGAGCCTCGGGGGGCGTGACCTGATCATCGGCGTCGACCGCCTCGACTACAGCAAGGGCTTGCGGCAGCGTTTCCTGGCTTACGAGCGCCTGCTCGAGAAGTACCCGAATTCGCAACGGCTCGTGACCTACATGCAGATCGCGCCGCCGACCCGGACCGGCGTCAGGACCTACGACGAGATCCGCGCCGAACTGGAGCAGGTATCGGGCCGGATCAACGGCCGGTTTTCCGAGACCGACTGGGTCCCGATCCGCTATCTCAACAAGGGCGTTGCCCGCAAGCCGCTGATGGGCATGTTCCGCAAAGCCGCCGTCGGTCTCGTTACCCCGGTACGCGACGGCATGAATCTCGTCGCCAAGGAATACCTGGTCGCCCAGGACCCGGAGGACCCCGGCGTACTGGTCCTGTCGACTCTCGCGGGTGCGGCGCGCGAACTGGACGCCGCGGTCATCGTCAACCCGCACGATCGTGACGACGTCGCCGACGGCATCGCCACCGCGATCAACATGCCGCTCGAGGAACGCAGGACGCGCCATGCGCGCATGCTCGAGATCCTGAAGGCAAACGACATCAACGCCTGGCGGACGCGTTTCGTCGATGCGCTGCTCAGGCAGTCCGGCGCCGCGCACTGAAACGCAGAGGAAGCAGCGATATAAAGTCCAGGTTCAGACTGCTTGCGGACCTCGGCCTCGCAGCCGGGCTCCTGGGCATCGCACCGCTGGCCAAGAAAGCCGCCCTTGCGACCGGCGTGGCGCCGCTGCCGCTCGCGGCCGTCACCACGGCGCTCGCGGCCGGATTCGGCATCGGCTGGTACCTGCTTGCGCGGAGTACGGCGGCAGCCGCGCGGCCCGGGCCGCGAACGCTCGGCCGGGTCGCCCTGGTCGGCGCGCTCGGCTCGGGACTCGTCGTCCTGCTCGCGATCATCGCGATGACCGAAACCACGGCCACCAACCGTGCCCTGTTCCAGTCCATGTACCCGGTCGCGACCGCGATTCTCGCGCGCGTGCTCCTGGGCGAACGGCTGGCGCGAACGAGTTACGCGATCATTGCAGGCATGACCGTCGGGCTGTTCCTGATGAACAGCGGCCAGGGCGGCGTCGTATTAGGTACGCCGTTCCTGTTACTCGCGGCGACGCTGCCGATGATCGGCCTGGCCGACGTCTACGCGAAGCGCTCGCTGGCCGACACGGACCCGCTGTTCGTCGCGGTCGGGCGGCTGGTCGCCGGCAGCCTCGTGATCTGGCTCGTCCTGCCGTTCACCGGTGGCGGCCCGGTGTTTGCCGATACGGCGGCCTGGCCGTGGATGCTCGTTGCCGGGTTCGCGATGGCGGGCGGCCTTTTCGGCCTCTACCGCGCCATGGATTCGGCGGGCGCCAGCCGCGCGGCCGCCTTCGCGGGCCTGGCGCCGGTCGTCACCGCACTGGCGGAGTGGCTCGTGCTCGATGCGCGGTTCTC
Source organism: Woeseiaceae bacterium (assembly GCA_033721115.1). Classification (GTDB taxonomy): domain Bacteria; phylum Pseudomonadota; class Gammaproteobacteria; order Steroidobacterales; family Woeseiaceae; genus UBA1847. The sequence goes on along the minus strand of JAWWBD010000102.1, from coordinate 8,766 downwards.
GCCGGTGCAGCTGACCGGGCTGGTCTTCGTGATCGCGGGTGCGGTCGTTCTCGCTTACCGGTTGTGAATATTGCAGCCCGCCCGCTTGCAAAAGCCGGCGAAAGCGCCAGAATTGAGCGCCTGTTTGCCTGCGAATCGGCGGGTCATGGAAGCACTACATCGCGGCTGGCGTGCCCTGGCGCTGGCAACCGGCGTCGCGCTCCTCCTGGGCGGGCCGCCGCCCGACCAGGGCACGTTTCCGGAACGGGAACGGCAGCTCTCCTTCTACCACACGCACACGGGCCAGCAGCTCGACGTCGTCTACTGGCGCGACGGCCGCTACGTGCCCGCCGAGCTTGCCCGCGTCGACCGGTTTCTCTCGGACTTTCGCACCGGGGACGTCGTCGAGATCGATCCCGCGCTGCTCGACCTCATCCACGACGTGCAGTCCCTGGTCGGCGGCGGCACCTACGAGGTCATCTCGGCCTACCGCTCGCCGGCGACCAACGAAATGCTCCGCCGGCGCGGCGCCACAAGCGGCGTCGCAGAAAAAAGCCAGCACCTGCACGGCAAAGCCATCGACGTCCGGCTGCAGGGCGTGCCCACGGCGGAACTCCGGGACGCCGCGATCACGCTGGGGCGCGGCGGCGTCGGTTATTACGCGGCGTCGGACTTCGTGCACATGGATACGGACCGGGTCCGTCACTGGTGAGCGCGCCGCCGGTCCTGTGACCCGCGCATTCGAATCCGCCGACGAACTGGTCGACGCACTGCTCGCGAGGGTCGGGAAGCGCATCGTCCTCGGCCTGCCCATCGGCATCGGCAAGGCCGTTCACGTGGTCGACGCGCTGTTCAACCGCGCCCTCGCCGACGACAGCATCTCGCTGACGATTTTCACGGGCCTGACGCTGGAGACACCGCGTGGCTCGAACGAACTCGAGCGACGATTCCTCGGGCCGCTCGTCGAGCGGCTGTACGCCGATTGCCCGGTACCCGCCTACGCGACCGCGCTCCGGACCGGCCGGCTGCCCGCCAACGTGGACGTGCGCGAGTTCTACCTGCGCCCGGGTGCCTGGCTCGGCAACCCGCTTGCGCAGCAGCGCTACACGAGCGTCAACTACAGCCAGGTCGCGGCCGAACTCGACAGGCTCGGCGTCAACGTCATCGCCCAGCTGGTCTCCGCGCGGGCCGGGAGCCCCGGCCGGTACAGCCTGGCCGCGAATCCCGAGATCACGCTGGACCTGCTGCCCGCACTCGACGCCCGCAGGCGGGCCGGCGATCCCGTCGCGGTCGTGGGCCAGGTGAATCGCAATCTGCCCTATATGACGGGCGACGCCGAACTCGACGCCGGGCGATTCGACTTCGTCCTCGAGTGCGGAGAGTTCCCGCTGTTCCAGCTGCCGAATCGCAAGGTGTCGCCGGCCGACTACGCGACCGCGATGCACGTAGCGAGCCTGGTCCCGGACGGCGGGACGCTGCAGGTCGGCATCGGTTCGCTGAGCGACGCCGTGGCGCACTGCCTGATCCTGCGGCACGAGGCGCCGGACGTGTTCGCCGAGGTGCTTGCCCGGTTGCCCGGCGGCAGCGCAACAAAGCGCCGCGCCGCGCTGCCGGTCGAAACCGGCCCGTTCGAGCGCGGCCTGTTCGCGTCGTCGGAGCTGCTGTCCGATGCGCTGTTTGCGCTGTTCCGGGCGGGCATCCTGAAGCGCGGTGCCGACGCAGCGGACCCCGCCGTCGTGCACGCGGGATTCTTCATCGGTTCGAACGAGCTCTACGAAAATCTCCGCGCCCTCCCGGAAGACCGGCGCCGACTGATCCGGATGACGCGAATCTCCGAGACCAACACGTTGTTCGGCGACGAAGCGCGCAAGCGCCGGCAGCGCACGCAGGCCCGCTTCGTCAACGAGACGATGATGGCGACGCTTTTGGGCGCCGTTGTCTCCGACGGGCTCGAGGACGGCCGTGTCGTCAGCGGCGTCGGCGGGCAGTTCGACTTCGTGTCGATGGCGCATGCCCTCGACGGTGCACACTCGATCCTGATGCTGCGCGCGCGCCGCCTGCACGAGGGGCGGCCACGGTCGAACATTCGCTGGCACTATGGCCACGTCACGATTCCGCGCCATTATCGCGACGTGTTCGTCTCGGAGTACGGCATCGCCGCGACGCGCGGCCTGCCGGACAGCCGGGTGATCGCGGCGATGCTCGGGATCGCCGATTCGACCTTCCAGGACGAGCTCGCACGCGCCGCCGTCGATGCGGGCAAGCTGGAACGCGACTACCGCGTCCCGCAGGATGCGCGCGACAACGTGCCTGCCGCCATCGCCGCCGTGTTCGGGGACCCGGATTTCGCGCCCCGGTTCCCGCCCTACCCGCTCGGCACCGTGCTCACGCCGGCCGAGCGGCGCCTGGTCGACGCGCTCGGTTGGCTTGGGAAAAGGGCGGCCCGGCCGTTCCGGCACGCGCGAGGCCTGGCGACCGCCCTGGTCGCCGGCGGGCGCTGCCGGGACGGCGAGGCGCTCGCGCGCATGCAGCTCGCAGCACCGCGCGGGCTGCGGGAGCGGGTCATGCAGAGGCTCGTCGGATTCGCGCTAGACAGGGGCAAGGAGGAAATCGATGCAGGGTAAAGCGCCGGCGGTCTCGGCCGTCGAACAGAACGTCTACAAGATATTCCCGAACGACCTCAATTCGGAATACACGGTATTCGGCGGCCTCGTCATGGGGCTGTGCGACCGCACGGCGCTGATCGTCGCGGAGCGCCACAGCGGCGCGACCTGCGTGACGGCCGCGGTGGACAGCCTGAATTTCCTCGCGCCGGCGCGCACCGGGGACACGCTGATCGTGAAGGCCGCGGTCAATCGCGCCTGGACCAGCTCGATGGAGGTCGGCGTGCATGTCGCGGCCGAGAACAGTGCGACCGGCACGACGCGACACGTCGTTTCCGCCTACCTGACTTTCGTCGCGCTGGATGCAGACGGCCGCCCGACGCCGGTGCCGCCGATCCTGCCGCAGTCGGACGTGGAAAAGCGCCGCTGGCGCCAGGCCCAGGACCGCCGCGATGCCCGCCTGCGGGCCCGGCGTCGCGACGAGGCGACCTGACCGGCCTTGCCGGTAGCTGGCCGCTGCCCGTCGCGGCTATCATGGCGCTTTGCTACCCGAGAGGCTCCCCGTGTCCACCCGACTCCCGCTGCCCGCATGCCGTCCTGCCCTCATGCTCGTCGCCGCCGCGCTCCTGGCCGGCTGCGGCGCCCTGCGCCCCGGTTTCGAAACGCCGACCGTGACGGTCAGCTCGTTTCGCACGATACCGTCCGAGGGCGCGTTGCCTGAATTCGAAATCGGCCTCCGGGTCACGAATCCGAACCGCGAAGCGCTGAAACTCCGGGGTGTCTCGTACACGGTCAGCCTCAACGATCGTGAGCTGATCAACGGGGTGGCGAACGACCTGCCCGTCATCGAGGGCTACGGGCAGGGTGACGTGATCCTGACGGCTGCGCCCAACCTCGTGGCGGGAATCCGCTTCGTCTCGGATCTCGTGAACCGGCCCGGCGACACCGTGAGCTACAGGCTCGAAGCGAGGCTCGACCCGGGGGCCCTGTTCCCGACGATCCGCGTGACGGACTCCGGCGAGATTTCGCTGGGCCGCTAGGCCGGCCGGTCAGGCGCTGGCCGTGAAGCGTTTCTCCAGCAGGCGGCTCGCGAAGCCGCCGCCGCTCAGCGGCGGGACATCCTCGAGGTCGTAGTCGGCGTCCTCGACGATGGCGCGGGCGGCGCGCAGGCCGCTCTGGACGGCCGGGCCGATCCCTTCGCACAGGTCGCGCGTCGCGAGCCCCGCGGCGTCCCCGACGAGGAACGCGTTGCCGTCGCGGATCCCTCTAACGTCACCGCGGATGTAATAGCTGTAGCCCTTCGGCGCGTAGTCGTCGTAGCGTACGAGGCCCTGGTCCCGCAGCCGCGCGACGAATGCCTGCCAGTGCTGCCGGAGGTGCCCGCCGCGCACCTTCAGCTGCTCCGCCATCCCGCCCAGGCCGACGTTGACCCAGCCGCGGGCCTTGGGCACGTACCAGGCGTAGCCCGGCAGCCCGTCGTCGAAGAACCACAGATGGCAGTCGGGGTCCTGCCACTCGTAGGCGAATTCCTGTTCGAGCGTCGCCGTCTGCAGGCCGCCGTGCCGGTGGTGCCGGTCGCTAAACAGCGCCCGGTACACCGGGCATGCCGTGCCGCCGGCGCCGACGAGGTATCGGCAGCGGAACGCATCGTCGAGCACGAAGTCGTCACCGTCGCGGCTGACGGACCGGACGTTGTGCTGCACGACCTCGGCCCCGGACCGCTCGAGCAGGAAAGCGTCGAACTCGTAACGCCGGATCGAGTGCTGCCGCGTTGCGGGTGCGGCAGCAAGGATCTTCCAGTGCAGCCTGAGCCGGTCGAACGTCAGGAGACCGTGTGGATAGTCTCCCGGCGCGAGCTCGAGATCCGCCATCGCCTCCGGCGTCACCCAGCCGGCGCACAGCTTGAGGCGCGGGAATGCCGCCCTGTCGAGTACCAGCACGTCGAGCCCGGCCCTGACGAGCTGCCAGGCAGCGGTCGAGCCGCCGGGCCCGCCGCCGACCACGATCGCGTCGGCGCTGCGCATGTCAGTCTGCTCCGCGGCTCCCGCGGTACTGGTATTCCCGCGTCCAGGGCGCCCTGCGGTTGCCCAGCTGCGTGAACAGCACCTGGAAGAGCTGCAGCGTTCCCGTCGAGAAGCCGGCCGACGATCCCGCGAGATAGAGTCGCCACATGCGGACGAAGGTCTCGTCGTACATCGCGGCAACCCGATCGGCCACACGCTCGAAGTTCTCGAGCCACATCGCACAGGTCCGGGCGTAGTGCGGGCGCAGGTTCTCGACGTCGAGGACCGAGAACCGCTCGGGCTCGAACACACCCATCATCTCGGCGAGACTCGGGATGTGACCGCCCGGGAATATGTACTTGCGGATCCACGGATCGGCCTTCTGCGGATGGCTGCGGCCGATCGTGTGGATGAGCCCGAGTCCCTCCGGCTTCAGGCAACGCCTGATCAACCGCCCGAGCGTCCGGTAATTGCCGATGCCGACGTGCTCGAGCATCCCCACCGAGACGAAGACGTCGCAGCGCTCGTCGATGGTCCGGTAATCGTCCTCGACGAAGCGGACCCGGCCCTCGAGGCCGCGTGCCCTGGCCCTTTCGCGTGCCCAGGCAACCTGCTCGTGCGAATTGTTGAATGCGACGACCTGCACGCCGTAGTGCTCGGCCATGTGCAGGGCCAGCGCACCCCAGCCGCAACCCGCCTCGATGACTTTCTGGCCCGGCCGCAGGTCGAGCTTGCGGCACACGTGGTCGAGTTTCGCGACCTGCGCTTCGGCAAGCGTCGCCGACGGATTCTCGAAGTACGCGCAGGTGTAGACCATGCGCTCGTCCAGCCACAGCCGGTAGAAATCGTTACCGAGATCGTAGTGATGGTGCACGTTGCTCCGCGCCCGCCCCAGCGTGTTGCGCTGGATCGCATAGAGTGCCGACCCGATCCTGGGCAGCAGGTAGCGTCCCGCCGTGCTGCGGGTCCATGCCGCGGTCGCCTCGTTGACGAAGGCCAGCATGTCGCCCTCGATCTCGATGCCGCCGTGCATGTAGGCCTCGCCGAAACCGACGGATGGCGAGCGCAGCATGTTGAGCAGCGCCCGCCGGCTGTTGATCACCATCGTGGCGACGGGCCGCTCGTCGGTGACCCGGATTTCGGCACCGGTCCAGAGCCGTACCGCGATTCGCGGCCTGCCCGCGCGCAGCAGGAACCAGCGGATCAGGCTGCCGTCGAGATTGCGCTCTGCAACGCCGTGGCTGGTTTGTGCTTTCATAACGACACCTCTCCTGTCGTCAGCCACCGCCTGACAGTGTGGCATCCGGCAATGGATTTCGCCAATCGGGGCCCGCCGGGCCCCGCCGTCGCTCAGTCGAGGTGTTTGCCGAAGAAGTCGAGCGTCCGGCTCCAGGCGAGATACGCCGCTTCGACGTCGTAGCGATCGGGACGATTGTCCGAGTTGAAGGCATGGCGCGTGCCGGGATAGACGTAGAGCTCGTAGCGCTTGCCGTGTTTTTCCATCTGCTCGATGAAAGCGGGGATGCCGCGCACGAGCCGCGCGTCGTCCGCAGCATAGTGCGCGAGAATCGGCGCGACGATTTTCTCGTAGCCCGCCTCCGGCTGCGAGCCGTAGTAGGCGACCGCCGCATCCAGCTCGGGTACGTTCACGGCCAGCTCGAGCACGTGGCCGCCGCCCCAGCAGAAGCCGACGGCGCCCACCTTGCCCGTCGTGCCCGGATGGCCGGCGAGGAAAGCGACCGCGGCGGCGAGGTTTGCCTGGACGTCGGCGGACGGGATTCCCGCGAGGCGCTCGAGCGCAGCGTCCCCCTCGGGGCCGCGCGAATCACCGGTTTCCGGCGTACCGCCGACGGGCGACAGCATGTCGGGCGCGATGACGAAATAGCCGGCGAGCGCGAGCTTCCGCGCCGAATCGCGGTAGTGCGGCCAGAGCCCGCGGTTGGCGTGCACGACGATCACGGCCGGCAGCCGGCCCGCACCGGCCGGCTTCGCGTGGTAGGCCCGGATCTCGCCCGTGGCCCCGGGATAGGTCAGCATGCCCGTCTCGAGCGCCGGGTCGTCCTCCGCCACCTGGTCGGCGCGCGCCTCTTCGCCCTCGAGCAGCGCCAGCGCAGCCGCGGCCGCGGAGGCGCTGCCGGCCAGCACGGTCAGCCGGCTCAAGAATTTGCGCCGCCCCATCGGCGTGTGCAGGTATTCGTCGTACAGGTCTGAGATTCTGCGGTCCACGGTCCGGTACTCCGTCAATTCGACGTCGCTGATTATCGGCAATGGCGCGCGGCCGCGTCAAAAACCGACGCAAACACGATCCCGGTCCTGATCACATCGCGGAATGCGTCATCGTTGGCGCGGCCCCCGGAGCCTGACGAGTAACCCGTAGTCAGCGTCGGCGGGGGCTCACGTGAGCCCGGCCGATCGCGCCGGTCTACTCGCGCAAGGCTGCGATCTCGTTCGCCGACACTGCGGCGTAGGAGTTACCCCAGGCATTGAATACGTAAGTCATGGCAGCTGCCAGTTCTTCGTCACTGAGATACGCCATGCTTGGCATCACGCCGTTGTACTGGACGCCGTTGACAGTGATGGGACCCGACAGTCCGAGCAGCGCGACCCGCAGGACCTGCTCGCGATCCCGGTCGAGGTAGTCCGACTGCGCGAGCGGCGGAAACGCACCGGGCAGCCCCTGCCCGTTGCGCTGGTGACAGGCTGCACAGTTCGCCTCGTAGACTGTCCTGCCGCGCGCCAGCACCTCGCTCATGGGCCGGTCGGCCGCTCCGGCACCCGGACTGACGGTACCAGCGCCTGCCGCGGATACCGGGTCGGGCGACCCGGTCGCGGGGGCACCCGGCTCCGAACAAGCTGCTGCCAGAAAAAGACCGGCCATCAGTGAGAGGGTTAGTCTGCAAGTATTTCGGTGCATTTTGCGGACCTTTTCGCAGGAAATCGAGGTCACCGTCCCGAATCGAGGCGCCATCGCGAGGTTGTGTCTTGTCATTAGTCTTGCACACAGCCGGGCGTGCCTGCGACCTTACGATCGGGAAATGCGGCAGTTGGAAACGCTGGTTCACCGTACACTTCAGGACCCACGACGCGCGCCTGCATCGGCACATCGAGGCGCAGGGCGCAGCGCACTGACGGGGCATCAGAGCGAGCCGGTGATGTTCAGGAACACGCCCGAGTGATCGTAGTCGAGGTCGGTCAGGTCGTCCGAGAAGTCCGTGAAGTTGTATCCCAGGCCGACCTTCAGATGGTCCCCGACGTAACGCGACACGGCGAAGAGTAGTCCGCTCCGGCTCTCGTCGAGATCGGGCATGTCGAGCATGCGCGCCTCGCCGAGTAACTCCCAGTTCTCGCGGAAGCGGTAGTCGGCCCGCAGCACGTACAGGCTCGCGTTGTTGTCGTAGAACTCCGGATTCTCGCGATCGAGGCTCACGCTGCCGAGGCGGTAGGCGTACTTGCCGCCGATCGACAGGCGCCGGGTCAGGTCGTAGCCCACGTCGACCGATGCGATGTGGCTCTTCTGCAGGAACTCGGCCGCGACGTTCGAGAGACCCACCTGGTCGGTGGTCGGCACGTTGTAGAAATACGTGTACTTGACGAGCGCGTTGAGGCGGTCATGGTGCACCGGCCGGTACGCGTAGCCCAGCACGGCTTCCGTGAAGCCTCCGTCGTAGAAACTGCCGAGCGAGCTCTCGCTCTCGGAGTGATTGAACTTGCCGACCAGCCGTCCGGACGGGCCGAGCTGGTACTTCAGGCTGTTGCGGAACAGCCAGGTCCGGCGCTCCTCGCGGCTCAGGTCGGGCTGCTCGGCATCGTCGTTGCGATACTCGATGCCGGAGGACAGCTTGAGCGCGCCGAAGCCCAGGCTGAGTTGCAGACCGCCGGCGACACGGTCGGTCTCGGCGCCGGTCACGACGTTCTCCAGCGTGCCGATGTCGGTGTTGACGCCGAGACTCCAGGTTTCGCCCGGCGCGAAAGTGATGCCCGTGCCGTGGGTCAGGCCGGTCATCGCGCGATTGTGCTGGTAGCGTTCCTCGAGGAAGACGCTCGTCGAGTCGGCCAGGCGCGACTTGATGCCGGCGACGAGGTTGCCCTCGCTGCCGCGCGCGTTGGGCAGGCCGTTCGTCGTCGTCTCGTTCTCGAGCGCGTAGTTGAGGTACATGCTCGTCCGGTCGGAGTGCAGGTAG
>JAWWBD010000101.1:0-10536 GCA_033721115.1 Woeseiaceae bacterium | reverse complement strand
TGGCCCGGGACGCGGCGCGGACCCGGCAGCTCGAGGCAGCCCTCGGCGAACTGCAGGCGATCGAGGATTCCCTGCCCTACGAGCACCCGAAACGGGTCCGGCAACGTATCCCGGTCGGCGTCTACAACGTCATCGCCGACTTCGGGCAGGCGCGGGGCAGCAACACCGCGACCATCCTGCCCAATGACCCGGACCATTCACGCAAGTACGGGCGCACGATACTGATGCGGCGCAATCTCCTCGAGCACCCTGCGCTGTTTGCCAACAGGAAGCTCCGCTACGACGCCGCGGTCGCCCCACGGGACCGCGACGACCTGACGGCCGCGGGCGGATTCGATCGGACGCTGTGGCACGAAATCGGGCACTACCTCGGTCCGTCGCACACCGCGGACGGGCGCGACCTCGATGTCGCGCTGGCGGACAAGGCCGATCTCTTCGAGGAACTGAAGGCGGACCTGGTGTCGCTGTTCGCGGCACGGGCACTCGTGGGCGCAGGCATCTTCGGTCCGGATGCGCTGCGCGCGCTTTATGCCGACGGCATCCGCCGCACCCTGCAGGACGTGCGGCCGCGCCCGGACCAGGCCTACCAGACGATGCAACTCATCCAGTTCAACTGGTTCGTCGAGCACGGGCTCATCCAGCCCGAACCCGGGACGGGACTGCTCTCGATCGACTACGCCGCCTATCACGAGGTCGTCACGGCCCTGCTGGCCGAGGTACTAAGGCTCCAGTACGCCGGCGACTACGCCGCCGCGATTGAATTCATCGAGCGTTTCGACGAATGGGACGACGCGCTGCACGGCCCGATCGCCGCTCGAATCCGCGCCGCAGGCGGCTTTCGGTATACGCTTGTGCGCTATCGCGCTATCGCTTCGGCGCCCCCGGGCCCAGGAAATACCACAGGATGACGCCGACGAGCGGCAGGGCAGCTACAATGATAATCCAGAGGATTTTGGCGCCGGTGCTGGCAGTGCTGTCGAAAATCTGCACGACGGCATAGACCCAGATCGCGAGGTGGATCAGTCCAAGCAGTCCGATTTCGCCCATAGTCTTACTCCTTGCGATTGTCGCGGCGCGGGTACCGCATGCCAGGGGGATTGTACGTGATGCAGAAAATTCACGAGAACATCCTGTCCACGGTGGGCAACACGCCGATCGTCCGCCTGAACAAGCTGGCGCCGCCCGGCGTCAACGTTTTTGCCAAGATCGAGGCGTTCAACCCGATGGGATCCGTCAAGGATCGCCTTGCACTCGGCGTAATCGAGGATGCGGAGCGCTCCGGCGCGCTCGAACCGGGGCAGACCGTGATCGAAGCCACGAGCGGCAATACCGGCATCGGGCTCGCGATGGTCTGTGCGCAAAAAGGCTATCCGCTCGTCGTGACGATGGCCGAGAACTTCAGCCTCGAGCGCCGCAAGATGATGCGGTTCCTGGGCGCGAAGGTCGTGCTCACGCCGGCCTCGCTGAAGGGCAGCGGCATGCTCGCCAAGGCGGTCGAACTCGCGGAGAAGCACGGCTGGTTCCTGGTGCGCCAGTTCGAGAACGAGGCCAATGCCGACGCGCATTCGCAGACGACCGCACCGGAGATCCTCGCGGCATTCGCGGACCGCCGTCTCGACTACTGGGTGACCGGTTTCGGGACGGGCGGCACACTGAAGGGCGTTTCGCGCGTCCTCAGGGCCGAAAGCCCGGCCACGAAGATCGTCGTCTGCGAGCCGGACAATTCCCCGGTGCTGAAGAGCGGCATCCCGCAGGCGCGGCGACCGGACGGCAGCCCGACCGACAGCCATCCGCTGTTCCGCCCGCACATGATGCAGGGCTGGAGTCCCGATTTCATACCCAAACTCACCGAAGACGTCGTCGCGGCGGAGCTGATCGACGAGATCGTACCGATCGCCGGCGCCGATGCGCTCAGGTGCGCGAAAGCGCTGGCCCGCGAGGAAGGTATCTTCGTGGGCATCTCGGCCGGTGCGACGCTGGCAGGCGCACTCGCCGTGGCCGGGAAAGCCGCACCGGGGTCGAACATACTCTGCATGCTGCCGGATACCGGTGAACGCTACCTGTCGACGCCGCTGTTCGACGGCATCCCGGAAGACATGACGGCTGAAGAGATGGAGATCGCAGCCTCGACGCCGAACTACCGCTTCGACACGCCACCGCCGCAGCCGGCAGCCGCTGCGGAAACCGAACCGGAAGAGGTCGACGCACCTGCCGCGGCGCTCGAGTTCCTCGAGGCGGTCACCCACGACGCGGAGAACCCGGTGGTGCTATTCGCGCTCGAGTGGTGCGAGTTCTGCTGGTCGCTGCGCAAGATGTTCGCCGACTACGCGATCCCGCACCGGTCGATCGATCTCGATTCGGTCGCCTACCAGGAAGGCAATTGGGGTGGCCAGATTCGCAAGGCCATCGAGAAGACGACCGGCCTCAGGACGATCCCGCAGGTGTACGTCGGCGGGCGGCACATCGGCGGTGCGACGGAGACCTTCGACGCGGTGAAAGACGGTAGCCTGGCCGAATTGCTCGAGGCAAACCGGGTGACGTGGAACCGCGACGTCGATACCGACCCGTATTCCTACCTGCCCGGCTGGCTGCACAAACGCTGACCAGGAAAGAATTCAAAAAAGGTGTCAGGTTTATTTTTTCAAAAAATAAACCTGACACCTTTTTTGGTCTGCCCTTTCAGTCCTGGCTGAAGAAATACATGCCCAGGGTTTCGGCGACGCAGGCGGGCTTGCGCTCACCGTCGATCTCGATGCGGACTTCCGAGGTCAAAAGCAGCGCGCCGGCACGCGAACGCGCCTGCAGCACGGTGGCCCGGGCACGGACCCGCGCTCCCGACGGTACCGGCGTGTAGAAACGGACCTTGTTGACCCCGTAATTGATCGCGCGCTCGAGGTTCGGCACCTCGAGGAAGTGGCCCGTCAGGCCCGGGATCAGCGCAAGCGTGAGATAGCCGTGAGCGATGGTCGTGCCGCCGGGTAGCTCCCGTCTTGCACGCTCGATGTCGACGTGGATCCACTGGTGATCCGAGGTCGCCTCGGCGAACTGGTTGATGCGTTGCTGGTCAATGACGATCCAGTCGGACAACCCGATCTCGACGCCTTCGAGCGCTTTCGCATCCTCGACCGAATTGATGGTGTGCGCCATGCCGTCCCTTTGACCCAGGCGATTTGCTGGCGCTCTGCAGACGCCCCCTGTCGATAGAGATACACAGAAGCCACTCCGCCCGCAACTGTTTCGTCGCATTTCGGGGCTACAATGGCGCTATGGAATCAGGCGCATCGGGTCGCGGGCTGTACGCTGTCGTACTGGCTGCCGGGGAATCAAGGCGCTTCGGCTCCCCGAAGCAACTCGCGACGATCGATGGCCAGACCCTCGTCCGCCGCGCGATGCAGACCGCCTGGAGCGTGGCCGGCGAGCGCGTCCTGCTCGTCGCCGGGCACGAATGGCGGGACGTGTCCCGCGCGTCCGGCCCCGGCGCCGGCTTTCTCCTGGTCAACGACGCGTATCGCGAGGGGCTTGGCACGTCGATCGCCTGCGCCGCCCGCGCCCTCGCGCATTGCGCCGACGCGATCCTGCTCCTGCTTGCGGATCAGCCGGCCGTCGCGCCGGGCGATCTCGGCCGGCTGCTGACTCACTGGACAGGTGATGCACGGGAGATCGTGGCAGCACGCTATGCCGACACGCTGGGACCACCGGTCCTGTTCCCGTCAGCCTGTTTCGCCGAGCTCGCCCGCCTGCGCGGCGACCGTGGCGCCCGTGACCTGTTCGCCGACGAGCGCTTCCGGGTCATTCCGGTCGACTGCCCGGCAGCGGCAGCCGACGTCGACACGCCCGCCGATCTTGAAAAGTTCTAGCCCGCTTTCGCACAGCGCTCGCAGTTGACCCAGCCGGAGTGCCCGTCCTCGTAGTACTCCTTTTTCCAGATCGGCAGACGCACCTTGACCTGGTCGATGATGTAGCGACACGCCAGGAAGGCCTCGTCGCGGTGCGGCGCCGACACGCCGACCCATACCGCGCACTCGCCGATCTCGAGCAGCCCGCTGCGATGGACGCAGCGTGCATGCAGATGGGGGAACCGCTCCCGTGCTTCGGCCAGTACCGCTTCGCCCTCGCTGATGACGAGGGGCGCATAGGCTTCGTATTCGAGTCGCAGCACCCTGCGCCCTTCGTTGCGGTTCCTGATCCAGCCCTCGAAGCCGCAGTAGGCACCGGCGCCGGCATCGAACAGCTCGCGCCGCAGCTCGTCCGGCCGGATCTCGTCTGGCGTCAGCTCGATCACGTCAGCCCCCGGCGACGGGCGGGAACAGGAGCACGGTGTCGCCGTCCGCCACCGGCGCGTCCCAATCGGTCATGACGTCGTTGATCGCCACCTTGCAGTGCCCGGCCGGTTCGGCGGTGCCGTGTCGGTCCCGCGTGGCAAGAAAGACGTCACGGGCGGTCGCAGCGTCGAGCACCAGCGTTTCCCGGTCGACGCCCGCGTGCTCACGGAACATTGCGAAATAACGCACCGTGATCGACTTCATACCACTCACGGTGCTCCCTCCAGCACGCTGCCGGCGAGATCTTCGGGCGTATTGACATTATCGAGCGCGTGCGGGTCCGGCTGCTCGAGCAGCGCCGTATCCGAACGAATCAGCATCTTGCGCGGACAATGGATGCCGTCGGCGACGAACTGCCGGATCAGCGTCTCGCTGCCGGCGCGGTAGATCGCGCACAACGGCTCCGGCAGGCCGTCGTAGCTGCTGCGAAACGCGGTGAAGGGCTTGTCCGCCGAGCGGTTTGCGAGCAGGTAGGCCAGCGTCGACCGGTCGATGTTCGGCAGGTCGCAGGCGACGACGAGCCAGTCGACGCCGGGCCGGGTCTCGAGCGCGGTCAGGATGCCTGCCACGGGACCGAGATCCTCGTAGCGGTCGACGATTTGCGGGAAGCCGCGCCGGACGGGGTCGTCCTGCTGGCCGGCCCGCGCGGAGACGTAGGCCTCGTCGGCCACCCCGGCGAGGAGACCGAACACGTATTCGAGCTGGCTCTGCCCGCCGCGCTCCAGTGCCGCCTTGTCGCGCCCCATCCGGCGACTCCGGCCACCGGCGAGGACGAGGCCGTAGACAGGCGTGGCCCGGTCCTCAGTCGGCATGGCGAAAGTCCTCCTTGCCGCCGGACTTGGCGATCAGCCGGGTTTCGCTGATGACGATGTCGTGCGACAGCGCCTTGCACATGTCGTAGACGGTGAGCGCCGCGACCGACGCCCCGGTCAGGGCCTCCATCTCGACGCCGGTCTTGTGTTCGACGCGGCAATGACAGTCGATCCTGAGTCGCTTGCCCTCGACCGCGATCGTGATCCGGCAGTTCTCGAGCCCGAGCGGATGGCAGAACGGGATCAGTTCGTGCGTTTTTTTCGCCGCCATGACGCCGGCAATGATGGCCGTGGCGAAGACCGGTCCTTTTTTCGTCGCGATCTCGTCGCCGTCGATCGCGGCGCTGACGGCATCGGGCAGCTCGACGATCGTCCGCGCGTGCGCCTCGCGCCGCGTGACCGCCTTGTCGCCGACGTCGACCATCGTCGGGCGACCCTCGTCGTCAACGTGACTGAGTCGACCCATTCAGCCCCCGATCCGGTACATCTCGACCTTGCTCAGCGCGTGGTGCTCCGCCACGTCCGGGCGCCGGAGCTCGCTGTAGCGGTCGGCACGCTGCAGCCAGATACGCGAGAGGATGTCGGCCAGTTCGTCGTCGTCGGCCCCGTTCCGGATCGGCTCGCGCAGATCGGTACCGTGCGTCGCGAACAGGCAGGTGTAGAGCATGCCGTCGGCCGACAGCCGCGCGCGTGAGCAACTGCCGCAGAACGGCTCGGTCACCGAGGAGATGAATCCGATCTCGCCCTGCCCGTCCAGGTACTGGTACCGGCGCGCCACCTCTCCCGGGTAGTTGCGGCCGACGGCCCGGAGTGGCCAGCGCGCCTGCACGAGCTTCAGTAGCTCGCGCGAAGGGACGACCTGCTCCATGCGCCAGCCGTTGCGGTTGCCCACATCCATGAACTCGATCAGCCGCACGATATGGCCCGTGCCGCGGAAATGCCCGAGCAGATCGAGCACGGTATGGTCGTTGACGCCGCGCTGCACGACGACGTTGATCTTGATCGGCGCGAGCCCCGCACGCTCGGCCGCGGCGAGGCCCTCGAGGACCTTGTCGAGGTCGCCCCGCCCGCCGCTCATGCGCCGAAAGACGTCCGGATCGAGGCTGTCCAGGCTGATCGTGACGCGGTGCAGGCCCGCCTCCACAAGCGTCCTTGCCACGGGAGCGAGCAGCATCCCGTTCGTAGTCAGCGCAAGATCCTCGACGCCGGGCAGCCCGGCCAGGCGCTCGACGAGGCCGGGCAGTTTCTTGTCGAGCAGCGGTTCGCCGCCGGTGAGCCGGATCTTGGTCACGCCGAGGCCCGTGGCGACGCGGGCGATCTTGTAGATCTCGCCATGCGAAAGCCGCTGCGACCGCATCAGGAACTCGTAGTCCTTGTGATACTCCGATTCCGGCATGCAATAGGGGCAGCGGAAATTGCAGCGATCGAGGAGCGAGATGCGCAGGTCGTGCAGCGGCCGGCCGAGCGCGTCGGCCAGACCGTCGCTCGCCGGCGCAGGTGGTGCCTCGGAGATCGATTCGGAGGTCATGGCGCCATTCTGCCCGATCTGTCCGCGTTGTTCTTTATTTTGACCACCTTTTGCTGCATCCTCGATTGGCTCCTATCGTCCCCACAGGTACCCCATGCAAGTCAAATATTCGGCCGAGGAACTCGCTTTCCGCGACCAGGTTCGCGAGTTTTTCCGCACCGAGGTACCCGAGGATATTCGACGCAAGCAGGCGGCCGGCGTTCCGCTCGAACGCGAGGATTCGATCCGCTTCCAGAAGTGCCTGCACGCGCGAGGCTGGGCCGCGCCCAACTGGCCGGTCGAGTACGGCGGCACCGGCTGGTCGGCCGTCGAGCGCTACATCTTCGCATCCGAGCAGGCGGCCGCGAACGCACCCGACATCATCCCGTTCGGCATCGGCATGGTCGGCCCGATCATCTATACCTTCGGATCCGAGGAACAGAAAAAGCGCTTCCTGCCCGACATCCTCGCGAGCAATACCTGGTGGTGCCAGGGTTATTCGGAGCCCGGCGCCGGATCCGACCTGGCTTCGCTCAGGACGCGTGCGGATCGCGCCGGTGACCACTACGTCGTCAACGGCACCAAGACCTGGACGACGCTGGGCCAGCACGCCGACTGGATCTTCATCCTGGCCCGCACGAGTACCGACGTCGAACGCCGCCAGGAAGGAATCAGCTTCCTGCTCGTCGACATGCAGACGCCGGGCATCACGGTCCGGCCGATCATCACGCTGGACGGCGAACACGAGGTCAACGAGATTCACTTCGAGGACGTCTCGGTGCCGGTCGAAAACCTCGTCGGAGAGGAAGGCAGGGGCTGGACCTACGGCAAGGTGCTGTTGCAGCACGAGCGGACGGGCACGTCCGGCGTGGCGCGCACGCGGTACCGGCTCCGGCAGCTGCGCGAGCAGGCGGCAAGTCCCGTCCGCGGCGGCGAGCCGCTTGCCGGGGACAGGAGCTTCATGCGCAAGATCGCCGCGACCGAAGTCGAGCTAAAGGCGCTCGAATTCACCGAACTCCGCACGCTGGCAGCCGTCGCCGCGGGCAAGGCGCCCGGCCCGGAGTCCTCGATCCTGAAACTGCGCGGAACCGAACTGCAGCAGGCCGTCGACGAGCTCTATCTCGAAGCGGCCGGGTACTACGCCCTGCCCTGGGTTCCCGACCAGTATGTCCTCGATTTCCCGGCGGCCGAACGCATCGGCGAGGGGACCGAAACCCGGGCGGCGCTCCGCTATTTCAATTTCCGCAAGGCATCGATCTACGGCGGCTCCAACGAGATCCAGAAAAACATCATCGCCAAGCACGTCCTGGGCCTGTAGACGCACCGCCATGGATTTTCGCTTCAACGACTTCCAGGAATTGCTCGCGGACAGCGTCGAGAGATTCGTGAGAAACGACTATCCGTTCGAAGACCGGCAGCGCCGCGCCGCGAGCGAGCCCGGCTACAGCATGGAAGCCTGGCAGACCTTCGCCGAGCTCGGCTGGACCGCAATTCCGTTCAGCGAGGCCGACGGCGGCATCGGTGGCGGTCCCGTCGAGCTCATGATCCTGATGCAGCGTTTCGGCCGCGGGCTCGTGCTGGAACCGTACGTCGAGAACGTCGTGCTCGCCGGCGGCATTCTCCGCCGCGTCGCCGACGCGGGGCAGAAAAGCCGCTGGCTCGAACCGCTGCTCGGCGGCACGCTGCAGGCGACACTCGCATTCAACGAGCCCCAGTCGCGCTACGATGTCGCGGACATCGCAACGCGGGCCGTGCGCGCAGGCGGCGAGTGGAAACTGACCGGCACGAAGGGCGTCGTCCCGAACGGCGGAAACGCGGATCTGATCGTCGTTCCCGCCCGGACAGCCGGCGACCGCAGGGACCGGGACGGCATCACGCTGTTCGCGGTCGCTGCAGACGCAGCCGGACTCCGCATCCGGCCCTACCGGACGGTCGACGGGCGGCGTGCCGCAGAGCTCGATCTCGACGGCGTGACGGTCGGCGACGACGCCGTCCTGGGCCCGACAGGCGACGGCTTCACGGCACTCTCGGCCGCCGTCGATGATGCGACGCTCGCCGTCTGCGCCGAGGCCGTGGGCATCATGCAGGTCCTGACCGAGAAAACCGTCGACTATACGAAGAACCGGGTTCAGTTCGGCGTGCCGATCAGCAGTTTCCAGGCACTGCAGCACCGCATGGTGGACATGCTGACGGCCTGCGAACAGGCCTATTCCCTCCTGCTCTGGGCCGCGATGGCGAACGCCGACGGCACGGACGAGGCCGGGCGCTCCATCAGCGCGCTCAAGTACTACGTCGGGACGGCGGGCAGGAAGGTCGGCCAGGAAGCGGTCCAGCTGCACGGCGGCATGGGCGTGACCTGGGAGCTCGACGTCGCGCATTACTTCAAGCGCCTGACGGTCATCGGCCAGGTCTTCGGCAGCGCGGATTCGCACCTGGACCGGCTCGCCGGCTGAGCGCCGGGCGCGGGCGCCTGCACGGTGTCCGCCTGCTACAATCCGGGGCCGGGCACGGCGGCACGGGCAGCGCTGATGAAACCTTCTGGCGTCATCACCATCACGACCGATTTCGGCCACAAGGGCCCGTTCGCCGCCGTCATGAAGGGTGTGATACTCGGCCGCTTTCCCGCCGCCAGGGTCGTCGACCTCGCACACGATATCCCGGCTCAGTGGCCGCCCGAGGCGGGGTTCTGGGTCAGCCGGGCCTACCGCTACTTCCCCGCCGGCACGGTCCATGTCGCGATCGTCGACCCCGGCGTCGGCACCGAACGGGACATCCTCGTCGTCGACTACGACGAGCACGTTTTCCTGGCCCCCGACAACGGCCTGCTCGCACTGCTGCTCGACGGTGCGGAGACGGCCCGGGTCTTCCGCCTCGACCCGGCGGTGCCGGGCCGGTTCGGCATCGACGAGCCCAGCATGACGTTTCACGGCCGCGACATCTTCGCCCCCATCGCCGCCGAACTCGCCGCGGGCAGAACGACGCCCGACCGCCTCGGCGCGGCGACGGACGAGTGGGCGCCGGCCTGGCTCGACGACCCGGTCGCCACGGCAGAGCGCGTGACGGGCGTCGTCGTCACCGTCGACGCATTCGGCAACCTGATCTCCAATATCGACGAATCCCTGCTCGCGGGGTTCGCAAACCCGATCGTGCGAATCGCCGGCCACGCGGTCGAGATGCGGCAGACCTACGGCCGCGCCCGGCCGGGCGAATACCTGGCGCTGATCAATTCCTTCGGCGTCGTCGAGATCGCCCGGGCCGAGGGCAGCGCGGCCGCGGGGCTCGGCATCGAACGCGGCGCGCCCGTCACCGTCACCGACGGCACCAGCGCCTGACCAACAAGAAAAGGGGTCAGAGGAAAGGGCTCTGACCCCTTTCGATCAGGCGCCGTCCGGGCGCGGGCCCTGGCGCGGGTCGCGGGTCTCGACCCTGGCGGCCTTGCCGACGTTCGCGAGCGCCGCCTTCTCGACCTTGGCCCAGGAGTCCCTGAGCGTCACGATGCGGTTGATGACCGGTTTTGCCGGCGCGTGGTCGCCGGCGTCGGGACAGAAATAGCCGAGCCGTTCGAACTGGTATGCCGTACCCTTCGGCCAGTCCGCCAGCGCGGGCTCGAGGCGGCCGCTGACGGTCCGGAGCGACTCGGGATTGACGAGCGCCATGAAGTCGGCTGCGGCGCCCGGATCGGCCTCGGTAAACAGCCGGTCGTAGAGCCGCACTTCGGCCGGCACCGCGTGTGCAGCCGAGACCCAGTGAATCGTACCCTTGACCTTGCGGTCGCTCTTCGGTGCGCCGCTTCTGGTCTCCGGATCGTAGCTGCAGCGCAGCTCGACGACGTTGCCGTCCGCGTCCTTGATCACCTCGTCGCAGCGACTGATGTAGGCGTAGCGCAGCCGTCCTG
>JAWWBD010000100.1:0-10626 GCA_033721115.1 Woeseiaceae bacterium | reverse complement strand
TAACCGCGCCCGCGCCGATCGCCGACGTCAGTGTCGCGAGCGCCGCGCTGCCGCCCCGGTAGACCGCGTCTGCGAAGGCCGGGAGCATCTCGAGCGCGCCGCGTCCGAACACCGATGCGACCGCGACGATGATCAGCAATGCGCGAATGCGCGGATGGCGCCAGGCGTAGGCGACGCCCTCGGCCATCTCGTGCCAGACGCGGCGCCGCGGCATCGAGCGCTCCGCCCCCGGGGTGAGCCGCACGACCAGCAGCGCGGCAATCAGGGTCAGGTACGAGACGCCGTTGACGATGAAGGCGACGGCCACGCCATAGTGGGCGATGACGAACCCGGCGAGCGCCGGGCCGACGAAGCGCGAGACGTTGAAGGAGATCGACGTCGTCGCGATCGCGCTCTCGAGCTGGTCCCGGGTGACGAGGTTCGGCACGATCGACATCCGCACCGGCATGTGCGCGCCGTCGAGTGTGCCCTGCATCAGCGAAAACAGGGCAAGGATCGCGATGTCGACGTTGCCCGCCAGCGTCAGCGCCCCGAGCAGCAGCATGTTGAGGATGCTCATCGAGTTGATCAGCAGGGACACGGCGCGGCGGTCGAACCGGTCCGCGAGCACGCCGAATACCGGCCCGAAGACGACGGCCGGCGCGAACTGGGTGAACGCGACGACGCCGACCCAGAACTCGGAGCCCGAGATCTCCCACGCGAACCAGCCGAGCGCGACTCGGTAGATCCACAGGCCGTGCAGCGAGATCGTGTTGCCGACGAGATACGTCAGGTAATTGCGGTTGCTGATCGCGGCCTTGGTCATGGTGCAGGGGCTGGGGGCAAGCGCGCATCATACCCGTTCGCCGCGGGCGCCGAGGCGTCAGTTCAGCGCGGACAGGCTCGCGATCGTGAGCGGCTGGGAATGCCGCCAGGCGTCAGCCGCCGCGGGGAAATCGCGCCGGCGATGGGCACCGCGGCTCTCCTGCCGGTTCAGCGCGGCGAGTGCGACCAGTTGCCCGGCGACTACCCGGTTCCGCGCTTCGCCGTAGGCCCTGACCAGCCCGGCATACTCCTGCGGGCGCGGTGCCCTGCCGCGACCAC
Source organism: Woeseiaceae bacterium (assembly GCA_033721115.1). Lineage (GTDB taxonomy): Bacteria > Pseudomonadota > Gammaproteobacteria > Steroidobacterales > Woeseiaceae > UBA1847. Next base: position 9,543 of record JAWWBD010000100.1, on the reverse strand, counting down.
CGCCCTGCTCCCGCAGCGTGCCGGGCTCACCCAGCGCGTCGAGCTCCGTCGCAAGCACCGCGAGTTCGGCCAGCGCCCGGCCCAGGCCGTCCCCGTCGCGCACGATACCGACGCGGCTGCTCATCGTCTCCCGCACGCGTGAAGCAATCGCGGCGATCGCCCCCGCGCTGCCTGGTCGCGGCAGCGACGGCAGTTCCGGCGCCGCAATTTCGACCCGCCTTCGCGGCTGGTGCATCACGTCGACCGCAACGTTGCGCGCGAAGACCAGCGCTTCGAGCAGCGAGTTGCTGGCGAGCCGGTTCGCGCCGTGGATGCCCGTCGTCGCGACCTCACCGCAGGCCCACAGCCCGGGCAGCGAGGTCCGGCCGCGCTCGTCGATCGCGATGCCGCCCATATGGTAATGCGCCGCCGGCACGACGGGCAGCGGCTCCGCCTCGGGATCGAAACCGGCCTCCCGCGCGTAACGGACGGCCGTCGGGAAATGCTCACGCTCCGGGCCGGCGAGCACCGGCCGGATGTCGAGGAATACGTCGTGGCCGTCGGCCAGGTGGCCGTGGATCGCCGCCGCAACGACGTCGCGCGGGGCGAGTTCCGCGGCCGGGTGCAGCCGCGCCAGGAATCGCGTGCCGGTCTCGTCGACGAGCGTCGCGCCGGCGCCGCGCAGCGCTTCGGTCAAAAGCGGCAGGTTGGCGCCGCCGCCGGGCGCCGCGAGCGCGGTCGGATGGAACTGCACGAACTCGAGATCGGCCAGCACCGCGCCGGCCCGGGCCGCCATCGCGAGGCCGTCGCCGGTCGCCTCGACCGGGTTCGTCGTGTGCGACCAGCTCATGCCGATGCCGCCGGTGGCGACGATGACGACGGGTGCCGCATGCAGCACCCAGCCCGAGCGGGCACTGTGACTGAGCACGCCGGCGACCCGGCCGTCCTCGACGACGAGCTCGGCGGCAAACGTGTCTTCGAATATCCCGATCGACGGCGTTGCGGCCGCGCGCCGGGTCAGCGCGTCCATCAGTACGGCCCCGGTGGCGTCGCCACCCGCGTGCACGACGCGGGGCCGGCCGTGCGCCGCTTCGCGGCCGAACAGGAGCTGCCCGGCCGCGTCGCGGTCGAAGGGCACGCCCTGCGCGATCAGCCAGTCGAGCGCCTGCACGCCGGCTTCGGCCAGCTGCCGCGCGCGCGCCGCGTCACTCAGGCCCGCGCCGGCGGCGACGGTATCCGCCGCGTGGTCCGCCGGCGTGTCGCCGGGCCCGACGGCGGCCGCGATGCCGCCCTGCGCCCACAGGCTCGAACCGCCCTCCGGGCGGGCCGTCTTCGTGACCAGCGTGACCGAGGCGGGCGCGAGCGACAGCGCCGCAACGAGACCGCCGAGCCCGGAACCGACGACGACCACGTCGTCGTGGCGGACGCTGACATCGGTCGCGTTCACCGGCGAGTTCAGATCCGGACTGCGAGCATGCGTTCGACGGCGGCGCGGGCGCGGTCCGCGACGGCCGGATCGATCGCTACCTTCGGTGCGAGGTTTTCAAGCGACTCGGCGATGTTGGCGAGTGTGATCCGTTTCATGTGCGGGCACAGGTTGCAGGGCCGGATGAACTCGACGTCGGTAACGTCGGCGGACACGTTGTCGCTCATCGAGCACTCGGTCACCATGAGGACGCGCTTCGGTCGCTCGCGGTACACGTATGCCTGCATCTGCGCCGTCGAGCCGACGAAGTCGGCCGCGGCCAGGACGTCCGGCGGGCATTCGGGATGCGCGATGATCGTCAGCTCCTCGAAATTCGCACGGTAGTCCTCCAGTTCCTGCGCCGTAAAACGCTCGTGGACCTCGCAATGGCCCTGCCAGGTGATGATGCGGACGTCGGTCTGCGCTGCCACGTACTTGGCGAGGTATTCGTCGGGCAGGAAGATCACCTCGTCGGCACCGAGCGATTCGACGACGGCGACGGCGTTGCCCGAGGTACAGCAGATGTCGGACTCCGCTTTCACCGCAGCCGACGTGTTGACGTAGGTCACGACCGGTGCACCGGGGTGCTTTCGGCGCAGCGCGCGGACGTCTTCGGCCGTGATCGACTCCGCGAGCGAACACCCGGCCCGCTCGTCCGGGATCAGCACGGTCTTGTCCGGGTTCAGGAGCTTGGCCGTCTCCGCCATGAAGTGCACGCCGGCCAGCACGATGACGTCGGCGTCGGTCTCGACCGCTTTCTGTGCCAGCGCGAGCGAATCGCCGGTGATGTCGGCCACGCAGTGGAAGATCTCCGGCGTCTGGTAGTTATGTGCGAGCAGGACCGCGTTGCGCTCGGCCTTGAGCGCCCGGATGCGCGCGATGTTGCGCGCATGGACGGGCCATTCGATTTCGGGGATGACGTGCCGGACGCGCTCGTAGAGCGGCTCGACCTGCCGGAGGTCGATCGCAAGTGATTGATATGCTGACATGAATCGGGCCTCCCGGGGCATCGGGCCCCTGCCGCCGCTGCGGTCAATTTATGCTCGAAACGAGCATATTTAATTATACTCGCAAAGAGCATAAAGTGTGTCAATGCCGGAAACCGCCCAGACCATGGTGATCAACCTGACGGCCGTCATCGTCGCCGTCACCGACGACCAGCCCCGGGTGCTGGTCGTGACGCCGGAGGAGCCGGCACCCTCTCTCGCGCTGCCGAGCGGTCCCTTCGATCCGGCGCGGCACGACAGCCTGGAGAGCGGGCTCCGGCGCTGGGTCGAGGCGCAGACCGGCCTCGACCTGTTCTACGTCGAGCAGCTCTACACGTTCGGCAACCGCTACCGCGATCCGGTCGAAGTGCGCGGCGGGCCGCGGGTCGTGTCCGTTGCCTATATCGCGCTCACGCACGAAGACGAGGTGCGGGAGCCGCGCGCGGAATGGCGCGACTGGTACGACTTCCTGCCCTGGGAGGACTGGCGCAGGAACAAACCTCCCGTCATCGCGGCCACGATCGAGCCGGGCCTCGCGCGCTGGATCGGCGAAACCGCGAGCCCGAAGAAGCGGCGCGAGCGCCAGGAGCGCGTCAACGTCACTTTCGGTTCCGGTCCGGGCGTCGAGATGGACAGCATCCTGTCGCTCGAACGCTTCGAACTGCTGTACGAGGCCGGACTGGTCTACGAAGCGAAACGGGACCGGGACGCGAAAAAACGCGCGGCCGCGGAACCGCCGGACGACACCGACCTCGGCCAGCCCCTCAGCGCCGATCACCGGCGCATCCTGGCGACCGCGCTCGGGCGCTTGCGCGGCAAGCTCGCGTACCGGCCGGTCGTGTTCGAACTCCTGCCGGGCGAATTCACGCTGCTCCAGCTGCAGCGCGTCGCGGAAGCGCTCTCGGGTGCCAAGCTCCACAAGCAGAACTTCCGCCGGCTGGTGCTGAACGCCGACCTGGTCGAACCGATCGGCCGCACCAAGGTCATCGGCCGCGGCCGGCCGGCAGAGCTCTATCGTTTCCGTCGCGAGGTGCTGGGTGAGAAGCTGACCGTCGGCTTGTCGCGCCCGATCATGCGCAGCGGCGACGGCTGATCTGCTGCTAGACTAGCCGGGATCCGGCACGCAGACGGCTCGGTGACGCATGGCGAAAAAACTCAAAAACGAAAAAGCCCTGCTGCGGGAGGCACTGACGATGATCCTCGACGAGGCCGTCGCGCGGGGCGTCGTCGAATTCGAGGCCACCGACTCGCACGATCTCAAGATCGAATACGCGTACCGGCTGCTGATCCACGACGGCAAGATCGTCCCGCTGCCGCAGGGCCAGGAAACCCTGCCGAACATCCGCCACCGGCTCGCAATGTGGGTAACCCACGAGCTGCCGCCGGATCACGAACTGCTGAACTAGCGGCGGATCGACAGCCGGCTCAGGCGGCGCGCCCGATCCGGGGCAGCAGGCCGCTCAGGCCCACGCCGGCCACGACGAACAGGAACGCCGCGATGTCGAGGCCCGGGATAGGCGTCGTCCCGAACCCGAAGCGCGCGAGCAGCGCCACGCCGAGACACAGCATGACCGCCCCGCCGACCTGCCGGTGAGCGGCCGGCACCGGCGCGTCGGCCGGGCGCGGCAGGCGCTCGAAGCGGGACAGCACCGCCGTGACCGGCAGCAGCAGCGCATACAGGAAGACGATCCAGAGCGGACGCGTGGCCCACCATTCCGCGGTGCCGGGCACGAGGCCGAGACCCGCACCGCCGACCAGCCAGGCCAGTGCGACGACCAGCACCATGACGGTCAGGTGCCAGAGATACAGCGTCATGATCATCGAATTGACAAGGACCGTCGCGGCCCACGCTTTCTGGTTGGCGAGTAACCGGCGCATCGGCCGCTCGGCCGCGAGCAAGAGACCGAGCTGGATGATCGCGAGCACGACCAGCGTGATCTTCGGGGGCAGCGTATTGCTCAAGCCCGGATCGGGCGAGCCGACCATCGCCAGCGGATACGGCCCTGCGACGATCAGCGCGTAAAGGATTGCGAAAGCGACGGCGGAGCCGGCGAGCAGCCGCACGGCGCTGTCGAAGCGGCCTGCGCGCCAGGCGTAGCCGAGCTGGTGGACGGCCAGCCAGACCCAGAAGTAATTGGACCAGCCGGCGAGGCGCAGGTCCGCGACGAAAAAGAGGAAATCGACCACCCCCGCGAGCACGACGAAGGCCCAGAACGAGAGGAAACCCCAGCGCACCCACAGCCGGTGGGTTGCCGGCGCGAGCAGCACGACGATGACGTAGATCGCGAGGAACCAGATCGGGATCAGCGCGGCGCGCGAGCCGGCCTGGATCACGGTGCCCGCGACCGGGGAAAAATTGAGCGCCAGGGAGAGGGCTGCCCAGCCGATGATGAGCACGAGCAGTGGCGTCACGAGGCGGTTGAGCCGGGATGCGAGCCACTCGGCGTAGCCGAGCCCGCGCCGTGCCGCGCTGTCGAGCGACACCGCGTTCGCATAGCCACCGACGATGAAGAAAATCGGCATGACCTGGAAAATCCAGGTGAGCCATTGCGTCTGCGGCTGGGTCTTCAGCACGCTGCTGACGCTGACCATACCGTCGTCGTAATAGAAGCCCGCGATGAGCCAGTGCCCCGTCACGACGACAAGAATCGAGACGGCGCGCAGGAAGTCGACGTAGCGATTGCGCTCGGGCGGCGTCTGCGCCGCCATTTGCAGGGCCTGTGACCATGCGCCCATCGGGTTCCCCCATGCCGGACTCGATCCCGGAGGGGCCAGTCTACGCCATCCCGCGTGCCGGCGATGCCCGCTTGCGACGAATCGCATGGTATCTATGTGCAACAATAGCCCCGGGCGGCGCGTGTTATCCGGTACTCTGATGCGGCAGCTGCGCGACTCAAGAGAGGTCCGACATCCCGTGAAAGCTTCCGATCTGCTCGTCAAGTGCCTCGAGGAAGAAGGCATCGAATACATCTTCGGCGTGCCCGGTGAGGAGAACGCCGACTTCATGCTTTCGCTCAAGGACTCGAAGTCGATCCGGTTCATTCTCACGCGCCACGAACAGGGCGCCGCGTTCATGGCCGAAGCCTACGGCCGGCTGACCGGCAACCCGGCCGGTGCGCTCGGCACCCTCGGGCCGGGCTCGACGAACCTGATCACGGGGGTCGCCGACGCCAACATGGACCGCGCGCCGCTGCTGGTCCTCACCGGCCAGGGCTCGACCAGGCGGCTGCACAAGGAGTCGCACCAGATCATGGACGTGGTCGCGATGTTCGAGCCGGTGACGAAATGGGCGACGACGATCCTGAACCCCGACACGATCCCCGAGATCGTGCGCAAGGCCGTGCGCGTGGCACGCACCGAAAAGCCCGGCGCGGTGCACATCGAGCTGCCCGAAGACATCGCGAAAGAATCTTCTGACGAGAAACCGCTGACGCCGCGCCGGTTCCGGCGCTCCGTGCCCGACGACAAGATCGTCGACAAGGGCTTCGGGCTGCTCGAGGAAGCAGAGCGACCGGTCATCATCGCCGGCAACGGCTGCATCCGGCGCCGCGCCAGCAAGCAGCTGCGTATCCTGTGCGAGAAAACGGGCATCGGCGTGATCAGCACCTTTATGGCCAAGGGCTGCGTCGACCGCGACGCGGACTATTGCCTGTACACGGTGGGGCTCGGCGCGAAGGACCGCGTCAACCGCGCGATCGACGACGCGGATCTCGTCATCACGCTGGGCTTCGACATGGTCGAGTACCATCCGCAGCTCTGGAACGCCGACCGCAGCAACCGGATCCTGCACGCGGACTTCCTGCCGGCGGAAATCGACGCGCACTATCACCCCGAGGTCGAACTGATCGGCGACCTCGCGCATACGCTCTGGATGCTGAACGAGCGCCTGGACGAACGCGGCGTGCCGGACTTCGACTTTGCGCGCCAGCACCGGATCCGGGCCGACATGACCGCCGACTTCGAGGAGCACAAGGACGACGAGACGGACGGCTCGATCCGCCCCCAGAAAGCGCTGTGGGACGCGCGCCAGGTCATGGGCCCGCACGACATCCTGCTGTCCGACGTCGGCGCCCACAAGATGTGGATCGCGCGCCATTACCAGTGCCACGAACCCAACACCTGCCTGATCCCGAACGGCTTCTGCTCGATGGGCTTCGCCCTGCCCGGCGCGATCGCGGCCGACATCGTGCATCCGGACCGGCGCATCCTCGCGATCGCGGGCGATGCCGGGTTCCTGATGAACGTCCAGGAGATGGAGACCGCGGCCCGCCTCGGCAGCAACATCGTCGTCATGGTCTGGGAGGACAACGCCTACGGGCTCATCTCCTGGAAACAGGACACCGAGTTCGGCGAACACACCGATCTCGGCTTCGGCAATCCCGACTGGGTCGGTCTCGCGTCGGCCTTCGGCTGGCACGGCCACTACGTGTCGCGCTCGGCCGATCTGCAGGGCGCACTCGAGAATGCCTTCCGCGAAGAGGGCCCGAGCCTGGTCGTGATACCGATCGACTATCGCGAGAACGCGCTGCTGACGAAGAAGCTGGGCGAGATCCAGCAGTCGTTCTGAACGAATCATCTGATTGCGACGGACATTCCCATGACATTGAAAACAGCGGTCATCTACGGCAGCGTGCGCAGCGCCCGGCAGGGCATCAAGGCCGCGCGATTCATCGTGCGCAAGCTCCACGCCCGCGGCCACGAGGTCACGCTGGTCGACGCCGCCGAGTACGAGCTGCCGCTGCTCGACCGGATGTACAAGGAGTACGACCCGGGCAAGGCGCCGGCCGCGCTGCAGGCGATCGCCGACATCCTCGATGCTGCCGACGGCTTCGTCATCCTGTCGGGCGAGTACAACCACAGCATCCCGCCCGCGCTCAAGAACCTGCTCGATCACTTCCAGAAGGAGTACCTGTACAAGCCGAGCGCCATCGTCACGTACTCGGCCGGGCCGTTCGGCGGCTTGAGGGGTCTCATCAACATGCGCGCCATCCTGGCCGAGCTGGGCTCGCCCTCGATCCCGAGCGTGTTCCCGGTGTCGAAGGTGGGCAGGTCGTTCGACGAGGACGGCAACGCCGTCGATACGGCCTACGAGGGACGGGTGGGCAAGTTCCTCGACGAGTACGAATGGTATGCGCGCGCACTCAAAGCCGAACGGGAACGGGGGGCATGCGGCGAAGACTCGCCGGGCCAGCAATTACTCTGCCGGGGATGATGCTCTTGCGCGGCGCGCCGCGGTAGCCCGGGGGGGCTCCCGTCAGCGCGTACCCTCGAAATACTCGAGCGCCAGCGCGAATGCCTCGAGGCCGATCTGCTCGCCGATGATGCGCCCCGGGATGTCGTCCGCGGGCGGGTGGATGCCGCCCCAGATGCGCGACAGGCTGGTCTGGTCGGAGGCGTCGCGGTAGGTCGCCCACTGCAGCGTCATGTCGACCGAGGGTCCGTCCTCGAAGACCAGGAACTCGTTCGCGGTGATCTCGAAGCCGCTCATGCCGCCCGGGAAAAACTCGCTGCCGGTAAACGCCGTCAGCACCTCCGCCGCGGCGCGCGAATAGGTCGAGTGCCCCGACACGTAGCCCGCGAAGGGCGGCGTGACGAAGGTCGGGCGCTGATACGGCCACCAGTTCTCGGCGAGGATCCAGTCGACGCCGGCGACGTCGATGAAGGGGTTGTTCACGTAATCGGGTCCGCGCCAGGCGTAGAGCTTGATCTTGCCCACGTGCTCGTCGTTCGCGCCGGCCAGCGGGTCGCCCGCTGCGACGACCTCGATGTAGCCCGGCACGAGCGGGATGCCGTCCTCGTGATAGGACGGCCCGGCGGGATCCGAGCTCTGGCCGCGGTCCGCCATGGCCCGGATCGCGGACAGCGGGCGCAGGTAGTCGTACCAGCCCTTGATGCCCCAGGCCGAGACCGCCGAATCGTGCATCGCGCCGCCGAGCACGAAATAGGCTTTCACGTACCACTCGGTCGGATCGAGCTCGGGACCGGTGCCGGCAAACCGCATTTCGAGCTCCGGGTGCAGGGCGATCTCGTTCAGGATCACGAACCAGTGCCCGGGCGGCGTTTCCGAGTCCGGGCCGTCGGCCCAGAATTCGGCCAGCACGCGCGCGTAGTCGCCGCGCGGCACGACCTGCGGCACGTAAGGCTGGCCCGTCGCCGGGTTGATGGCGTGGCCCTGGCTCGAGTCGCCGCCGTCGAGGTAATCGTAGAACTGGTCGTAGTCGGCGAAGGTCGCCGGATAGGCCGGGTTGTTACCGATGCTCGCCGGCGAGATGTCGATCATGACGCCGTCGGCGGGATCGAGGTGCCCCGACCAGACGGCGACCATCGAGAAGCCCCACTTGTAGTCGCCGCTGGCGTGCCCCGGTGGCGGACCCGGATCGTAGTACACCTGGTACTGGAAGCCGTCGCGCTCGTAGGTCGTCCTGTCGGCATCGGTGAGCGCGAACGGCACGACCTGCCCCCACTCCGGGCTCAGGAATTCGGGCTGGTTTTCGATGACGTTGCCCGACTGGTCGACGAACTCGGACAGCGTGATGGGCTGCCAGCGATCGAGGTCGACGATGTCCGGATTGCCGGGTTCTTCGGGTGCCACCGGCGGATTGACCGGCGCGTAGGTCGTGTTGGCATAGTCGTTGAGCTCGTTCGCACCGTCCTGTTCGCCGAAGCGCAGGTAGCAGTCGGCGATGTAGTTGCCGAGCGCCGCGGCGGAGCCGCCCTGGTAGGCGAGCGAGGTATCGCCGGTGTTGTAGCCGAACGCCGCCATCTGGGCATCGATCGCGTCGCGGATGTCGGGCGCATCGGGCGATGCGGCGAAACGCTGCCGCATGATGCGGTAGACCGCGTGGCTCATCGCCTGCGCGCGGGCACCCGCGATGTCGTTCGGGACCAGGAAATTTTCGCGCGGGCAGCTGAAGCCCGCGACTTCGCGGCCGAACAGGTAGGTGGAAGACACACCCTGGTACGCGGCCCAGGCGTCGTACATGGCCGCGGAGGTATGCCAGAGATTGCGCGCGTGAACCGTCGGACGCGCGAAATCATTCCGGATGCCGTCGAGCACCTGCTCGTTCCAGGCCCGCGATACGGCCTCCGCCGGGGCCGGCGGGGGCTCGGGTG
>JAWWBD010000099.1:0-10734 GCA_033721115.1 Woeseiaceae bacterium | reverse complement strand
GAGGTAAAGACGATCGCGCCGAAGGTGAACCACGACACCGGCACCGTGCCGTGACACTCGACGGTGCGCCAGCGCAGCACGAGCACGCGCGCCGGCAGGAACGCGACGGCCATCGCGACGTTCAGGATCAGTGCCATGATTCGCGTTCTCCCTCAGTCCGCCACGTGCACCCACACCGGGTTCGTGTAGGCGCGCCGGCCCTGGCCGTCCTCGAGCGCGAGGCTGTACCAGGTATCTTCACCCGGCTCGACGGCGAAAGCGATGCGCACGGGTCCCTGCTCCCCCCCGAAGTGACGCACGCCGATGTCGCGGCCGCGCTCGATGAGGCGCACGACGGCCAGCCCGTTGACGGCCTGCACGCGATAACCGAGTTCCAGCCCGGCCCCCGGCGCGAGTTCGACCTCGGTGCCGAAGAGCGTATCGGGGTAGACCAGCGGGCCCTGCGTGGCATAGGCATGCCCGGCCTTGAGCGCGGCAACGAACCGGTCGACCGTGAGTTCACCGTCGACATGCACGTAGGTCCGCGCCGAACCGGACTCGAATGCCCAGACGTCGTGTACGTCCGAGCCCGCCGCGAGATAGACGCGCCGGCCCTCGTTCCACAGGTTCCAGACCCGCTGGAGGGTGCGCGCATTGCGCTCGTCGAAGACCAGCGGCTCGATCTCGACGAGGTCGAAGCCGGCGTCGTAACCCCCGGGCACCGTGCCCGCCTCGTGGCTTTCGAAATAGCCGTAGGTCGAATACGGATGGTTGACCTCGATCACATCGGCGCCCATGCGCCGCGCTTCGGCGAAGACCTGCTGCACGGTCGCAGTGCCGGTATCGACCTGCACCTCTGCATCGGCATGCAGCGGGTAGCCGTTGAAATGCCCCCAGGACGACGAAAACTCGGTCCCGGCGATGAACGGCCGTCCGCGGGCGGCCGCCAGTTCCCGCATGCGTGCATTATTGATGACCGAGTCGTGGTCGCTCAGAAATGCGACGTCGACGCCGGCCGCGAGCTCGGAGCGCAGTACGTATTCGGGCTCGGTGAACCCGTCGAGGACGTCCGAATGGTGGTGCAGGTCCGCGCTGTACCAGCCGTCGCCGCGCGGGCGCGCGAGCATCTCGATGTCCACGTCCAGCTCGAGCGTCGCGTCCGCGGGGACGCGGGCTTTGACGATGCGGGGCAGCGAGACGAAGCCGCCGCCGGCAGAGATCTCGAGCGCATAGTCGCCGGGCGGGACCGGCGCCGCGAGCCGCCCGACCGGCTCGAGTTCCGTGAAATAGGTCGTGCGCCCGAAATAGCCGATCAGTGGCCGGTAGCCCTCGCGGATGGTGACCCTTGCGTCGAGGTGCGGTCCCCCGCCGGCCTCCCGGACTCCGAGCTCGATCCGGCCCGGCGGGCGCACGTCGGAGAAATCGAGCACGCGGTCCTCGCCCGCGCCGAGCGTTACGTCGAACGGCTCGCCGGGCGCGTGGCCCGCAGCGGTCGCGTAGAGCGTGTACTGGCCCGCCGGCAGCTCGACAGAAAATTTCCCGTCGGCGCCGAGCGTCCACGCGTAGGGGCCTTCCCGCGTCGTCACGACGACGGCGGGCTCTGCCATGACGGCGCCGTCGGCGGTCCGCACCGTGCCCCGGATCCGCCCGGCCGGCACGTCGCGGAATCCGATGTCTGCCGCAACCAGCGGCGCCAGCGAACCGCCGGGCTCGATCTGGAGCCACGCTTCAAAGGTCGCCGTACTGCCGGGCGCGAGCTCGTGCACACGGTAGCGGTCGCGCCCGGTGCGTTCCATGATCTGCGCAAACGGCGCGTGCAGCCCGAGCACCCAGCCCGCGTCGTAGGATGCCGACCAGTCGGCCAGCCGCGCCGCCTCGTCAGCGTCCTCGCTGCCGTAGAGCCCGGGCACCCCGAACAGGAAGCCGCCGTCGGGCCAGGCGACGTAGCCGGTCGCGAGGCCGGTCAGCGCACGCTCGCCCGCGTTGGTCATGCGGGTGACGACGTGAATGCGGCTGTCCCCCGCTGCGATGCGAAAGGTCGTGTCGAGCTGAACCTCGCCCCAGTCCCGCCGGGTTCTCACGACGGCGTGCCGGGGCGTGGCCGCCTCGACCGTGACGTCCTGGTAGGTCGTCGGCCAGCTCGACCAGCGATCGGGCATGAAGTCGACCAGCGAGACGAAATCGTAGCCGGGCTTCCCGGCCTCCAGGATCGCGACGTCGACGATGCCGCCGCGGGCGACGCCCCAGGGCGGCGCCGAATCGACGGCGAAGGAAACGGCGAAAATGCCGTTCGTGACAGTAATGTCGCGGGCACCCTGCGCGTCGCCGCGCGGAATCGGCGTGGGACCGACCGCGACCGTCACCCCGGTGCCGGTCGGGGCGCTGCAGCCTGCGCCCGCACCCAGCACGAGCATCGCCAGCAAGACCGGCAGCGGTCTTTCCGCCGAGCCGGGGACCATCAGCCGCGCATCCCCGCCGGCGGCCGGCGCGACACGCGCCGGTGGAGCCACCACGCGGCGCCCGCGCCGAGGAAGCCGGCCAGCACGATCAGCCCGAAGTAGATGCTGTAGCCCGTCTTGCCGGGGAAGCGTTCGAGCAATGCGCCGTTCAACAGCGGCAGGTAGATGTCGGGGGAATAGCCGACCAGCGACATGACACCGATCGCGAGGCCCTTGATGCGGTCGGGGATGCCGCAGCTCTCGAGCGTCGCCCAGAAGATGCCGCGAATCGCGTAGGTCAGAAAGCCGATGACGAGCACCAGCGCCAGCAGCACGCCGGGCCCGGCATCGAGCGGCAGCACGATCATCGCGGCGAGCGAGACACTGCCTGCCGCGAGCAACAGCCCGAGCACGATCTCCCGGTTGTAGCGATCGCCCATGAAGCCGGCCGCGACCGCGCCGATCGGCCGCATCCAGAGCTTGGCCACGGTGATCGAGCCGACGGTGACCGCGGTCATCCCGTAAATGTTCTGCATGTAGCCGGAAAAGGAATAGGTCGCCCAGAACAGCTGGTAGCCGGCGGTGATGCAGAACGCGGCCAGCCAGAGTTCGAGCTTGCTGCCGATCACCCCGAGGTCGCGCCACACGCTCCGGCCGGCCGTGTCCTCGACGACGGCGCCGTCATCGTCGCCGCCGTCGTCCACGATGAAAATGACGGCGGGCGAGAGAATCAGCGTGACCAAGACGTAGAGCCAGATCACCATCGTGAGCGATTCGCTGATCGACCAGTCGAGGCTCCCGAGCAGCCAGGCAAAGAGTGCGACGGCGATGCTCGCGAGGATGGCCTCGACCAGGCCGCGGCCGCCGTCCAGCAGGCCGAAGAAGCGGCCCTGCTCCTCGGGCCGCGCCAGCACGGCGACGGCCTTGATCAGCGCCGCCCAGAACGTGAGCCCGGTCGCAATGCCCCAGCCTGCAAAAATCACGAGCAGCGCCCCGAAGGACGGCATCGTCGAGAACCAGATGCCGAGGAGACCGGTCGCCGCGAGTGAGAAGGACATGAGCCAGCGCGGGCGGATCCGGTCCGCCAGCCAGCCGCTCGGCAGGTAGGTCGCGACGAAAATCACGCCGAGCATCGCGTAGCACTGGCCGAGCTGGCCGATCGTGATGCCGAAGGATTCGAGAATCGAGACCTCGAAGTTCTGCCGCAGGTAGATGAGGGGATAAATGCCGCCGGCCGCGAGCGTCAGGACGGCGAGCTGCACGTAGCGGTTGACGTGGTGCCCGGTGTCGATGCGCTCCCCGGCGACGGCCATCAGTCGTCCAGCGTGCCGAGGTCGAAGCCGGCAGCCGCCGGCGGCGCATCCTGCCAGTTGGTGCGCCAGACTTCGCGCGACACGTCGCCGACGTGCACCGGCGCGCGCGAAAACCCGGGCTGCGGCGGCATCAGCGGTTCGACGACCGTGTCATGCCGCGGCACGACGAAGTACGGGAAGCTGTAGCGCGCCTTGCCGGGCGGATTTTCTACCTTGTGTGGCGTCGACACGAGGTAGCCGCCGGACCAGAGCTCGAGCATGTCACCGATGTTGACGACGAGCGCGTCCGGCGGCGGATCGGCGGCAAGCCAGTTGCGATCGTCGCGGCGCCGCACCATGAGCCCGCCGGCGGGGTCCGCGGCGAGGATCGTGAACACGTCGGTGTCCTTGTGCGGATGGATGCCGAAACCGGGTGCGCCTGCCGGCCGCGCCGGGTAATGCAGCAGCGTCATGTTGGTGAGCGGCTGTTCGAACCAGCCGAGAAATCTCTGCTCGTCCACGCCCAGGATCGTCGCGAAGCGGTGGATGAGGTCTTCGGCCACGCGATCGCACTCGGCCCGGTACGCCTCGATCGCGCGCCGGAACCCGGGTAGCTCTGCAGGCCACCGGTTGGGGCCGTAGAGATCGCAGGAGGCGCGGATCGGGTCGTCGGCGGCCACTTCGAAATGCAGCTTGTAGCCTTCGTAATGATCCGCGGCACCGCCGCCGGTATTCGGCTTGAAAAAGCCGAGCGGGATGTAGCCCCGGTAGTTGTCGCGCGTAATCGCGTGCGCGAGCTTGGTTTCGAGCGGCAGCGAAAAGTACTCGACGAGCGCGGCGCGGGCGGCTGCGACCGTCTGCGGGGCGATCCCGTGGCCGCGGACGAACATGAAACCGATGTCGCGGCAGGCCAGCTCGATACATCGCGTCGCGTCCGGGCCGGCCAGGTCGACGACGCGTATTTCCGCCGGGCGCTCGGCTGCCGGCAGCGTCATTGCAGGCGCACGCCCTGGCGTTTGAGCTCCGCCTGCAGCTGCCCCATGTCGAGCTCGGCCGGCTCCCGGTCGAGGCGCACGGACAGCGCGGCCGCCACGCCGGCGCCCTGCCCGGTCACGGTGCAGCACATCATGTTGCGCGTCGCGGCATGGCTGTCCCGATCGCCGCCGGTCGCCCGGCCGGCGACCAGCAGGTGGCGGATTTTCTTCGGCAATAGTGTGCGATACGGCACGTGGAAGTAGCGGCCCGTCGTCGGCAGGATCAGGATCCCGTAACCGTCGATGAACTCGGGAAAGATGCCGATGCTGTCGTCGAAGCGGGCCTGCTCGCGCACGTCCGTGGACGTCATGTTGTAGACCGCGTCGATCTTGCGCGTGTCGCGGATCCCGAGGGTCATGCCGAAGTTCCTGAGCTTCGCCTTGCCGCAGCCGGGCTGGTATTCGCGCAGCGCGGCCACGGCGAGCATCGCCTGCTTTCTGCCCTCGATCTCGCCTCGCGTCAGGTCGGCGGGGTCGGTGCCGTCGCAGCCTGCCAGGTGCACGAGGTTCAGGTAGGTCAGGTCACCGGTGTCGTACAGCGCGCCCCAGGTGCCGGCGATCGTGTCGAGATGCGCGGGGATGAGACCCGCCTCGCGCGCTTTCCTGAAGGGCTTCTTCAAGAATGGCGAGAACATCCGGTCCTCCTTGCCGGCGGTCTCGATCTTCCATTCGCCACCCTCCCAGTCCTTGTAGGTCTGCGGATCGGCCTCGACCGCCGCTATGAAGGCCTTTGGATCGACGCCCGTCATCGAGAACATCACGGACGCCGCCATCATGCGCTCCTTCGGCGTCTTGACGGTCGGCGCTCCCGCACGATGCGCGATGTCCGCGTCGCCGGTTGCGTCGATGACACGCTTTGCAAGTATCGCTTCCCGGCCGGCCTTGCTCTCGGTGATGACACCCCGGATCACGTCGCCGTCCATGACCGGCGCGACGCAGAGCCGGTGCAGCATGGGGGTCACGCCCGCTTCCTCGACCAGGGCGTCCGCGACCCATTTGAACGCCTCCGCATCGAGCGCGTGGCTCAATGACTGCGGCTCCTTCGTTGCCGCACCCATCGCTTTCGCGCGTTCCTCGAACTCGATGCCGATGCCTTCGGAGTCGACGGTCTGCTCGTGCCGGTACCAGGCGAAGCCCTCGACGCCGACCGCCGTGATATTGCCTCCGAAACAGCCGAAGCGCTCGAGCAGCGTCGTCTGCGCCCCGGCGCGTGCCGCCGCGATTGCCGCCGCCAGGCCCCCGGGGCCGGAGCCGACGACGAGGACGTCCGTTTCGTGCACGACGTCGATCTCTTTCGACGGCTCCTCGATCTTCAACGCCACGCACCCCCGCTACCGGCCGGTCGCCGTAGTCTACCTGCCGGGCACAGGCCGGCAAAGGCGGCATTGCGGCGGGCTGCGCCGCTCCCTACCATCGGTGCATGCAAGAGGACCGCGATACCCTCGACTTCGACTACGTGATCATCGGCGGGGGCTCCGCCGGCTGTGTGCTGGCGAACCGGCTGACCGAGGACGCGTCCGTTTCCGTGCTGCTGCTCGAAGCGGGCGGCGTCGACCCGCCCTGGGAATGGCGCATCCGGATGCCCGCGGCGCTGGCCTACCCGATGAACGGCAAACGCTACAGCTGGGACTACCGGACCGAACCGGAGCCCCATCTCGGCGGCCGGATCCTGCACTGCCCGCGCGGCAAGGTGCTCGGCGGCTCGTCCTCGATCAACGGCATGGTGTGGATCCGCGGCCATGCGCGCGACTACGACCGCTGGGCTGCCGAGGACCCGGCCCTCGGGGACTGGGACTACCGCCACTGCCTGCCCTATTTCATCCGCTCGGAAAATCTCGACGCAGGCGCCGACGACTGGCGCGGCGACGCGGGCCCGCAACCCGTCACCCGCGGTCGCGCGGACCATCCGCTCTGCCGCGCCTTTCTCGACGCGGCGGCGGCTGCCGGGTACCCGCGAACGAGCGACCTGAACGGGTTCCAGCAGGACGGCTTCGGCCCGATGGACCGTTCGACCGGCGGCGGCATCCGCCGGTCCACGGCGCTGTCCTACCTGCGCCCGGCGTGGCGGCGGCCGAACCTGACCGTGCTGACCCGCGCCTTCGCCACGCGACTCGTGGTCGACGGAACGCGGGTCGGCGGCGTCGAGTTCACCGCGCGCGGCAGGCCGCTCAGAGCGCGGGCCGCGCGCGAGGTGCTGCTCTCGAGCGGACCGATCAACGATCCGCAATTGCTGATGCTGTCCGGGATCGGCCCGGCGGCGGCGATCGAGGAACACGGCATCCGCGTGCAGCACGACCTGCCGGGCGTCGGCGAGAACCTGCAGGACCATCTCGAGATCTACCTGCAGGTCGAGTGCCGCGAGCCGGTATCGCTGTACCGGTATTACAACCTGCTCGGCAAAGCCTGGGTCGGCGGCCGCTGGCTGCTGACCCGGACCGGCATCGGGGCGAGCAACCAGTTCGAGGTCGGCGGGTTCATCAGGAGCCGCGCCGGCGTCGAGCATCCCGACCTGCAGTATCACTTTTTCCCGATGGCCGTCCGCTACGACGGCAAGAGCCCGAACGACGGCCACGGCTTCCAGGCGCACGTCGGCCCGATGCGCTCGCAAAGCAAGGGGACGGTCCGGCTGCGCTCGGCGGATCCCCGCGATCCGCCCCGGATCACGTTCAACTACATGTCGCGACCCGAGGACTGGCAGGAATTCCGCGCCGCGGTCCGCCTGACCCGGGAGATCTTTGCACAGACGCCGCTCGACCGGTTTCGCGGGCGCGAACTCGCACCGGGTCCGGACGTCGACAGCGACGCCGCGATCGACCGTTTCCTGGCCGACGCGGTCGAGTCCGCCTACCACCCGTCCTGCAGCTGCCGGATGGGCAGTGACGAACTGGCCGTCGTCGACGGCGAGTGTCGCGTGCGCGGCCTCGAGGGCTTGCGAATCGTCGATTCCTCGATCATGCCGTCGATCGTCAGCGGCAACCTCAACGCGCCGACGATCATGCTCGCGGAGAAAGCCGCCGACCTGGTCGCCGGCAAGCCGCCGCTGGCGCCATTGGACGTGCCCGTCTACGTCGCGACGGACTGGCAGACGGCGCAGCGCTGACGTCGTCGCCTACAGGCCGAGCTTGCGGTACGCGACCGTGAGCATCGCGACGGCCAGGATCACGAACAGGATGCTGATGGCCTTGCGCATCGCCTGGTGCGAGATGTGGCCCTGCAGGCGGGGCCCGATCTGGCCGCCGATCAGCACGCCGGGAATGTCGTACAGGAGCAGGTTCCAGGGTACGGCCGTCCAGCCGCCGGCCTGGACCAGCTGCACGACGAGGGTGATCGAGGCGAACACGATCGTCAGGATCACGACGAGCACCGAGGTCGCGGCTGCCACGGCGATCGGCAGTCCCTTGCGCGTCAGGAGCGAGATGGTCACTTCGCCGATGCCGACCGATACCATGCCGGTCAAAAACGCGCCGGTGGCGGTCAACGCCCTGCTCCTCGGCCCGAGCTTCGGTTCCTCGTAGCTGTAGGCGCGGCCGCGCGAGTCCGTGATGGTGCGGCGCGTCTCGCCGGGTAGCGACCCCTGCTCTGCGAGCGGCGGCGCCCGGTTGAGCCACATGACGACCGACAGCACCGCGACCAGGACGGCGTAGCTCGCGAGCAGCACGCTGTCGTGCACGGCCCCGCCGGCCAGCGCGCCGAGGATCGCGACGGGGACCGAGATCCGCACGATGCGCCAGGCGAGCCCGAAGTCGATGAGCCGGCGCCGGTAATAGCCGACGAAACCGGACAGGAAGCCGAAGGTCTGCGTGATCAGCGCCGTACCGATCGCGGCGATCGTCGAGCCCAGCACGTATTCCTCGCCGAGCAGCGGGAACAGCAGGATGAAGATGGGCGTGAACAGCGCCGCACCGCCGATACCGCTCAGCATCGCGCAGGTCGCGACGCAGATCGCGACCGGGAACATGAACCAGTAGAGGGTAAAATCCATGTCGGGTGAAAGAATCGGCAGACGCACAAACGCCGCTATACTAGTGATTCCGACGTAAAAACGGCAGTCGAATAATGCAAACAGCCGGAGTCGTTTCCCGGTTCCCGGGCTTTCTCGCCTCGATAGCGATCGCAGCCTGCTCGGCGCCGGAACCGCCCCCGCGGGATGCCGGCGCGCCGGCTTCACGTCCGGACCTCGTGATCACGGGCGGCACGCTCCTCGACATGACGACCGAGGAACCCGCACCACGGGAAGTCGCGGCGCTCGTCGTCGAGGACGGCCGTATCGCCACCATCATCGAAGCCGGCACCGGTGCGGACATTCCGGAGGCGGATGCGACGATCGATGCCACCGGCAAATACATTCTGCCCGGCTTCTTCGACGCGCACGTGCACTTTCGCCCGTTCCTGCCGGGCGCGCCGATCTGGAAACGCGCCGCCAACCACTACGGCATCACGACCCTGTTCGACACCGGGCCCTGCGGCACGCGCTGCGCCGACACGGGGCGCGACCCGAACGAGTGGATCGTCGCGTACCGTGACTACATGAACGACCCGGCGGTCATCGATGGCCCGACGCTCTATATCACCGGGCGCCGCATCCAGCCGCCGGACGGCACCCACCCGCTCGGCATGCGGTTCTCGACCCGCGCCGAGGTGGCGGACTATCTCGACACGCTGGTCGGACTGGGCGTCGACGGCGTCAAGGCCGAGTCGACGCTGGGCCCCGAGCTGCGCGCGGCCGTCGTCGAGGAAGCGACTAAGCGCGGGCTGCCGGTCGTGGGCCATTCCCGCGACGCCGTCGAATCGATCGATGCCGGCATGCGCTTCATCGAGCACATGTGGCCGGTCACCTCCTCGCTGGCAGCCGGCGATCCGGGCGAAAAATTCGTGTCGCCGAAACACGAGTACCTGCTGGATCTCGACCGGGCCGAGCCCCTGATCGCGTCGATGGTCGAGAACGAGGTTTACATCAATCCGACGATGCTCGGGCGCTACGGCTACTTTGCGCCGACGATGGCAGGCGCCGCTGCGGAAGACGAGCGGTCATTCGCATTCGGCGGCCTGTTCAGCGACCTGCCTGCCGCCTCGCAGGCCGAAGTGCGGCAGTGGTGGGCGCGCGCAGCCGACTGGGATGCCGGGACGCTCGAACGCCATCGCGACGGGCTCGAGCGCGTGAACACGTTTCTCGCCCGCCTCAGCGCAGCGGGCGGCCGGGTCCTGGCCGCGACCGACGCGGGCGAGGACAAGCTCGTCGGCATCGCACTGCACCGCGAGATGCGGCTCCTGGCCGATGCCGGCCTGTCGCCCTACCGGGTCCTGCTCGGCGCGACGCGCTACCCGGCCGAGATGGCCGGTAAAGAGGACCGCATCGGCACGCTCGAGACCGGGAAGCAGGCCGACATCCTGATCGTCGGCGCGGACCCCACGGCGGACATCGTCAATGCCGCGGCGCTCGAGTACGTGATCCGCCTGGGCACGATCGTCCGCCGGCCCGGCGCGTGCTCGGTGATCGAGCCGCCGATGGCCGTCACCTGCCGGGAAGTCCCGGTCACTCACACAGACTGAACGTCACCGACGTACGGAGGAACTGCACATGACTACACGACTACCGCTCGCCATCACCGCGCTCGCGGCCCTCGCCCTCGCCGGCGCTGCCGTCCAGTCCGCGGAGCATGCGGATGCTACCGAGGCTCTCGCCACCATCACCATGAACCTGGACCACAGGCCGAGTGAGGCCGACAAGCAGGAGCTTGCAGCCATCGCGGCCGGCGACGGCGCGGCGGCTGCGATCGCCGCGGCCATGCTCAAGCTCGAACACCGGCTCGACGACAGCGACAAGGAAAAGCTCGGCGCGATCGCCGCCGACGAATCGGTCGCGCCCGAGCTGCGCGAGATCGCCGGCATCCTGGTCGGCATCAACCACCGGCCGAGTGACGAGGAAAAGGCGACGCTCGCGAAGATCGCCGGCGGCGGCTAAAGCCGCGGCGGCCCTCCCGGCCGGGCGGG
>JAWWBD010000098.1:0-10758 GCA_033721115.1 Woeseiaceae bacterium | reverse complement strand
TTTCGACCCTGTCAACGTGGGGCCGCCCGCCGCTGGTTACGCCGCGGGTTGGACCGCGGGGCTGGGCTTATTTCCTGGGTACCCACGCTTGGGCGGACGGCCACGCCTGGCGGGAGCAGCGCGCACGATCGCCGTGCAGACTCGGACCCCGACGACGCTCGCCCGCACACCCGGCATCGCGCCTACCCGTCCGACGGCCGACCGCTGCGATCGGCTGACCCATACCGCATAAGCGCATCGATCGTCAGCACCCATGCGATCGCCCGGCCAGCCGGGCGAGGGTGGCGATTGACCGGAAATAAAGCGCAGCGCAGCGCGCCATTCCGGTCAAACGCCACCGGAGTCCGGCGACCATGCCGAACGAATCGAGCCGTAATTGCGGTAGCGCGCCGACGGGGTGAACGAATCGCGGCCGTGGGCCGCGCCTGCGGTCGGTCAGGCGCGCAGCTGGTTTGCGCCGCAGGAATCGCGGACGACCAGGCGCGGGGACATCAGGATCGATTCGACGGGCTCGTGCCGGATCAGTGCGACGATGCCGTCGACCAGCGCCTCGGCTGCGAGGCGCGTGTCCTGGCGGACGGTGGTCAGCGCCGGGGTGACGTAGGAAGACAGCGGCAGGTCGTCGAAACCGACGATACTGACGTCCTCGGGCACGCGAATGCCGCGGGCGGCCAGCGCCCGCATCGCGCCGATGGCAAGCAGGTCGGTGACGGCAAAGACAGCATCGAAGGCCGTGCCGCGGCGGACCAGCTCGTCGACGGCTTCGTAGCCCAGCGTTTCGAGATTGTCGGCCGGCATCCGGAGCGCCGGGTCGGGTTCGATGCCGGCTTCCTCGAGCGCCCGCTGGTAGCCGTTGAAACGTGCGGCATGCTCGGGGCTGCGGTGGCGGGATGCGCCGCCGATGTAGGCAATCCGGCGGCGCCCGAGACCGAGCAGGTGCCGCGTCGCCTGGTAGCCCCCGTCTTCGTTGTCGCAGCCGACGGAATGTCCCGGCTCGCCCTCAACATCCGGTCCCCAGATGATGAACCGCGTGTGCGCGTCGGCCAGCGCTGCGAGCTTGTCGCGGTAGCTGCCGTATTCCCCGTACCCGAGCAGGATCAGGCCGTCAGCGCGGTGACTGGCCTCGTACTCGATGTGCCAGTCGTCGGAAAGTTGCTGCAGGCTGACGAGCACGTCATAGCCCTTGCCCGCGGCGGCGCGCGCGATGTGGCCCAGCATCGACAGGAAGAACGGATTGATCTGCGCGTCGGCGCCGCCCGTCTCGTCGAACATCAAAAGCGCGATGGCGTTGCTCTGGTGGGTCCGCAGCCCGGCCGCGTTGCGATTGACGAAGTAATTGAGTTCCCGCGCGATCTGCTGGATACGCTCGCGGGTTTCCTGCCGCACGAGCGGGCTGTTCCGCAGCGCGCGCGACACCGTGGCCTGCGAAACCCCGGCGAGATCGGCAATGTCGCGCGACGTGGGGTTGTCGAGTTTGTCGCCCATAGGCGCTCGCGGCAGGTCGTTAAACGACTGTTAGTAGCACAGTACGCAGAGATAATGGTCTCCGCATTCGTACCTAATTGTATCGTGCCGTGCTCAGGATCGATGATTTTGGCCGAAGTTTCTTGATAAACAATGCATTAGGCCTCCTCCGCGGGCTGCAGGGCCTGCTTTGCGCGCCGCAGCTTGGCCACGGCCTCGTCTCCGTTCGCGAGGGCGAGTGCCACCTGCAGCGCATCGAGCAACGCGAGCTGGGCGAGCCGCGAACTCATCGGCGTGTAGACGTTCGTGTCTTCGCGGGAAGACAGCGGCAGCACGATGTCCGCGGCTGCGGCGAGCGTCGTGCCGGGGTCAGTGATCGCGATCACCGCCGCGCCGCCGTCCCGGGCGAGGGCCGCCGCCCGGGCGAGCTCCGGCCAGCGGCCGCTCTGCGAGATGGCAATCAGGACGTCGCCCGGCCCGGCGATCGCCGCGAACTGGAGGATCATCGGCGTATCGGTCAGCGCAGTGCAGGGCGTGCCGAGCCTGAAAAACTTCTGCCAGGCATCCATCGCGACCTGGCCCGATGCGCCGAGCCCTGCGAACGCGAGCTGGCGCGCCTCGCTGAGGGCGGTCACTGCCGCTTCAACCGGCATTGCCGAGAGCTCCGAACGCAGGTCGAGCAGCGCCCTGATCGAGGCATCCATGACCTTGGTGATCGCGTCGACCGTCGCATCCTCGGCGTTGACGGCCCGGTGCACGTAGTCGGCCGGCCGGGACAGGGCTTCGGTCAGGCGCCGACCCAGGTCCCTGAAGCCCTCGAGCCCGATACTGCGACAGAAACGAATCACCGTCGGCTGGCTCGTCCCGCAGGCCCCGGCAACCGTGGCGACGGTCGCTGCCGCGGCTTCGCGGGGATGCGCCAGCACCCAGTACCCCACGCGCCGTTCGGCAGGGCTGAGCGAGGGCAGGCGCTTTTCAATCCGGTCCAGCATGTAGTAAAATTACAGAATATTGATGGCTTTTGCCAGTTAATTTCCCGTATACTTCGCTGAAAAGTAGTAAAATTTCTGTCTTTTCAGCGGGAGCCAAGCATGGCCCAACTGATTCCGGTCGACGTCTTCGACCTGGTGATTTTCGGCGGAACCGGCGACCTGGCGATGCGCAAGCTCTTGCCGGCGCTCTATCACCGCCACCGCGACGGCCAGGTGACCGGGGACAGCCGGATCATCGCGGCCGGCCGCGGCAAGCTCGCGAAAAAACGCTATCTCGAGACCGTGGCCGCGGCGCTCGAGGAGAATCTGCCCGAAAGCGAGTTCAGCGCGGACGAGTGGCAGGCGTTCGCCGCGCGCATCGACTACGTGCAGGCGGACGCGACGACGCCCGCCGAATGGAAAGAACTCGGCAAACGGCTCAGGGGCAAGGAAGACCGCATCCGCGTCTTCTACCTCGCGACGGCGCCCGACCTGTTCGGGGCGATCGCGGGCGGGCTCAGGGAAAACGGACTCGTGACCGAGACCAGCCGGATCGTGCTGGAGAAGCCGCTCGGACACGATTACGACTCGGCGTCTGCGATCAACAAGCAGGTGGGCATCTGCTTCGCCGAGAACCAGATCTACCGCATCGATCATTACCTCGGCAAGGAAACCGTGCAGAACCTGCTCGCGCTGCGGTTCGCCAACTCGCTGTTCGAGCCGCTGTGGCGCCGGGGCACGATCGACCACGTGCAGATCACGGTGGCGGAGGACCTCGGCGTCGGTAATCGCATCGAGTTCTACGACGGCATCGGCGCGCTGCGCGACATGGTGCAGAACCACCTGCTGCAGCTCGTCTGCCTGACCGCGATGGAGGCGCCCTCGAGCCTGCATCACGACGCCGTGCGCGACGAGAAGATCAAGGTGCTGCGCGCGCTCCGGCCGATCGACGGCGAACTGGTGCGGACCAACACCGTGCGCGGCCAGTACGGGGCGGGGGCGATCGGCGAGAAGGCGGTCGTGAGCTATGCCGACGAACTCGGCGACAAGACGAGCTCGACCGAGACCTACGTCGCGCTCAAGGTCGAGATCGACAACTGGCGCTGGTCGAACGTGCCCTTTTACCTGCGGACGGGCAAGCGACTCAAGGGCAAGCATTCCGAGATCGTGATCCAGTTCCACGACGTGCCGCACTCGATCTTCCCGGAGCAAAAATACAACGTCCAGCCCAACCGGCTGACGATCCGCCTGCAGCCCGACGAGGGCGTGAAGCTGACCGTCATGGCCAAGGAGCCGGGACCGGGCGGATTCAACCTGCAGCCCGTCTCGCTCGATCTCTCCTTCGAGGAGACGTTCGGCATTCGCTACCCCGATGCCTACGAGCGCCTGTTGATGGAGGTGCTGCGCGGCAACCCGGCGCTCTTCATGCGGCGCGACGAGGTCGAGTCGGCCTGGCGCTGGATCGACGGCATCATCGCGGGCTGGCAGTCATCCCAGCAGAAAGTCGAATCCTACGTCGCCGGCTCCTGGGGGCCGACCGCGGCCTCCGTGCTGCTCGACCGCGACGGGCGGGCATGGCATCCGGACAGCTGACATGAACGAACACATTTTCGACAGTCGCGCCGAGGCATCGGTCGCGGCGGCGGACAGGCTCGGGGCGGCGCTCGGGCGCCGGCTCGAGCTGCAGCCCGCGGCTTCGCTCGTCGTCCCGGGCGGGACGACCCCGGGTGGCTGCTTCGAGGCGCTCGCAGGCGCCGGGCTCGACTGGGCGCGCGTGCACGTGATCCTGAGCGACGAGCGCTGGGTGCCGGCGGACGACGAGGACAGCAACGAGCGGCTGGTCCGCGCGACCCTGCTCAGGGGGCGCGCAGCGGAAGCCGCGCTGTTGCCGGCGTACCGGCCGGGCATCGAGGCCGCAGCCGGCGCGGCCGCGCTCGATGCGAGCTTGCGGCTCGCCCCGTTTCCGTTCGCGGCAACGCTGCTCGGCATGGGCGCGGACGGGCATTTCGCCTCGCTGTTTCCCGATGCCGCGAATCTCGCCGACGGGCTCGACCCCGAGGGCGACCAGCTCGCGATCGCGGTCGATACCGCGGCGAGCCCGCATCGGCGGATCAGCCTGACGCTCGCGGCGCTCTCGCGCAGCGACGAGATCGTGCTGCTGGCCTTCGGCGAGGACAAGCGCGCCGTGCTCGAGCAGGCGCAGCGGAAGTCCTCGACCCTCCCCGTTTCCCGACTCCTGTTCCAGAAGCGTGCCCCGGTGCACGTGTACTGGGCACCCAGAGGTATTGCAATGAATCCCGGAGTTGACCAAGTGACCCGCCGCATCATCGAACGCAGCCGCGATTCCCGGCGCGCGTATCTGAAGCGCATCCACGCTGCCGCCGGCGACGGCCCGGCACGCGGTAACCTGTCCTGCAGCAATCTCGCGCACGGCATCGCCGCGCTCGGGCAGGCGGAAAAGAAGGCGCTGACCGGCAGGGACGTCGCCAACATCGGCATCGTCTCGGCCTACAACGACATGCTGAGCGCGCACCAGCCGTACCACGCCTATCCCGCCGTGATCCGCGAGGCGGCGGCGGCCGAGGGCGCGACGGCGCAGTTCGCGGGCGGCGTGCCCGCGATGTGTGACGGCGTGACGCAGGGCCAGGACGGCATGGACCTCTCGCTGTTCAGCCGCGACGTGATCGCGATGTCGACGGCGATCGCGCTCTCGCACAACATGTTCGACGGCGCGCTGTGTCTCGGCATCTGCGACAAGATCGTGCCGGGGCTTTTCATCGGTGCGCTGTCCTTCGGCCATCTGCCCGTCGTCTTCGTGCCGGCCGGCCCGATGGTGTCGGGATTGTCGAACAAGGAGAAGGCGCGCATCCGCGAGGAGTACGCGGCAGGGCGCGTCACGCGGGACGAATTGCTCGAGGCAGAATCGGCTTCGTACCACTCGCCGGGGACCTGCACCTTTTACGGCACGGCCAACAGCAACCAGATGCTGATGGAGTTCATGGGTGTGCAGCTGCCGGGCGGTTCCTTCGTCAACCCGGGGACACAGCTCCGCGACCTGCTGACGCGCCAGGCGGTGAAGACGGTCCTGAACAACTCGGAGCAGCGGGGCGAGCTTGTCGCGCTGGGCGAGATCATCGACGAGAAAGCAATCGTCAACGGCATCGTCGGCCTGCTCGCGACGGGCGGCTCGACCAATCACACGATGCACCTCGTCGCGATGGCCGCAGCCGCCGGCGTGATCATCGACTGGGACGACTTCGCAGAACTCTCGGCGGCCGTCCCGCTCCTGGCCCGCGTGTACCCGAACGGCCTCGCCGACGTGAACCACTTTCACGCCGCTGGCGGACTCGGCTTCATGATCCGCGAGCTGCTCGACGGCGGCTACCTGCATGCCGACGTGCAGACGATCCTCGGCCCGGGCCTCGACCGCTTTACCGTCGAGCCGCACATCGCCGACGGGCAGCTCGCCTGGCGGCCCGCGCAGGAGGCCTCGCTCGACGAGGACATCCTGCGCCCTGTCGACCGCCCGTTCGACACCGAGGGCGGGCTGCGCGTGGTCGCCGGCAACGTCGGCCGGGCGATCGTCAAGGTCTCCGCGGTGAAGCCCGAGCACTACCGGGTGCAGGCGCCAGCCAGGGTGTTTGCGTCGCAGGCCGCCTTCATCGACGCGTTCAACGACGACGAACTGGAGACGGACTTCGTCGCGGTCCTGCCGTGTCAGGGGCCCGCCGCCAACGGCATGCCCGAGCTCCACAAGCTGACGCCGTACCTGGGCGTGCTGCAGAACCGCGGTTTCAAAGTGGCGCTCTTGACCGACGGCCGGATGTCGGGCGCCTCGGGCAAGGTACTCGCCGCGATCCAGGTGACACCGGAGGCGATACACGGCGGCCTTATCGGCCGCATCCGCGACGGCGACCTCGTGACGGTCTGCGCCGAGACGGGCACGCTCGAGGTCACCGCCGACGGCGAGGACATCGCCGCCCGGCCTGCGCCCGAAGTCGACCTGCATGCGAGTCACGCGGGGCTGGGGCGCGAACTTTTCGGCAACTTTCGCGCGGTGGTGACGGGCGCGGAGCAGGGGGCGAGTTCGCTCGCGGGCAAGTCGTCCTGACGGCGCCACGGGCTGCGGCCTGCCGCTGACTGTGAGAGGATTGCCGCCGACGAACCGGGGAACTTGATGGCGAGTAAAGTCCTGCTCATCGGCGACATCGGCGGCACCAACGCGCGCTTCGCGCTGGCCGATCCGAAAAAGCCGGGCTTCAGCAAGGAGGCGACGCTCAAGTGCGCGGATTTCGCATCGGCCGACCTCGCCATCAAGCAGTACCTGAAAGACGCGGGCGCGAAAGCGCCGGACGTGATCTGCCTCGCGGCGGCGGGGCCGATCGTCGACCAGCGCGTGCGCTTCACGAACAATCCCTGGAGCATCGGCTCGACCGAGCTCGGCGCGCAGTTTGCTATCGAGAAGGTCCGGCTGTTGAACGACTTCGAGGCGATCGCCTACTCGGTGCCGTTCCTCGGCCCCGACGATTGCCGGGCGGTCGGCCTGCCCGATCCTGAACCGCTGGCCAGTGAGCACTACACGGTCGGCGTCGTGGGTCCCGGCACCGGCCTCGGCGCGGTGGGCCTGAGAAAGCACGGCAAACTGCTGCTGCCGATTCCCGGCGAAGCGAGCCACGGGGGCTTCGCCCCGGAGTCGCGGGTGCAGATCGACATGCTCACGGCGCTCCGCGAGCGTTTCGACCGGGTGTCCACCGAGCGCTTCGTGTCGGGACCCGGGCTCGAGAACATCTACTGGGCGCTGTCCCGGATCCACGGCGAGCAGCACGTACCGCTCAAGGCTGCCGATATATTCGCGAGCGCGAAGAACGGCAGCGATGCCCGCGCCGCCGAGTCCGTGCAGATGTTCTTCGAGATCCTGGGCCAGTTCGCCGGCGACTACGCGATGGCGCTCGGCGCGAAGGACGGCATATTCATCGCCGGTGGCATCGTCCGCCGCTACCCCGACCTACTGGAGAACAGCCGCTTCCGCTCGGGCTTCGAGGCCAAGGGCCGGCACCGGTCGCTGCTGGAGCGCATCCCGACGCAGCTCATCCTCCACGAGCAGCCGGGGCTTTTGGGCGCGAGCTACTGCGCCCTCGAACTCGCCGGCAGCTGAAAGCCAACCCCCCGCCTGCCGGCGCCGTATTCGTCGAAATGGCCCGTATTCGCGACTGGCGCAGGACCGGCGCCCGGGCCAGGATTTCTTGTGATCGCGTGCGCTTCGCATATAAAATAAGCATCAATTGATGCTTATTTAGTATGTATCATCCTTGGAGACCGGCTTGTGCGCACGACCCTGAACATTGACGATGACCTCCTGCAGGAGGCGCGGAGGGTGACCGGCCTGACAGGGAAAACGGCGCTGGTGCGCGAAGGACTGCGAGCACTTGTCGAACGGGAAAGCGCCCGTCGACTGGCGCTGCTCGGCGGCAGCGAGCCTGACCTCACGCCCGTGCGCCGCCGGCGCTCCGGCGCAGCGTGATCCTGGTCGATACATCCGTCTGGATCGAACATCTGCGCCGCGGGGAGGAGGCGCTGGATCGGCTCCTGCGCAAGAGCCGGGTACTCATCCATCCCTTTGTCGTCGGCGAAATAGCTTGCGGCAATCTGAAAAACCGCGGGACCGTTCTCGGGTACCTGCAGAATCTGCCGCAGGCAGCTCTTGCATCTCAGGACGAGGCGCTGGAGTTCATCGAGAACAGGGCATTGATGGGACGGGGTATCGGTTTTGTCGATGCACACCTGCTCGCCGCAACCGTGCTCACTCCGACAGCAAAGCTGTGGACACTTGATAACAGCCTGGCGATCGTGGCCGCCGAATTGCGCCTGGCGGTCGATCCGGGCAACTTGCGCGCCTGATCGGCCGCGGAGATGCGTTGTCAGTGCGCGCGGGGGATTGCCGTGATGCCCGCCTCGTGGCGCGGGAAGTCGCTCGCGTCGATGGTTTCGAGGTAGCCGTGCCAGGCGGCATAGCCGATGAGCGGGATGATGACGATGAGCCCGACGAAGGCGGTCACGACGCCGAGGAGCAGGCCACCGACGATCAGGCCCAGCCAGACCAGCATTGCGGCCTTGTTGCGTAGTACCGCGTTGATCGAGGTGACGATGGCCGTGATGCTGTCGACGTCGCGGTGCATCAGCATCGGCAAGGAAAACGCGCTCGCGGCGAAAGTCACCGCGGCGAAGACCGCGCCGACCATGCTGCCGAAAGCGAGATAGGGCCACAGGTCGTCCATGCCGGGGTCCGGGACATCGGGCATGAACACGGTGATCATGACCGCTGCCCGCGCCCAGACGAGGAAGATGACCAGCAGCACCAGCGCGAAAACGAGTTCATTCCCGAGGTGGCGCCGGAAGGCGGCGCGCAGGCTGCGTGCCAGGAGCGGTTGCTGCCCCCGCTCGAGCTGCGCGCTGATCGCGTAGAGCCCCACGCAGGTGAGCGGCGCGAGGAACACGAAGCCGCCGAGCATCGCGTAGAGAATCCACTGGCCACCGCGGAGCCAGGCGATCAGGCTGACGGCGGCGATGAGTACCGCGGCCGCCAGGCCATAGACCAGGCTCTGGCGCGGCGCATGCATGAGATCGACGAAGCCGCGCCTTAGCCAGCCGAGCGGGGCCCAGGGTTTCAGGTTGCGGCAGGGCGCAACGAACGGCAGATCGTTGCGGTCCGTGCCGTTGTCCTGGTTCATCACTCACGGTCCCCTGGTTGCACCGAGACGCGCATCGATAATGGGTGATCCAATCTTGCGCCTCAATCGGTAAATGTCCCTAACCGGGCCGGCCACCGCTACGCATCGTTTGACATAAAGTTCGACTTTTCAGGCGTCGGCGTCAACGGCCTTCCAAGCGCCGCGTTGTACCTCCTGACAACGCCACTTTCGCAAGGATACGCAGGAGATTGCACATGGATACCAGGAGACTCATTGTTGTAACGGCCGTATTGCTGGTCATCGCCGGCAACGTCTGGGCCGATCCGGGCGACCGGGTTGCCGACCGTATCGACCACCGCGGTGACCGCATCGAGGATCGCCTCGACGAACGCGGTGACCGCATCGACGACCGGCTGGATGCCCGCGGTGACCGCATCGACCGCCGCCTCGACAGGAAGGGCGACCGGATCAACGAGCGGCTCGACCGCAAGTCTGATCGCGCCGCCGATGCGGGCCGCGACCGCCTCTCGGACCGGCTCGATCGCAAGGGCGATCGCATCGACAGGCGGCTCGACCGCAAGGGCGACCGGGTCAATGATCGGCTCGACCGGAAGGGCGACCGGATCGACCGGCGCCTCGACAAGCGCGGCGATCGCATCGATTCGCGCCACGACCGGCGCGCCCGGCGCGTCCGCGACCGCGCCTGACACCGCGCCACCCCCAACAGGGGTCAGAGCCCTTTCAAAAAGGGCTCTGACCCCTTTTCATTGGGGTTTCTTTTGAAATCAGGCACTTGATGGCGACGCATTCGGCCGAAAGGGCTCTGACCCCCTTTTGTTCGGGTTTTTCGCGAGTTATTTGCGGCGGTACCAGGTGACGCCGTCCTCGGCGTCGGTTTCCAGGTCGCCGGTGGCGAGCAGGTAGTTGAGGTGGGCGACCGCTTCGCCGGTGGCCATGATCAGGTTGCCCTTCGAGATCCGGCCCTTGAACAGCGCCGGGAACACGTCGATGGCGCGTTGCGGCTCGCTGCAGAGATCGAGCAGCTTGTCGAGGCCGACCCGGTGCTCTTCGATCAGCGCATCGAGGCGCTCGTGTGCGCCCCGAAACGGCAGTCCGTGCGCCGGCAGCACGAGCACGTCCTCGGGCAGGCGCGACTTCATCGCGGTCAGCGATTCGATCCAGTCGCGCAGCGGGTTCGCGTGCGGCTCGGTCGGGTACACGCTGACGTTCGAGGAGATTGTCGGCAGCACCTGGTCGCCGGAGATCACGAGGTTCTGCCCGGCGTTGAACAGGCAGGCGTGTTCCGGTGAATGGCCGCGGCCGACGACGACTTCCCAGTCGTTGCCGTCAATCGGCACGACGTCGCCATCGACCAGGCGCCGGTACGATTCGGGCAGCGGCGCGACGTACTTGCCGAACATGCCGAACATCTCGCGGTAGCGGGTCAGCGCCTCGTCCGGGAAGCCGGCCGCGCGGTAGAAACGCACGCCCGCCTCGGGCGCATGCCGGCCGGTGTCGGCGATCAGGATCCGGCACAAAAGGTACTCTTCGCGGCTCATCCAGAGCTCGACGCCGTGCCGCTCGGCGAGCCAGCCGGCGCAGCCCACGTGGTCCGGGTGCAGGTGGGTGACCAG
>JAWWBD010000097.1:0-10768 GCA_033721115.1 Woeseiaceae bacterium | reverse complement strand
GTCGAACTCCGCCCCGACGACCGGCTCGCGGATGCAGGTTTCGAAGGCGGCGAGGTCGTGGTCGGTCTGGAAACCGATCACGTCGTAGGCACACATGGCCCGCAGCAGGTACTCGTAGCCCGGGACCGCCCGGAGCGCTTCGAAGGCCGGGAACGGCGTGTGCAGGAAAAACCCGATCGGGTTGTCGTGCCCCGCATTCCTCAGTTCCGCCGCGAGCGGGATCAGGTGATAGTCGTGAACCCAGATGATGTCGCCGGGATTCACCAGCGCGCCGAGCTTGCGGGCGAACTGTGCATTGACGCGCCGGTAGCCGTCGAAGTCGGCCGAATCGTACTGGATGAAATCGAGCAGGTAGTGGCAGATAGGCCACAGCACCTTGTTGCTGTAGCCGTTGTAGTAGCGTTCGTAGTCGGCTTCGTTGAGCGAAATCGTCGCGTAGTCGATGTTGCCGCGCGTCGTGATCTCGGGTGCGCCGGCATCGCTCGAGTCCGTCAGCCTGCCGTTCCACCCGAACCACATGCCGCCGTGCTCCTCGAGGGCGGCGAGGATGCCGACCGCGAGGCCGCCGGCCGCCGCGCCGTCCTTCTTGGGCATCGCGACGCGGTTGGAGACGATAATGAGTCGCTGCTGATCTTTCATGACACCGGGTCGGCCGGTCCGGCTTACAGCGCTTCTTCCCAGGAGCGGCTCAGGCGAACGGCGACGTTGATGATACCAGCCATGCTGTAGGTCTGCGGGAAGTTGCCCCAGAGTTCGCCGGTGTCCGGGTCGATGTCCTCGGACAGGAGCCCGAGCGAGTTGCGCATCGCGAGCATGTTCTCGAACAGCTCGCGCGCCTCGTCGCGCCGGCCGATGCTGGCAAGCGCCTCGATGTACCAGAATGTGCAGATGTTGAACGCGTTCTCCGGCTCGCCGAAGTCGTCGGCCGCATCGTAGCGGAACAGGTACTTGCCACGCCGCAGGTGCTTGCCGATGCAGTCGACGGTCGAAACGAAGCGCGGATCGTCGGCGGCAATGAACCCGAGGTCGTGCATGGTCAGCAGGCTCGCGTCCATTTCCGGGCGGCCGAAACTTTCGGTGAAGGATTTCTGCTCGTCGTCCCAGGCTTCGTCGAGGATGACGTTGCGGATCTTGTCGGCCGATGCCCGCCAGTGCGCGGCGCGCTCGGACTTACCGAGCCTTGCGGCGATCTTGGCGAGCCGGTCGCAGGCGGCCCAGCACATCAGGCTCGAGAAGGTGTGGACGCGCTGTCGTCCGCGATATTCCCAGAGCCCCGCGTCGGGCTGGTCGTACTTGCGTTCCGCCCAGCGGCCCAGGATTTCGAGACGCCTGAACTCGGCCTCGGTGCCGGTCCGGATCAGGCGGTGGTCGAAGAAAAACTGGGTGGCAGACAGCACGACGGCGCCGTAGACGTCGTGCTGGACCTGCTCGAACGCCTGGTTACCGCGGCGCACCGGCCCCATGCCGCGGTACCCGGACAGCGAATCGACGATGAGTTCGTCGGTCAGGGAGCGGCCACTGATGCCGTAGAGGGGCTTCAGCTCTTCCTCACCGGCCTCGGCTGCAATGTTCATGATCCAGGCGATGTAGCTTTCCATCGTCATCGTCGCGCCGAGGCGATTCAGCGCCTGGACGACGAAATAGCTGTCGCGCAGCCAGCAGAAGCGATAGTCCCAGTTGCGGCCGCTGTTCGCCGCTTCGGGGATCGACGTCGTGAGCGCCGCGACGACGGCCCCGGTGTCCTCGAAGGTGCACAGTTTCAGCGTGATCGCGGCCCGGATGACGGCTTCCTGCCATTCGAACGGGATCGACAGGCCGCGCGACCAGCGCTGCCAGTAGGTCAGGGTCGACCGGTAATGCGAGTGAAAGGCGTCTTCGCAGGACTCGGGAATCGTCTCGTCGGGACCGAGAATCAGGTACAGCGGGTGCTTGGGAAGGAAGGCATTCTCCTCGAGCACGTGCGTGAGCGAGGCATTGGTCGTCAGCCTGAGCGTCGTGTCGCTGCCGAGGTAGCGGATGTGGTTGCTGCCGTGCGTCGTGGGGCAGGCTTCGGCACCGTAGTCGCGCGCGGGGCGCAGCCGGATGCGGATGCGGGGATTGCCCGCCACGACCTCGACGCGCCTGAGCAGCATCATCGGCGTGAACATGCGGCCGACGTACTCGTAGCGCGGTGCAAGGTCGGTGATCTCGATCGCGCCGCCGTTGGCGTCGTAGAGCGTCGTGGTCAGGATGGGGGTGTTGGTCTCGTAGGCTCGCTCGCTCTGCGCGAAGTCGACGAGTTCGATGTCGAAGAAACCGGGTGCGTCCGGGCCCTCCGAGTTCCGGAGCAGGCGGCAGAAAACCGGGTCGGAATCGAACTGGGGCAGACAGGACCAGACGAGGTTGGCGCGCTCGTCGATCATTGCTGCCACCTGGCAGTTGCCGATCAGGCCCAGGTCGAGGTGGGGCACGTTGGCATCTCCTTGTACATGCAGTTCATTGCGAGTCCGGCGCTCCGGCAATCGCTTCGAGCCAGGCCCGGACGGCGGCGACGTCCGGCAACCGGTAGCGGGCCGCCGTCGGATCGTCCCCGCCGACACGGACCGCGATCCCGGCGAGCGCATTGACCGCGCGGAAGCCGTCCTCGTCGGTTACGTCGTCACCCACGAAAACCGGGCGCCGGCCGCGGAACGGCACATGGTGCAGCATTTTGCGTATGGCTTCACCCTTGGTCTGGTCGCGCGGGGCGAGTTCGAGCACCATCTTGCCGTCGATGAGCCGGTGCTCGTCACCGATATCCGGCCCGAGCTCGGCGAGGAGGCTGCGACACGCGTTCTCGAGCGCCGGCGCGTTGCGGTAGTGGAGGGCCGCGCCGGCGCTTTTCGTCTCGAGCAGCAGGCCTTCGTGCTCCGCGACGAACGCGGCGAGGCGCTCGGTGACGGTCCGGGGCAGCGGCGCGTCCAGCGTATCGACCGGTGCCCCGTCCGCGACCCGCAGTTCGCCGCCGTGGGCACCGGCCGCCGGGAACCGGACCGGGGCAAAGATGCGGTCGATGTCGGCGACGGGCCGGCCGCTGACGAGGCACAGGGCGCCGTCCAGGCGCGATTCCAGGGCCTGGAGCAGCCGGATCAGGACCGGATCCGCGCGCACGTCGCCAGGCCTCGATTCGAGTTCGAGCAGCGTGCCGTCGACGTCGAGGAACAGCGCCGACGCGGCGGGATCGATGTCAGCGGGCGCGATCTGCATGCGCGCAGAGTATCGTGCGCGCCGCGGGCACAGGCAAATCCCCGGCCGTCGCACCGGCGCTTTGCGCCCCTCTGGCTCGATGCGATAGCTTCTGGGGCTGGGGAGGCCGTCGCGCGGGGAGCGCCATGCTGCATTTGACCATCGCCCTGGGCCTGGTGCTCGGCCTCGGCGTCGGGCTCGGCGCCGCCGCGACGGACAGTGCCCTGCTGCTCGCGATCGCGAATGGCTCGGCCCCGCTCGGGATCCTGTTCATGAACGCGATCCGGATGGTCGTGATCCCGCTGGTCGTGACGGTGATCTTCTCGAGCATCGCGCGCCTCGGCAATCCGCGGCGGCTCGGGCGGATCGGCGGGCTCACGATCGGCTACTACTGGCTCACGCTGATCCCGGCGATCGCGATCGGGATGGCGACGATGCACGTCGGACTCCGGTTCACCGGCGACCTGAAGATGCCGGGCACGGCCGCCGCCGAGCTGCCCGAGCTGCCCGGCGTCGTCGACTTTCTCGTCAGCCTGGTGCCGGCGAATCCCTTTGCGGCAGCGAGCGCTGGGGCGATCCTGCCGCTCATCGTTTTCACGGCACTGGTCGCAGCCGCCACCGGCACGCTCGCCGCCGAGCGTCGCGACCGGCTCGTCGGGTTCGCGGACGACGTCGCGGCTGCGCTGATCCGGCTGGTCTGGTGGATCCTCTACACGGCGCCCGTCGGCGTGTTCGGCCTGGCCGCACCGGTGACGGCGAAGCTCGGCTGGGACCTGGTGCAGGGCCTCGCCGTCTTCATCGTCAGCGTCATCGTGGGCCTCGTCATCTTCCTGGCCGCCGTCACGTTGCCGGTCGTGGCGCTCGCGGCCCGGATCGGCCCGGCCCGGTTCCTCGGCGGCACTTTCGGCGCGACCGCGATCGCCGTTTCGACGACGAGCACCGCGGCGGCGCTGCCGGTCACGCTGGAGGAGACGCGCAAGAATCTCGGGGTGTCAGCGCAGATCGCGGACCTGCTGGTGCCGCTCGGCGCTTCGATGCACCGGCCGGGCAGCGCGCTGTTCCAGGGCGCCGCCGTCATTTTCCTGGCGCATCTCTACGGCGTGCCGATACCGGTCACCGCCGTCGGCGCGGCCATGCTGGCCACGTTCCTCGTGTCGCTCACGGTTGCGCCCGTACCGTCGTCGAGCGTCGTGACCATGGCGCCGGCGCTCGAGGCGGTCGGCGTGCCGGCAGGTGCGCTCGCGATCGTGCTCGGCGTTGACCGCATTCCGGACATGGCGCGCTCGGGCGTCAACCTGCTGTCGCAGGTTTCGGCGGCTGCGGTGGTCGATCGACGGACCGCCGCGCGCACGCGAACACCCGGGGGCGACTGACAGGGCGCCGGATGCGCCGACTGCCCCCGCGGCTTCAGATGCCGTCGATGATCGCGTTGAACGTCGGGCTCGGCCGCATGGCCGCGGCCGTCAGCGCAGGGTCGGGATGGTAGTAACCGCCGATATCGACGGCCTGGCCCTGCGCCGCGTCGAGCTCGGCCAGGATCTCCTGCTCTTTTTCCGCGAGCGCCCGGGCCACGGGGGCGAAGCGTTCGGCGAGCGCGGCGTCATTGTCCTGTTGCGCCGCGGCCTCTGCCCAGTACCGCGCGAGGTAATAGTGGCTGCCGCGATTGTCCAGCTCGTGCACCTTGCGCGACGGCGACCGGTTCTCCTCGAGGTAGCGGGCGTTCGCCTCGTCGAGGGCTTGGGCGAGAACCCGCGCGCGCTCGTTGCCGGTCTTCTCGGCGAGGTCGGCGATCGACACCGCCAGCGCGAGGAACTCGCCGAGCGAATCCCAGCGCAGGTGGCCTTCTTCGAGAAACTGCTGGACGTGTTTCGGCGCCGAGCCGCCGGCGCCGGTTTCGTAAAGCCCGCCGCCGTTCAGGAGCGGGACGATCGACAGCATCTTGGCGCTCGTGCCGAGCTCCAGGATCGGGAACAGGTCCGTGAGGTAGTCGCGCAGCACGTTGCCCGTCACGGATACCGTGTCCTCACCGGCCCGAACCCGCTTGAGCGTCGCGTGCATCGCATCCACGGGCGACAGGATGCGAATGTCGAGTTCGTCAGTATCGTGTTCGCCGAGATAGTCCCGTACCTTCGCGATCAGGTTGCGATCGTGGGCCCGGTTCTCGTCCAGCCAGAAGATCGCCGCCGCGCCGGTCTGGCGGGCGCGCTCGACGGCCAGCCGCACCCAGTCGCGGATCGGCAGGTCCTTGGTCTGGCACATGCGCCAGATGTCACCCTTGTGCACGGAATGGGCAAGCACGACGTTGCCGGCCTCGTCGAATACGCGCACCTCGCCGTCGGCCGGGATCTCGAAGGTCTTGTCGTGGGAGCCGTATTCTTCGGCCTTCTGCGCCATGAGGCCCACGTTCGAGACGTTGCCCATCGTCGTTACGTCGAACGTACCGTGTGCCTTGCAGTCGTCGATGATCGCCTGGTAGATGCCGGCGTAGCAGCGATCGGGAATCAGCGCCCTGGTGTCGTGCAGCTTGCCGTCCGGCCCCCACATCTTGCCGGATGAACGGATGGCGGCGGGCATGGAGGCGTCGATGATCACGTTGGACGGCACGTGCAGGTTCGTGATGCCCTTGTCGGAGTCGACCATTGCGAGCGCCGGCCGCTTTGCGTAAACGGCCTCGATATCGGCCTCGATTTCCCGGCGCTGGTCGGCGGGCAGCGCCTCGATCTTCGCGTACACGTCGCCGATGCCGTTGTCGGGGTCGACACCCAGCTCCGCAAACAGCGCTTTGTGCTTCTCGAACACGGGAGCGTAGTAGGTCGAGACCGCGTGGCCGAAGATGATCGGGTCGGACACTTTCATCATCGTCGCCTTGACGTGCAGCGAGAGCAGCACGCCGGCCTCCCGTGCCTTTTCGGTTTCGGCGGCGAAGAAGTCGCGCAGTGCTGCGACCCGCATGACGGCGCCGTCCACGACCTCGCCCTGGAGTACCGGCACGCTTTCCCGGAGCACGATGGTCTCGCCCTCGCGCGTTTTGAGTTCGATGCGCAGCTTGCCCGCTGCCGCGCAGACAGCCGACTGCTCGCTGGCGTAGAAATCGCCGTCCTGCATGTGCGCTACCTGCGTCTTCGAGTCCGCGCTCCACGCGCCCATCGAGTGCGGGTTCTTTTTCGCATACTGCTTGACGGCCCTGGCCACCCTGCGATCCGAATTGCCCTCCCTCAGGACCGGGTTGACGGCACTGCCGAGGACGCGCGAATACCGTTCGCGGATTTTTCTGCCGGCGTCGTCCTTCGGTTCGTCGGGATAGTCGGGAAGTGCGAAGCCCTGGGCCTTGAGCTCGCGGATCGCCGCATTGAGCTGCGGGATCGAGGCGCTGATGTTCGGCAGCTTGATGATGTTGGCCGCCGGTGTCTTTGCGAGCTCGCCGAGTTCCGCCAGCGCGTCGCTCTGGCGCTGCTCGGGCGCCAGGTCGTCCGGGAAGTTCGCGATGATCCGGCCGGCGAGCGAGATGTCCTTGAGCTCGACGTCGACGCCCGCGGCGCCGGTGAAACCCTCGATGACCGGCAACAGCGAATACGTCGCCAGGGCCGGCGCCTCGTCCGTCATCGTGTAGATAATGTTTGCGGCACTCATGGTTTGCTCGCTCGTCAGGACGACCGCCGCTGTCGCGCGGCGGTCGCAGGGGCCAGGCGGGATCGGCTCAGGTGCTCGACGCGTCGAAAATGGCCTGGATCGATGCGTCCAGCATCGAATTGAACTCGTCGTCCGACTGGTCTGCACTCAGGCCTTCGACCAGTGCGCGCGAGAAGCTCGCGACCATGCCGTGCTGCCGCGCGAGGCGGGCGTTGGCTTCTTCGCGGGAGTAGCCGCCGGACAGCGCAACGACGCGGGCGACGTTGGCGTGCGCAATGCAGTCGGCGTAGAGGTTATCTTCCTCGGGCAGCGTCAGCTTGAGCATGACGACCTGGTCGTCCGCGAGCTTGTCGAGGTGTTCGACGATCGCCGCGTGCAGCAGCGCCTCCGCCTCGGCTTTGTCCGGGCAATGGATGTCGACCTCGGGCTCGATGATCGGCACCAGGCCCGCTGCGATGATGCGCTCGCCGATCTCGAATTGCTGGGCCACGTTGGACCGGATTCCCGCCTCGTCGGCCTGCTTGATCACCGAGCGCATCTTGGTGCCGAATACGCCGTTCTCGTTCGCTTTTGCGAGCAGCTTGTCGAGGTCCGGCATCGGCTTCATGAGCTGCACGCCGTCGGTTTCTTCCGCCAGGCCCTTGTCGACCTTGAGGAACGGGACGACGTTTTTGACCTTCCAGAGATAACTCGCTGTCGGCTGGCCCTCGATCTCGCGATCCATCGTGTTCTCGAACAGGATCGCGCCGAGGATTCGCCTGCCGTCGAAGGCGGGGCTGGTGATGATGCGGGTCCGCATCTGGTGAACGAGGGCGAACATCTCGTCGTCGTTCGACCACGCGTTCTCCTCGATCCCGTACTGGCTCAGGGCCTTCGGCGTGCTGCCGCCGCTCTGGTCGAGTGCGGCGATGAATCCGGGGCGGGACCTGATGATTTCTAGCTGTTCGGCGTTGCTCACGATGGCTCTCTTCGGTTTTTGTCGGGTGGTCGGAGTGTGAGACGCCGGATTGTACAGCAAGCGGGCGGGTGCCGGAAAAATCCGGCACCCCGGCCCGGGTGTGGTCAGTCGATCAGGATTCGGAACGCGAACCCGGCTTCGGGGGAGCCCGAACCCGAGTCCGCGGCAAACGTGCCCTTGGGCACGATGCGCAGGTGGGTCACCGCGGGGTCGCAGCCGTTCGGCCCTGCAACCGGGGTGTAGCCGTAGCTGGCACCGCCGTCGGCGGAAAACTCCAGATCGTCGGTGGCGCTGCCCAGGCTCGTGAACGTGTAGGTCAGCCCGCTGGCCGGGTTGCCGTCCGTGAAACGGACGGGACCGCCGCCGCCGAGATCCGTGACGAGCAAACAGCTGTCGTTGGGGACGGCGTCCGAGATCTCGAAAGTGTCCATGTCGACCGTTCCCGGCCCCTGGTTCGTGATCGTGATCGTGTACTCGACGGTGCTGCCGGGAATCGGCTTCGGCCCGACGCCGAGATTGACCGGATCGCTGATCGTCGTGAACTCCTTGCTGACCAGGAGATTCGGGGCGGGTACCGCGGTGATCGTGTCGGTGACGCTTGCCGCCACCAGCGGCTGGAAGTCCGAGGCCGCAGTGACGACGATCGTTGCGACGTCGCCGTTGCGGACGGTTCCCGGCACCGCGTAGACGACGAGGATCGTGACGGATGCCGACGGCGCCAGCGGTGCCGAGTCGGGATTGCCGTCGCCGTCAGTATCGGTCAGCAGCGTGTCTCCGGCCGTCAGCGTCCCGCTGCCGTCGGTGTCCTCGTAGTAACTGACGGCCGGGCTGAAGTCGCCACTCGCTGCCGTGCTGAAGTCGTAGCGGTCGATGGCGTTGCCGGTGTTGGTCAGCGTATGCACCGCGACCGCGTCCTGGCCCGCGAAGCCCGGGAGGGAACGGTCGGGCGTGAAGCTCACGCCGGGGATGACGGTGGAGCCGAGACCGCCGCCGCAGCCGCTCAGGTTGTCGTCGATCTGCGCCGTGAAGCTCGACGCGCCGAGCGAGGCATTCGAACTCGACACGTGGAAAGTGAACGGCGAGCCCGGCGCCACGCCGAGCTCGGCCCAGGTCACGAAGAATTCCATCTGCAGCCCGTTCGCCGAGCCCCAGTTCCCGGCACGGGTCGGGTTGCCGCCCGAGGGGACGTTGGCGAACGAGCCGGGCAGCGTGTAGCCGTCACCGAAGCCGTTGCCGTCGACCATCGGGTCGCCGCCCGCCGTCGCCGCGACGTAGCTGAACACGTACACGTCGACACGCCGGTTGCTCCCGCGCCAGGTGACGCCGATCACCGGCTCGCCCGTCTCCATCAGCTGGTCATTGTCGACGTCGGCGTAATAGGCAAAGGATTGCACGTTGGACGAGGAACCGGCGCGTTCCGTGAAGAGATAGATCCTGGCGGCGTCCCATGTATAGGCGAAGTGCGTCAGGTCGCGGCCGGTCGACTGCACGGGCGCGTCCCGGTCGGCGAGCCCGCCGGACGGCCCGTCGCAGACGTTGTTGTCGAGGTCGGCGTGAACCGGTGCCCAGTCGGCCATGTTGCCGTCGACGTTGATGGTCGTCAGCGTGAAGCGGCCGTCGCCGAAACCGCAGGTGCAGACGGCGTACACGGCGACCGGGGTCCCGAGGGCGAGCAGGAAGACGGCGATGCGGGAACGCAGCATGGGCTTATTGTAAAGCCGGGCTGTCCCGAAAACGGCTACGGAGTTCAAGGTTTTGCGCGCCCGGGCTATGGGTTTTCCCCGATTTCCCGCAGCGCCCTGCCGGGCGACAATCGGGACGGTAACGAGAGGGCAAGGCGTTGCACAGCAAGGACTTTATCCCGGGTCTGACGGCGCTGGCGCTCGCCGCCTGCGCGGCGCCCTACGATCCGCTCGAGGACTACGAGGCGCTTGAGACGGCGACCGTGCTGGAGGCGCCGGCGGTCCGGCCGGGCAGCGTCGCGCCGGCGGGCCGGGAGGTCGCGGCGCGGGGCCGGTACCTCGTCGAACTGCTCGGCTGCGGCGCCTGCCACACGGACGGTGCACTCGAGGGCAGCCCCGACCGCGAACGCCCCCTGGCCGGTTCGCGCACCGGCATCGCCTACACCAATCCGCTCGAGCACAGGCACCCGGGCGTCGTCTATCCGCCGAACATCACGCCCGACCCCGAGACCGGCATCGGGAGTCTGAGCGACCAGCAGATCGCCATCGCGATCCGCGCCGGCGTCGGACGCCACGGCGGCCGGCTGATCGCCGTCATGCCCTGGCAGGGCTATGCGAAGCTGACGGAGGCGGACGTCACCGCGATCGTCGCCTACCTCCGGAGCATCGACCCCATCCACAATCGCGTGCCCGCCGCGGTTCCGCCGGGCACGCCGGCCCGGCCTCCCTCCGTGCACTTCGGGGTGTACAGGAAGCGCTAGAGCCTGCAGTCGGCCGGCAGGTTCTCCGGCAGGTGCCAGCGCGCCGGATTCGCCGTCACGAAGTCGGCGGCATCGAGCGTGCCGTCCTGCCGCCGGAACCAGTCGGCGATGACGTCGCGGGCGAAGCGCGGGTCCTCCGACCAGGTAAATCCGCCCGCGGGCATCGCGGGTGTCAGCATCCGGTCGCCGCCCGTTGCCAGGAAGTCGTTGACGGCAACGCGGACGGTGTCGCGGTCCTCAAGGATGCGGCCATCGTCCAGTTCGATTTCCACGATCATCTGCCCGTCCGCGCAGGCGACCCGCGCCTGCATGCCGGCGAAGCCCATCCGGCGGCGATGGTTGTGCGCTTGCGCGGCGACGATGCGCCGGAGGTCGCTGCCGCTCATTTCCAGGATCACGACGCGGTTGTCGAACGGGAACATCCGGAACACGCTGCCGTAGGTGAGCGGCCCGGCGGGGAGGTCCGAGCGCAGGCCGCCGGTCACGTTGAGCAGCACGACGTCGGCATCGAGCGAGGCGAGCAGGGCGTCGGT
>JAWWBD010000096.1:0-10826 GCA_033721115.1 Woeseiaceae bacterium | reverse complement strand
GCCCTGGAGGACCTGCTGGCCGCTGCGATCGACGATCCCCGCGGCGTCGCGCAGGTCTGCTACGCACTGGCGAAGGAACTCGAGGACCTGGGCGAGTACGAACGATCGTTCGCCCGTCTCAGCCAGGGTGCCGCGGCGCGGCGCGGGCTCATGCGCTACGACGTCGCGCGCGACATCGAAACGATGGTGGCCATCGAGGAGACCTTCACCGCGGAGTGTCTGGCGGCGGCATCGGCCGGTTCGGACAACGACGAAGCAATCTTCGTGCTCGGCCTGCCGCGCACGGGCACGACGCTGGTCGAGCGCGTGCTGGCCAGTCATTCCGATGTCCACGCCGCGGGCGAACTCACGAACTTCGCCGTCGAGCTGACCCGGCGGGCGAGGGCAGGCGCCTCCGGGCCGCCGGCCGATCGCGATGCGCTGGTCCGGCAGAGCGCCGAGCTCGATTTCAGGGCCCTCGGCGACGCCTACATCGCGAGCACCCGTCCCTTCACCGGGCATACCCCGCGCTTTGTCGACAAGATGCCGCTCAACTATCTGTACCTCGGACTGATCCGGCTGGCGTTGCCAAAGGCGCGCATCGTCCACCTGCGCCGCCATCCGCTCGATACCTGCTACGCGATCTACAAGCAGCTGTTCGTCGACGCCTACCCGTTTTCCTACGATCTCGAGGAGCTCGGCCGCTATTACGCCGCCTATCACAGGCTGATGGCGCACTGGGAGCGGGTCCTGCCGGATGCGTTCCTGACCGTCGATTACGAGGCACTCGTCGACGATTTCGAGCACGAGGTCCGGCGGCTGCTCGAATTCTGCGGGCTCGACTGGCAGGCGGCCTGCCTGCGCTTTTACGAGAATCCCGAGGCATCGACGACGGCGAGCACGGTGCAGGTCCGGCAGCCCGTGTACCGGAGCTCCGTCGGCAAGTGGCGTCACTATCGCGACCAGCTCGCACCGCTCATCGCCGTCCTCGAGGCCGAGGGTGTGCCGCTTGGCGACTGATACCCGGTGGCGGGCGGTTGCCGCGCTGACGCTCGGTTTCCTCGCGCCCTCGGGAGCGGCGCCGGAGACGATGCCGGTCGACGCGTTCCTCACCGCGGACGTCGGACCGCTGCAGCCGGTCGGCATGGCGGCCTTCGGGCCGCCAGCCGGGGCGCTGTCGCCGCGCGCGACGATGGCGGGGCGCCTCGAGCTGGTCGTCGATGCGAAACTCGCACATCTCGCCGTCGTGCACGATCCTTGGGGCCGTGTTGCGGAGGTCGGCGAGCCGATCGGCGTGCTGCCGGCCGTCGCGATCGACATCGTGCAGCGCGGCGTGGACCTCCTGCCCCTCGAGCGGAGCCTGATTCGCGGCGCGCACCCGTACTGGGAAATCGCCTTCCAGCCGGGCAGGGCCTGGCGGGAAGAAGCAGACGGCGGCTGGACCCGCGCGGCGCTGCCGTTCGTGCTGCAGGAGCGGAGCGCCAATTGCACGCACAACGGCGTCCTGGCCTGGCTGTTCGATGCGGCCGGCCGGGTGTCCCGTGCCAGGTACCAGGTCGCGAGCGAGACCTGCGGCTATTTCAAGGCGGATCTTTACGGCAG
Organism: Woeseiaceae bacterium; assembly: GCA_033721115.1. Lineage (GTDB taxonomy): Bacteria > Pseudomonadota > Gammaproteobacteria > Steroidobacterales > Woeseiaceae > UBA1847. The sequence continues at coordinate 9,245 of JAWWBD010000096.1, read as the reverse complement.
CACGGGCCTCGTCTACGCGGCGCGGGATCTCGCGTCGGCGGCTGCGCCCGCGATCGCAAGGCTCGAGCGGCACCGGCGCGCGCGCCTGCCGGTCAGGCCGCTTGCCGAGCTCGCGGACGAGTACCCGGGCGTCGACCCGGCCGGGTTCGCCGTCGACGACGGCATCGATCTGCGCGACGTCAGCGTCCTCGGCCTCGTTGCCGGCGGCGTCCACTACCGCAGCGACTGCCGAACGCGGCACGGGCCGTTTCCGTTCTGCGATTCCCTGCCGCTGCCATCCTACTCGACGGCCAAGTCCGTATTCGCCGGCGTAGCGACGATGCGGCTGCAACGACTGCATCCCGGCTTCGCAGAGCAGCGGATTGCCGGGTTGCTCGAACGCTGTGATCGCCGTCGCTGGGGCGACGTCAGCATCGAAAACGCACTCGACATGGCGACCGGCAACTTCCGCTCACCGGCTTTCGAAGAGGACGAGTTCTCACAGCCGCACGAGTGGTTCGTCTTCGCCGACGCGCATCGCGACAAGCTTTCGTTCGCCTGCCATTTCTTCCCCCGCAAGGCGGCGCCGGGCACGCGTTTCGTCTATCACACCTCCGACACCTACGTGCTCGGCTCGGCACTGGCGGCGTTCGTCGCGCGGCGGGCGGACGGTGCGGACCTGTACCGTGACGTCCTTCTCGAGCCACTCTGGCGCCCGCTCGAGCTCAGTCCGCTCCTCGATGAGCCGCTCAGAACCTACGATGCGGTGCGCCAGCCGTTTACCGGTTACGGGCTTACCTACGAGGCGGACGACATCGTGCGCCTCGCCGCGTGGCTCATGGACGGTGCAGAACTCGACGGCACGCCCATGCTGGACGAGCAAATGCTTGCCGCCGCGCTGCAGCGTGACCCGGCGGATCGCGGGCTGCCGGCAGGGGCTCCGGGTCTCAGGTACAACAACGGTTTCTGGGGCTTCGACGCGGGCCCGTCGCTCGGGTGCGCGCGCCCGGTCTGGGTGCCGTTCATGTCGGGCGTGAGCGGGATCACGGTCGCGATGTTCCCCAACGGCGTTATCTACTACTATTTCTCCGATTCCTACGTATTTCGCTGGCAAAGCGCCCGCGAGGCCGCGCACCGCATCGCTCCGTTGTGCTGAATAACGTTGCGTGGCCGAAGACCACGGCGGCCCGACCGATGAGCAACGTCTTTTACCGCAACCCGGCACACCGTTACCCGACGGGGATGCGGGGCGAGGGGGTCTATCTCTACGACAGCGAGGGCCGGCAGTATCTCGACGGCAGCGGCGGCGCCGCGGTCAGCTGCCTCGGTCACGCGCATCCGATCGTCATCGAGGCAATCAAGGCGCAGCTCGACAAGATTGCCTACGCACACACGGCGTTCTTCACCAATGAACCGCAGGAAAAGCTTGCCGCACAGCTCGCGGGCCGCTTCGGCGACGCCGCGGCGCGCGTCTATTTCCTGTCGGGCGGCTCGGAGGCCAACGAGACGGCCATCAAGATCGCGCGCCAGTACTGGCTGGCGAAGGGGGAGGCTGGCAAGCACGTCGTGATCAGCCGCCGGCAGAGCTACCACGGCAACACGCTCGGGGCGCTGTCTGCGTCCGGGAACCTCGGCCGCCGCAGGATCTTCGCGCCGCTCCTGCACGACTGGCCCAAGGTCGAGCCGTGCTACGCCTACCGCTGCCAGGCGCCCGGCGAATCGGATCGCGACTACGCACTGCGCGCTGCACGTTCGCTAGAGGACGCGATCCTCGCGACGGGGCCCGAGCGGGTGGCCGCGTTTATGGCCGAAACGGTCGTCGGTGCCACGCTCGGCGCGGTGCCGGCAGTCGGTGGCTATTTCGAGGCCATACGCGAGATCTGCGATCGCTACGGCGTGCTCCTGGTGCTGGACGAGGTCATGTCGGGCTGCGGCCGTACCGGTACGTATTTCGCGTTCGAGCAGGACGGCGTGCGGCCGGATATCGTGACCATCGCCAAGGGGCTGGGCGGTGGCTACCAGGCTGTCGGCGCGGCACTCGTGACGGGCGAGATCCACGACGGGATCGTCGAGGGCTTCGGGGCCTTCGAGCACGGCCACACCTATATCGGGCACGCGACGGCCTGCGCGACCGCGCTCGCCGTTGCCGGCGTGATCGACGAGTACGACCTGCTGGCCCGCGTCCGGGCCACGGGCAGGGTGCTGTTCGACGAACTGGGCCGCGCCTTCGCGGCGCACCCGAACGTCGGTGACATCCGCGGCCGGGGACTGTTCATCGGCATCGAGCTCGTTACCGACCGTGCGACCGGTGCGCCCGCCGCCGCCGCAAACGCGGCCCGCATCCGGGATGCGGCCATGGCGGCCGGCCTCATCATCTACCCCGGCGGCGGCACGGCGGACGGCACGGTTGGGGCGCACATCCTGCTCGCCCCGCCCTTCATCTACGACACGAGCCACGTCGACGAACTCGTCGGCAAGCTCGTCGCCGTGCTGGACCAGGTCGAGATCGAATGAGCCTCCACGCGTGGCGGCGGTTCAGCGCCGACCGGGTGATCGTGATGGCGGCGCCGAACGGTGCGCGCCGGACCCGTGCGGACCACCCGGCGCTGCCGCTGACGCCCGAAGAGCAGGCTGCCGATGCGGTCTGCCTGAAGGAAGCCGGTGCGTCCGTCCTGCACCTGCACGTACGGGACGAGGAGGGCGGGCACACGCTCGAGCCCGACCGCTACCGCGAAGCGATCGCCGCCATCCGGGCAGCGGTCGGCGACGAGCTCATCCTGCAGATCACGACCGAGGCCGTCGGCCGCTACGGCCCGGCCGAGCAGATGCAGGTCGTCGAAGCGGTGCAGCCCGAAGCCGTCTCCGTCGCGCTGCGCGAGATCCTGCCCGCCGGCGCCGATGAAGCGCCCGTCGCGCGGTTCTTCGCCGGGCTCGCCGCCCGGGGCTGCTGGCCGCAGGTGATCCTGTATTCCGCAGCCGACGCGCAGCGCTTCGACGAGCTGCGCCAACGGGGCGTGTTCGGAGACCCTGCGCCGTTTGCGCTGTTCGTGCTGGGCAGTTACGCGGCAGCTACGCCCGGGCGGGTCGCGGACCTCGAGGCGATCCTCGGCGCGGTCGATGCGAGCGAGTTCCCGTGGGCGGTCTGCTGTTTCGGTCGCGAGGAGCTCACCGTCATGCGCTTCGCCTCTGAGCAAGGCGGCCACGTTCGCATCGGCTTTGAAAACAACCTCGAATTCCCGGACGGCAGCCGGGCGCCGGACAACGCGAGCCTCGTCCGCCGCTTCGCCCGGGGCATCGCCGGCACCGGCCGCGGGCTCGCAACGGCTGCGGAAATCCGCAGCGCCCTGCTCGGCATTTCCTAGCACCTGTTGCTGGAAAGCAACAAAACCGACGCGCGGCGCCGGCCTGTACGTTTGCGCAGGCCGGCTCAGTGTACTAATTTGACAACAATAACGATTTCAGCTGTTGCGAATTTCCGGAGGGGGAACAACGATGCAACTATTACGCAGCTTATTGGCAACAGGGGCCGCACTGGCGATCATTGCTCCGCAGGGCGCCGCGGCACAGGCAACGACCGGCTCGCGCGCCGACGGCGACCAGCGAATCGAGGAGGTCACGGTCACGGGTACCCGCTCGCGGGCGCGGTCCGTCACCGACTCACCGGTCGCGATCGAGTCCTTCGGGCCGGAGCAGCTCGACCTGCAGGCCCACGGTGACCTCACCGAGAACCTGAAGAACCTGATCCCGTCCTTCACGGCAACCGCGCTGACGGGCGACGGCAGCGCCTTCGTGCGCTCGACGTCGCTCAGGGGGCTGCCGCCGGACGAAACACTGCTGCTCGTCAATTCGAAGCGGCGGCATCGCTCCGCGCTGATCCAGCTCTTCGGCGCGGCCATGAGCGCGGGCGCGCACGCATCCGACATGGGCCCGCTGCCCAGCATCGCGTTCAAGCGCGTCGAAGTGCTGCGTGACGGTGCCTCCTCGCAGTACGGTTCCGACGCGATCGCCGGCGTCATCAACTTCATCCTGCGCGACGACGCTGAGGGTGGCGAGGTGCAGGCGCAATACGGCCAGTTCTACGAGGGCGAACTCGCGCTCAAGATCGCCGGCAACCTCGGCATGACGATCGGGGGCAGCGGCTTCCTGAACGTGAGCGCGGAGTGGCTCGACCAGGAACAGCTGCACCGTGGTATCCAGCCCGCGGCGGCCCAGGCGGCAATCGACATGGGCATCCCGAACGTCGGTACGGACAGCCCCTATTCCGGCGACAGGCTCGCCCAGACCTGGGGCAGGCCCGAGAATCACGGCCTGCGCACCGCCTGGAACATGGGAGTCCCGATGGGCGGCTCGAAAGAGCTCTACATGTTCGGCAACTGGGCGGATACCTATGGCAACTACCGCTTCTTCTACCGGGCGCCGGGCCATTCCAGCCTGCAGCCCGTACCGCTCGACCCGACCGACGCCGATGGCGACGGCATCCCGGGATCGGACGGCGACCCGGACTCCGCCGCGGAGTTCGCCGGCAACTTCTGCTGGTGCGACACGCTGACGGGTGGCTACACGCCGTACTTCGAGGGCTTCCAGATCGACTTCAGCAACGTCGTCGGCGTCCGTGGTGAGTTCGGCAACGGTATCCTGTACGACTTCAGCGGCAGCTACGGGATGAACGAGCAGGAGTACATTCTCAATAACTCGCTGAATCCGACCTACGGACCCAATTCACCGCGCAAGTTCAGGACGGGCGACCTCAAGGAGGTTGATACCAGCCTCAACGCGGACTTCTCGTGGCCCGCCGCGGATGATGTCAATGTCGCCTTTGGCGTCGAATGGCGCGAAGAGGAGTGGACGGCGTTCCCCGGGAGCACGGAATCGTGGTTGGCCGGCCCATGGGCGGGTATCAGTACGCTGATCAACCCGGAAGACGATTCGTGCGGCGATCCGGAGTGTTTCTACTCGGAGCCGCCCAATGGCAGTAACGGCCGCGTCGGTTTCTCGACCGATGTCGCGGGCTCGTTCAGCCGCACCAACTACTCTGTCTACGGTGACGTCGAATGGGACGTTTCCGACGTCTGGCTGCTGCAGTTCGCGCTGCGCTTCGAAGACTTCGAGGACTTCGGCACGACGACCAACGGCAAGATCGCGACGCGCTACAACGTGACCGACGCCTTCACGGTCCGGGCCGCGTTCTCGACGGGCTTCCGTGCACCGACGCCGGGCCAGTCCAACCAGCAGATCATCGTGACGACGTTCGACACGTCGAGCGGTGCGGCGGTACAGGTACAGCAGGGGACGCTGCCGCCGACAGATCCACGTCTCGAATCGCTCGGCGGCAAGGCGCTGGAGCCCGAGGAAGCGGTCAACGTGAGCGTCGGCTTCTCTGCCGATTTGACCGACAACCTGACGATTACAGCCGACTGGTACCAGGTGGATGTGGACGACCGGATCGTCAAGACGCTCGACATCGACGTCTCGGGCAACCCCGCGTTCGCCGGCTCGGGCTTCCGCAACGTCGCGTTCTACACGAACGGCCTCGAGACCGAAACCACGGGCTTCGACATCGTGGCGACCTACGATCTCGATCACTCGGGCGGGGCTTCCACCTCGTTCGCGATGGCCTGGAACCACAACGACACGGAGATCACCAAGTTCAATCTCGTCAACGGCGTCCAGCCCGTGACCGACGGTACGGCCTTCAACATCGAGGAAAACCTGCCGGACAACCGGGCCTACCTCGCGGTCAACCACTTCCGCGACAAGTGGGCATTCACGGGGCGCGTCAACTGGTACGACGAGGCGCGCGACGAGCGTGACTTCCCGAACGCGGACGTCGTCGACGCGGCGGCGACGGTCGACCTCGAGGCTCGCTACAGCTACAGCGACAACCTGGAGATCGCGCTCGGTGCGAACAACGCCTTCGACCAGTATCCGAACAAGATCCCGACGCGACTGGCCAACGGCCTCGAGTACTCGCGCCGGACGCCGTTCGGCTACGACGGGGGCATGTGGTACCTGAAGGGGACCTACACGTTCTGACCCCGGCGGGCACCATGCGCTAGACTCGGACGCGGGCATCATGCCCGCGTCTTTTATTGGAGGGTCCGTGCTCGAGCGCTTCCCCCGCGTCAAACTCGCCCACCTGCCGACACCGCTCGAGGCGCTCGATCGGCTGAGCGAGGAACTCGGCGGGCCACGGCTCTGGGTGAAGCGCGACGACTGCACGGGGCTCGCGACGGGTGGCAACAAGACCCGCAAGCTCGAGTTCGCACTCGCCGAAGCGATTGAAAACGGCGCCGACACCATCATCACGGCCGGCGCCGTGCAGTCGAACCACGTGCGTCAGACGGCGGCTGCGGCGGCGCGAGCCGGCCTCGCATGCAGCGTCGTGCTCGAACAGGTGTTTCCCACGCCCGGCAAAGCGTACCGGGACTCGGGCAACGTCCTGCTCGACCGGCTGTTCGGCGCCGGACTGCACGAATGCCCGGCCGGCACGAATCTCGACGAAGCGATGCAGGCGCTCGCCGCGGAAACGGCGGCTGCCGGAGGCAAGCCCTGGGTCGTCCCGGTCGGTGCGTCCAGCGCGACCGGCGCGCTCGGCTACGTCAACGCGGCCCTCGAACTCCTTGACCAGGCGGCGGCCATGGACCTGGTTATCGACCAGATCGTCACCGCGACCGGCAGCGGCGGCACGCAGGCGGGCCTGCTGGTCGGGCTGCGCGCCGCGGGCAGCGACCTGCCCGTGTTGGGCATCGGTGTCGGATCGCCGCAGGCGGAGCAGGTCGCCAAGGTTGCGGCCGTCGCGGACGAAACGGCGGAATTCCTCGGCAGGCCCGGTCTCGTGACGGCGGCGGACGTCGTCGTCGACTGCGGCTACGTCGGCGGCGGGTACGGGCAGCCGACGGCGGCGATGAACGACGCGCTGCTGATGGCTGCCCGGCTCGAGGGGCTGCTGCTCGACCCGGTCTACACGGGCAAGGCGCTGGCAGGGCTGATCGACCGGGTGCGGCAGGGCGGGTTCGGTGATGCGGCCAACGTCGTGTTCCTGCACACGGGCGGTTCGCCGGCACTGTTCGCCTACGCGGACCAGCTCACGACGTGAAGACACGGATTGCCCTGTTCCGCGGCATCAACGTCGTCGGGCGCAACACGCTGCCGATGAAAGAGCTCGTCGCGCTGCTCGGGGAACTCGGCTGCAAGGACGTCAGGACCTACATCCAGAGCGGCAACGCCGTTTTTCGTACGGTCGCCGACAGCGCGGGGCTCGGCAGGCGGATCACTGCCGAAATCGGCCGGCAGTTCGGGTTCGAGCCGCAGGTGTTGATCCTCGATCCCCGGGACGTCGCGGCAATCGCAGCGGCGAATCCGTATCCGGCGGCAACGAAGAACCCGAAGTCCCTGCATGTCTACTTCCTCGCGGCGCGCCCGGCAAACCCGGACCTCGCCGCGCTGGAGGCGGCCCGCACGCCGTCGGAGTCGTTCCAACTTCGCGACCGGGCTTTCTACCTGCATGCGCCCGACGGCATCGGGCGCTCGAAACTGGCAGCGCGGGTCGAGACGGCCATGGGTGTGCCGGCGACAGCGCGCAACTGGCGAACCGTCTGCCAGCTGCTGGAGTGGGTAGGCTAGCAGCGGGCACCGTCGCACGCTGACGCGGCCAAACCGATTCGCGTACCATTGCCGCCATGCAACCGGTGATCAGCATCCGCGACCTGACGAAGACCTACGCGGGTGGTTTCCAGGCATTGAAAAACGTCAGCCTCGACATCGAGGCGGGCGAGATTTTCGGCCTGCTCGGCCCGAACGGGGCGGGCAAGACGACGCTGATCAACATCGTCTGTGGTATCACGACCAAGACGAGCGGCGCGGTCCTGGTCGACGGCTTCGACAACGTGGACGACTACCGGGAGACGCGTTCGCGGATCGGACTGGTGCCGCAGGAGCTGCCGACCGAGACCTTCGAGACACCCTGGAACACCTGTCGATTCAGCCGCGGGTTGTTCGGCAAACCCGAGGATCCCGCTCACATCGAGAAGGTGCTGCGCTCGCTGTCGCTGTGGGACAAGCGCAACGAGAAGATCATGATGCTCTCCGGCGGCATGAAGCGCCGCGTGCTGATCGCAAAGGCGCTGGCGCACGAGCCCGAGATCCTGTTTCTCGACGAACCCACGGCGGGTGTGGACGTCGAACTCCGGCAGGACCTGTGGAACGTCGTGGAGGAGCTCCGGCAGTCGGGCGTGACCGTCATCCTGACCACGCATTACATCGAGGAAGCCGAGCAGCTGGCCGACCGGATCGGCGTGATCAACCATGGTGAGATCATCATCGTGCAGGAAAAGGAGAGGCTGATGCGCGAACTCGGCAAGAAGGAGCTGGTGCTGCACCTCTCGGAGCCCATCCGCGTCGTGCCCGAATCGCTCGCCGGTTACCGGCTCGAACTCGGTGCTGACGGCCAGGAGCTGACCTATCATTACGACACGCAGAAGGAGCGGACCGGGATCACCGCGCTGCTGGCCGACCTGGCGGACGCCGGCATCAATTTCAACGACCTCCGGACCTCGCAGAGTTCGCTGCAGGAGATCTTCGTGGGTCTCGTGAACCGGCAACAATGAACGTCTACGCGATCAGGGCGATCTACCGGACGGAGATGGCGCGCATGATGCGCACGGTCGTCCAGAGCATCGTCGCGCCGGTACTGTCGACCTCGCTCTACTTCGTGATCTTCGGGGCCGCCATCGGGTCGCGGATCACCGAGATCGACGGCGTGAGCTACGGCGCGTTCATCGTGCCCGGGCTGATCATGCTGTCGATCATGACCGAGAGCATCTCGAACTCGTCGTTCGCGATCTACTTTCCGAAATTCACGGGCACGATATTCGAGCTCCTGTCTGCGCCCGTGTCCTTCATCGAAGTGCTGATCGGCTACGTCGGTGCGGCGGCGACCAAGTCGGTGATCATCGGCAGCATCATCCTTGCCACGGCGAGCTTTTTCGTGACCATCGACGTGGCGCACCCGCTCGTGATGCTGCTGTTCCTGGTGCTGATCTCGGTCTCATTCAGCCTGTTCGGATTCATCCTCGGTATCTGGGCCGACGGCTGGGAGAAACTGACGATCGTGCCGATCCTGGTGATCATGCCGCTCACCTTCCTCGGCGGTACGTTTTACTCGATCAGCATGCTGCCGCCGTTCTGGCAGACCGTGAGTCTCTTCAACCCGATCGTGTACCTGATCAGCGGGTTCCGCTGGGCGTTCTACGAGAATTCCGACGTCG
>JAWWBD010000095.1:0-10834 GCA_033721115.1 Woeseiaceae bacterium | reverse complement strand
GCTCCTCTTTCCCGCCATCAACGTCAACGACTCGGTCACCAAATCCAAGTTCGACAACCTGTACGGCTGCCGCGAATCGCTCGTCGACGGGATCAAGCGGGCGACCGACGTGATGATCGCCGGCAAGATTGCCGTCGTCTGCGGTTTCGGCGACGTCGGCAAGGGCAGCGCGCAGTCGCTGCGCGGCCTCGGCGCGACCGTCTGGATCACCGAAATCGACCCGATCTGCGCCCTGCAGGCGGCGATGGAAGGCTACCGCGTCGTCGATCTCGACGAGGTCTGCGACCAGGTCGACATCCTCGTGACGGCGACCGGCAACTACCACGTGTTGACGGGCGAGCACATGGAGCGCATGAAGAACGAGGCCATCGTGTGCAACATCGGCCACTTCGACAACGAGATCGACGTCGGGTATCTCCGGCAGTACGAGTGGGACAACATCAAGCCGCAGGTCGACCACGTGATCTTCCCCGACGGCAAGCGGCTGATCCTGCTTGCCGAGGGCCGTCTCGTGAACCTGGGCTGTGCGACCGGTCACCCGAGCTTCGTCATGTCCAACTCGTTCACGAACCAGGTGCTGGCCCAGATCGAGCTTTGGCGGAACCACGATCAGTATAAGAAAAAAGTCTACGTGCTGCCGAAGCACCTGGACGAGAAGGTCGCACGACTGCACCTCGAGCGGATCGGCGCGAAACTGACCGAACTGACCGACGAACAGGCGCGTTACATCGGCGTCGACAAGGCCGGGCCGTACAAGTCCGAGCAATACCGGTACTGAGGCTGCGATCTTGCTCCGGGTTCTGCACCTGACGGACCCGCACCTGTTTGCCGATACGGGCGGCGCGCTGCGCGGCACGGTCACCTACGCATCGCTCGCGGCCGTGCTCGGGCATTACCGGCAGGGTGACTGGCGCGCCGATATCGCCATCGTTACCGGGGACCTGATCCAGGACGATTCGGCGGCGGCGTACGGCCATTTCCGCGACCTGCTGGGCGGGCTCGGCATTCCCGTCCTGTGCCTGCCCGGCAACCACGACGTCCGCGCCCTGATGCAGGATGCTCTGTCCGATCCCCCGTTCCGTTACCTGGGCTCGACGGAGCTCGGCAACTGGCTCATCGTCTGCCTCGACAGCTGTGTCCACGGCAAGGCCGGCGGCTTCGTTTCCGACGCCGAGCTCGACCGGCTGGATGCCGTCGTCGCGGCGTCGGGCGCACCCAACGTCCTCGTATGCCTGCATCATCCCGTCGTGCCGATGCAGAGCGAGTGGCTCGACACGGTCGGGCTCGAGAATGCCGCCGACGTCCTCGACCGCCTGGCGGGGCACCGGCGTGTGCGCGGCTGCATTTTCGGCCATGTGCACCAGGACCACGTCAGCGAACAGGCCGGCATCCGCGTCATCGCGACGCCGTCGACCTGCCGCCAGTTCCGGCCACGGAGCAAGAGTTTTTCCCTGGATGATCGCCCGCCCGCCTACCGGCGCATCGAACTGGGTGACGACGGGGCCATCGATGACGAACTCGTCTGGACGGACTACTCGGCGAAAACCGACAAGAGAGGATCGGATGAGCCTTTTTACTGAGGCACGCGCCGTCATCGCGGGCGGCGTGAATTCGCCCGTCCGTGCGTTTGCGGGCGTGGGCGGCGAGCCCGTTTTTTTCGCCCGCGCAGAAGGCCCCCGGCTCACGGCCGAGGACGGCCGGCAGTTCATCGACTACGTCGGTTCCTGGGGACCGATGATCCTGGGCCACTGCCACCCGGACGTCGTCGAAGCGGTCGTGAGCACGGCGCGCTCTGGCATGAGCTTCGGCGCCCCCTGCGTACTCGAAACCCGGCTGGCCGCAAAGATCTGCGCACTGATGCCGTCCATCGAGCGCGTGCGCATGGTCAGTTCCGGGACCGAAGCGACGATGAGCGCGATCCGCCTCGCCCGCGGTCACACGGGCCGTGACAAGATCGTCAAGTTCGAAGGCTGCTACCACGGCCACGCGGACTCCTTGCTGATCAAGGCGGGCTCCGGTGCGCTGACCCTGGGGGTCCCGAGTTCGCCCGGCGTGCCGGCCGGCCTGGCCGAGCACACGATCACGCTGCCCTACAACGATGCGGACGCGGTCGCTGCGGCCTTCGCGGAACTCGGCGGGCAAATCGCCTGCGTCATCGTGGAGCCGATCGCGGGCAACATGAACATGGTACCGCCGGTACCCGGCTTCCTCGAGGCGCTGCGCGAACAGTGCACGGCAGCTGGCAGCCTGCTCATTTTCGACGAGGTCATGACCGGCTTCCGGGTGGCCAAAGGCGGCGTGCAGGAGCTGACGGGCGTCAGGCCCGACCTGACGACGCTCGGCAAGGTCGTGGGCGGCGGCATGCCGGCCGCGGCATTCGGCGGCCGAGCGGAGGTGATGGCGAGCATCGCGCCCGACGGTCCGGTCTACCAGGCCGGGACCCTGTCCGGCAATCCCGTCGCGATGGCGGCCGGTCTCGCGACGCTCGAGCATATCGCCGCGCCGGGTTTCTTCGAAACCCTGGGGGAACGCACGCAGACGCTCGTCGACGGCCTCGCCGCAGCCGCGGAGACCGCCGGGATCCCGCTCGCGGTCGAGCATGCGGGCGGCATGTTCGGCTTCGTCTTCACCGCCGACGGTCCGGTGCGCCGCTTCGAGCAGGTCGCGGGTGCCGACATCGAACGCTTCAGGAAATTCTTTCACGGCATGCTTGCGGCCGGCGTCTACCTGGCGCCGTCCGCGTTCGAGGCGGGTTTCGTGTCCGCCGCGCACGGCGACGACGAGATCGAACAAACGCTCGCCGCAGCCCGGCAGGTCATGGCCGGCCTGTAGCCTCCGGCGGGCGCGGGCATCCCCGTGCCCTGCACCTAGCGATCGCTTCCGCCCTCGCTCGATGCGACCAGCATCGCGCGCACCATGGCGAGGCGTTCGAACGGGTCGGCACGCTCGAGGCAGCGCTGTTTCTGCTCGAGATCGAGCGGCAGGATCTCCACGAAGCGCGAAGCGACCCAGCCCGCATCGTCGAAACGGCGTTCGAGCGCTTCGTACAGCAGGCCGAGATCGTCCAGCACGTCGGCAAGAATCTTCGTCAGGTCGCGATACTCCTCGGGCAGCGGCACCGGGGCCTCGTCGGGCAGCAGTTCGATCTCACCGAGATTGAGGCCGTCCGCCTGCCGCTCCGCGGTCAGCAGCCGGAACCGGCGCTCACCGACCGCCGTGATCCCCAGCAGGCCGTCGCTGCCCTGGTACCAGTCGACAATGCGGGCGAGCGTGCCGATCTCGTGCATCGTCGCCGAGCCGGTTTCGCCGCCGCTTTTGATCAGCAGGACACCGAACGGCGCGTCGGCCTTGAGACAGCCGCTCACCATGTCGATGTAACGGGTCTCGAATATCCTGAGCGGCAGTGGCCCGCCGGGGAACAGCACCGTATTCAGGGGAAACAGTGGCACACGCACGGTCGGCTCGCTGGCAGGGGAAGCTCACCCCGAGTATAGACGTCCGGGGCGACTCAGCTCCGGGTGCGTTGCAGCACGGCCGTCAGGGTCTGGCGTGCACCGCCGAAGCCGCCGTTGCTCATGAAAACGACCTGGTCGCCCTTTTTCAGCCGCGTCGCCATGTCGTTCACGAGGCGGTCGTAGTCGCCGAACAGCCGCAGCCGCTCCCCGAGCGGCGCCAGCGCCTGCTCGAAGGCTTCGTGCATGCCTTCGGGGCGGTACATCCAGACCGCATCCGCGTGGTCGAGTGCAGCAGCCAGACTGTCGTTGTGGACGCCGAGCTTCATCGTGTTGGAGCGGGGCTCCATGGCAACGACGATGCGCTTGCCCGGGTGCCGCTTGCGCATTGCGGCGATCGAATGCCGGACCGCCGTCGGATGATGCGCGAAATCGTCGTAGATCGCGATGTCGCCGATTGTCGCGGTGCGCTCCATGCGCCGCTTGACGCCCTCGAACGTCGCCAGCGCCTGGACCGCGGTCTCGAGGTCGACCCCGGCCGAGCGGGCGGCCGCGACGGCCGCAATTGCGTTTTCGAGGTTGTGCCGCCCGCCCAGCTGCCAGCGGACTTCGGCAGCATCGGCCCCCGGCCCTTCGATCCGCACCCGCCGCTCCGCGGCATCGAGGAAGCTGCCGCGCCAGTCGGGCTCGCCGTCGGGCTCGCCGCCGAAAGTCTCGACGGGCGTCCAGCAACCCATCTCGAGTACACGCGCGAGGTTCTCGTCCGCGCCGTTGACGATGACCCGGCCGCTGGCCGGGACGATCCGGAGCAGCTGGTGGAACTGCCAGGCGATCGCGTCGATGTCGCGATAGATGTCGGCATGATCGAATTCGAGGTTGTTCAGCACGACGGTGCGCGGCGCATAGTGGACGAACTTCGCGCGCTTGTCGAAAAACGCGGTGTCATACTCGTCTGCCTCGACGACGAACCAGTCCGGCTCGCCGAGCCGTGCCGAGATGCCGAAGTTCGCCGGCAATCCGCCGATCAGGAATCCCGGCGCCGTCCCGGCGTGCTCGAGAATCCACGCCAGCATGCTCGCCGTCGTCGTCTTGCCATGCGTGCCGGCGACGGCGAGTACGTGCCGGTCCCGGAGCACGTGCTCCGCGAGCCAGCCGGGTCCCGACGCATACGGCAACCCGCGGTCGAGCAGCGCCTCGATCACGGGCATACCCCGGGTCATCACGTTGCCCACGACGATGCAGTCGGCGCCCGCATCGAGCTGCCCGGCGTCGAAACCCTCGTGGACCTCGATGCCGAGCTCCTTCAACTGGGTGCTCATCGGCGGATAGACGTTCCGGTCCGATCCCGTGACCCGGTGGCCCGCCGCCCGTGCCAGCGCCGCGACTCCGCCCATGAAGGTCCCGCAGATCCCGAGGATGTGAATATGCACGGTCGTCAGCGCCCCGCCGTGACGAGCAGATTCAGGCTGTATTGCAGTACGAAGACCATGATGGCCAGCAGTATGCCGATGTACCAGTGGCGGTCAATCGCCCGCGCCACGATGTGGCCTTCGACCGGCACCGACCAGAACAGGATGATCGTCGCGACCAGTCCGGCATTCGCCTCGCCGAGCAACGGCGAGAGCAGCACGTACTCTGCGACGAAGACCAGCGTGATCAGCGCGCCGACGCCGATGATCGCGGCGACGGTCTGCAGCATACGCGCCGGAAAGCCGTGCAGGAAGACGATGCCCGCGTAGCAGAGTACGCCGACGAGGCCCGAAAAGACCGACAGGAAGAAGTCGCTCTCGTCGAAACGCTCGATCAGCGCGAGTGCTGCGAGCACCGAGACCAGCCACAGCGCGATCGTCATGCCGAGCAGGATGCCGGAGCGCGGCAAATGCTCGGGGCCGCGGCGCAACAGCGCGATATCGAACAGCGTTCGGACGAGTGGCAGCAATGCGGCGTATCCCGGACGAAAGGCGCAATGATCGCATGTTAACCTTGCGCGTCGATAGCCACGCCATCCTCGCCCCGAATGCCCGACTACACGCTCGTCGACGAGCCCGAAACAATCCGCACCGAACTTGCGGCCGAGGACACGATCGGTGTCGATACCGAATTCATGCGCGAGCGGACCTACTTCGCGGAACTGAGCCTGGTCCAGGTCGCCACCCGCACGGCGATTTACTGCATCGACCCGCTCGCCGAGTCCGATATGAACGGTTTCTGGCAGGCGGCATTCGGTGCGCGGTGGGTCCTGCACTCTGCGCGCCAGGACATGGAAGTCGTCTACCAGGCCGCGGAACGCCTGCCCGACGCGGTGTTCGACACCCAGATTGCCGCCGGCCTGCTCGGCTACCAGCCGCAGGCGGGCTACGGCACGCTGGTCCGGGAACTCTGCGCCGTCGAGCTGCCGAAAAGCCACACACGCGCGGACTGGTCCCGGCGCCCGCTGCCGGACGCGCTCCTGCGCTACGCAGCCGAAGACGTCCAGTACCTGCTCCCGATGTACGACCAGCTGCGCAAAGCGCTCGACGCGCGCGGGCGGCTGGCCTGGGCCGAGGAAGACTCGGCGGCCCTGCTCGACCCGGCGCTTTACGCCGTCGAGCCCGCCGCCGCGCTCGACCGCGTGAAGGGCGGCAGGAACCTGCGCGGCCGCCGCCGCGCCGCGGCGGCGCGTCTCGCCGCCTGGCGCGAGCGCGAGGCGCTCCGGGCCAATCGGCCGCGGCAATGGATCTTCAAGGATGCGGTCCTCCTCGAGCTCGCCCAGAAACTCCCCGACTCGAGTGCGGCCCTGGCCAGGATCGACGGCCTCGCGCCCGGGCTGGTGCGCCGGGCCGGGAACGCGCTGCTCGCCGAGCTTCGCGCGGCCGCCGAAGACGCGCCCCCGCCGCCGCCGGCCCGCCCGGACCAGGGCCAGAGAGCCCTGCTCGGCCGCCTGCAGTCCGCCGTGGCAGCCCGCGCGGACGAGCTCGGCATAGCGGCCGAGGTCCTGGCACCGCGCAGGGAACTCGCCGTCCTGGTCAACGGCAGCGATGATGGCGCCTCGCGGGTCGTGAGTGGCTGGCGCCGGGACGTGATCGGACGCGAACTCGAAGCGCTGCTGTAAGCCTGCTGCGGGCGGCCTCAGTCCGGGCGAACCGACGCCAGGGCGTCGACGAGGCGGCCGTAGACCTCGTCAATCGTCCCGTCGGCATCCACGACAAGCAGGCGGCCGCGCTTCCGGTAAAACTCCGTCAGGGGTGCGGTCTGCTCGCGGTAGACCTCGAGGCGGTTTCGAATCGTATCCTCGTTGTCATCCTCGCGCTGGACGAGTTCGCCGCCGGCCTCGATGCAGGCATCGAGCTCTGCCTGCGGCGAGAAATAGATGTTGAGCAGCTGGCCCGTCGCGGAGCAGGTCCGGCGTCCCGTCAGGCGTTTCATCAGGATGTCGAAGTCGACGTCCATCAGGACCGCGGCGTCGAGCGGCGTGCCGAGTTCGTCCAGCAGGTCCTCGAGGTCCAGGGCCTGCTGCCGCGTACGCGGGAATCCGTCCAGGATGAAGCCGGCCTCCGCATCGGGTTCGGCCAGCCGCTCACTGATGATGCCGAGCATGACGTCGTCCGACACGAGCTCGCCGGCCTCCATGATCGCGCCGGCCTTTTTGCCGAATCGCGTGCCGGCAGCGACGGCGGCACGCAGCATGTCGCCCGTCGAGATCTGCGGGATGTTCCTGTCCGCCTCGAGTTTCTTCGCCTGCGTGCCCTTGCCGGAACCGGGCGCGCCGAGCAGAACGATTCGCATCGGTGGGTACTCGTGATCGCCAGCCCGGGAAAGCTACCGGCAATGAGAATGGAGGTCAATCAGTGCTATCCTCGCGGGCTTGCAAAAGAGATGGGGAGATACCTCGCGATGGCAGGCAGAAATGCATTCTATGCCCAGTCCGGCGGCGTCACGGCCGTCATCAATGCCACGGCCTGCGCCGTGATCGAAACGGCGCGCAAACACCGCAACCGGATCGCCAACGTGTACGCGGGACGCAACGGCATCATCGGTGCGCTGACCGAGGACATGATCGACACCAACCGGGAATCGGCGCGGACGATTGCGGGCCTGCGGCACACTCCCGGCGGCGCCTTCGGCTCGGCCCGCTACAAGCTCGCCAGTCTCGAGAAAAACAAGGCCGAGTACGAGCGCCTGATCGACGTATTCCGTGCGCACGACATCGGCTACTTTTTCTACAACGGCGGCAACGACTCGATGGACACCGCCTACAAGGTCTCGCAATTGTCCGAGCAAATGGGCTTCCCTGTCACCTGCCTGGGAATTCCGAAGACCGTCGACAACGACCTGCCCGTCACCGACAACTGCCCGGGCTTCGGCTCCGTGGCCAAGTACGTCGCGGTGTCCACGCGCGAAGCCGCGCTCGACGTCCTGTCGATGGCCAAGACCTCGACCAAGGTCTTCGTCCTCGAGGTGATGGGCCGGCATGCCGGCTGGATCGCCGCCGCCGCGGGCCTTGCGGGCACCCGCCCGGAGGACGCGCCGCACGTCATCCTGTTTCCCGAAATCCCGTTCGACCAGGAGGCTTTCCTGGCTCGCGTCAGCCGCTCGGTGGAGAAATACGACTACTGCGTCGTCGTCGTCAGCGAGGGTGCCAGCTATCCGGACGGGAAGTTCCTCGCCGAGGCCGGCACGCGGGACGCCTTCGGCCACGCGCAGCTCGGCGGCGTCGCGCCGGTCGTCGCGAACATGGTCCGCGAAAAACTGGGTTACAAGTACCACTACGCCGTCGCCGACTACCTGCAGCGCTCGGCCCGGCACATCGCCTCCAAGGTCGACGTCGAACAGGCCTACGCCGTCGGCAAGGCCGCCGTGGAGATGGCGCTCGCCGGCGAGAACGCCGTCATGCCGGTCATCAAGCGCACCTCCGACAGCCCGTACCGCTGGAAGATCGAGTCGACGCCGCTGTCCAGGGTCGCGAACAAGGAAAAGAAGATGCCCCGGCGCTACATCACGAAGGACGGTTTCGGGATTACCGCGGCGGGCCGCAGGTACCTCGCACCGCTGATCCGCGGCGAGGATTATCCCCCTTATGTCAATGGCTTACCGAGATACGTCACGCTGAAGAATGCCGCCGTCAAGCCCCGGCTTCGCGAGAAATTTGTGGTATGATGCGCGCCCGGCTCGGCCGGCATAACAATCCAACGGGGAATTTTTCCAGACTTCGCGACCCGCTCGCCGGCGCCCTGCCGGTGCGGCGGATTCGTTCGGTTTCAGTTTTCAAAGTCAGGAGACGGTAATGAGTATCGACATGGCACTGTGGCTCTCGATCGTCGCAGGCGGCCTCGCCATACTGTTCGGAGTGATCTCGACACAGTGGGTCCTGCGGCAGTCCGCGGGCAACGAGCGCATGCAGGAAATCGCCGCGGCCGTACAGGAAGGCGCCAAGGCGTACATGAACCGCCAGTATTTCACGATCAGCATCGTCGGCATCGTGCTGTTCTTCGTGCTGGGCTTCGGCCTCGACTGGCCCGTGGCGATCGGCTTCGCGATCGGCGCAATCTTCTCGGGCCTCGCCGGGTACATCGGCATGTATGTCTCGGTTCGCGCCAACGTCCGCACGGCCGAGGCGGCGACCAGGGGCGTCAATCCGGCGCTCGATATCGCGTTTCGCGGCGGCGCCATCACGGGCCTGCTCGTCGTGGGCCTGGGCCTCCTGGGTGTCGCGGGTTACTACTTCATTCTCACGCAGATGGGCGCCACGTCGGACGACGCCGTGCACGCGCTCGTCGGGCTCGCCTTCGGCGGCTCGCTGATCTCGATCTTCGCGCGTCTGGGCGGCGGCATCTTCACCAAGGGCGCCGACGTCGGTGCGGACCTCGTCGGCAAGGTCGAGGCGGGTATCCCTGAAGACGATCCCCGGAACCCGGGCGTCATCGCCGACAACGTGGGTGACAACGTCGGCGACTGCGCCGGCATGGCGGCCGACCTGTTCGAGACCTATGCCGTCACGATCATCGCGACGATGCTGCTCGGCGGCCTGATCGCCACGGCATACGGCCCTGCGGCGATCGTCTACCCGCTCGTGCTCGGCGCCGTGTCGATCGTGGCCTCGATCATCGGCACCTTTTTCGTCAAGACGTCCGAAGGCGGCAAGATCATGGGCGCACTCTATCGCGGCCTGGTCGTCGCCGGCCTGATCGCGGCCGTCGTCTTCTACTTCGTCACCGACATGATGCTGGGTGACAGCGGTAATTCGATGGGCATCTACTACTCCGCGCTCATCGGTCTCGCGCTGACGGCTGCAATGGTCATCATCACGGAGTACTACACCGGCACCGAGTTCAAGCCCGTGAAGACCATCGCCGCGGCTTCCACGACCGGCGATGCCACGAACATCATTGCGGGCCTCGGTATCTCGATGAAGGCAACCGCGCTGCCCGTGCTGGCCGTCTGCGCCAGCATCTGGGGCGCGTTCGCACTCGCACCGGCCGGCGACAACCTCGCGGGTCTCTACAATATCGCGATCGCGGCAACCACCATGCTGTCGATGACGGGTGTCATCGTCGCGCTGGACGCCTTCGGCCCGATCACCGACAACGCGGGCGGCATCGCCGAAATGGCGGAGCTGCCGCCCGAGGTGCGCAACATCACGGACCAGCTCGACGCCGTTGGCAATACGACCAAGGCCGTCACCAAGGGCTATGCCATCGGTTCGGCCGGCCTCGCGGCACTCGTGCTGTTCGCCGACTACACCAACGCACTGTCGAAGGAAGGCATCGACGCCGTATTCCGCTTGAGCGACCACTACGTGATCATCGGTCTCTTCATCGGCGGGCTCGTGCCGTTTCTCTTCGGCGCGCTCGCGATGGAAGCGGTCGGCCGCGCTGCCGGTTCGGTGGTCAACGAGGTCCGGCGGCAGTTCCGCGAGATCGAGGGCATCATGGAAGGCACGGGCAAGCCGGACTACGGCCGCGCCGTCGACCTGCTGACGAAATCCGCGATCAAGGAAATGATCGTCCCGTCGCTGCTGCCGATCCTGGTCCCGCTGGCCGTCGGCCTGCTGCTCGGCCCCACGGCACTCGGCGGCCTGCTGCTCGGCACCATCATCACCGGCCTGTTCGTCGCGATTTCGATGACGGCCGGCGGCGGTGCGTGGGACAATGCCAAGAAGTACATCGAGGACGGCAACCACGGCGGCAAGGGCTCGGATGCTCACAAGGCCGCAGTGACGGGCGACACGGTCGGCGATCCGTACAAGGACACGGCCGGCCCGGCGATCACCCCGCTGATCAAGATCTTCAACATCTTCGCGCGGGTGATCGTCCATATTCTCTGACCACGGCTCAGCCGCCCGCGGCGCCGCGGGTGCGGCTGCCCGGCAGGATTCACCCGGAGCTGCGGACCACGGCCGCGAT
>JAWWBD010000094.1:0-10914 GCA_033721115.1 Woeseiaceae bacterium | reverse complement strand
GGTCCTTCGTATTCGAGCCCTTCCGGATTCCGTCGGGATCGATGATGCCGACGCTGCTGCAGGGCGATTTTATCTTCGTGAAAAAATACGCATACGGCCTGCGCCTGCCGGTGACCGAGACGAAGATCATCGAGACGGGCGAGCCCGAGCGCGGTGACGTGGTCGTCTTCCGGCTGCCGTCAGAGCCGAGCGTCAACTACATCAAGCGCGTCGTCGGCCTGCCCGGAGACACGCTCCGCTACGAACGCCATCGCCTGACGATCAACGGCGAGCCCGTGCCGCTCGAGCCGCACCCGGACGCGACACCGCTCGAACCCCGCTTCATCGAACAGCTCGGCGACCGGGGCCACGAGGTCCTGATCACCGATCCCGGCCACACGCGCGGCGACGGCGTTTATGTCGTTCCCGAGGGGCACTACTTCGTCATGGGCGACAACCGCGACAACAGCCGGGACAGCCGGTTTATCGAGACGATCCCGGAAACGCACCTGGTCGGCGAGGCCGTACGCATCTGGATGCACATCGACGGGCTGAACTGGCCGCGGTGGGACAGGATCGGTACCCGCATCCAATAATGTGGTGCAAGTCACCGTTTTGCCCCTAAAATTACGTTAAATATGCCGTAATCGACGTTGCCAAGCGGGGCAAGGCCCCGGATCGAACCGTATGTCACGAGCAGTCAGGAATTCAGAGCCACGTTTCGCCCGCCGTCAGGCCGGGATGACGATGCTCGGCTTCATCATCCTGACCGTCTTCGTCGGCATCATTGCGTTCGCCGCGATCCGGCTGACGCCCGTCTACCTCAACTACATGAAGGTGGTCGGCGTCATCGAAGGCGTACGCGAGGAATTCGACGGTCAGAATCCGGCCCGGCCGGACATCGGGCGGTCCATCGCGAGGCGATTCGACGTCGAGAGCGTCGGCGAGATCACCGCGCGTGACATTACCGTCACGCCGGTCGACGGCGGCTACGAGGTTGCCGCCACCTATTCGCACACGACGCCCTTCATCTCGAACATTTCGTTTACGGTGCACTTCGACAAGAAAGTTCTCGTCCGGCGCTAGCGCGTGACGAAACAAGCCGAGACCTGGCTGCTGAAGTCGCTCGACTACGAGTTCGAGGATCCCGACCTGCTCGCCCAGGCGCTGACGCACCGCAGCGCGGCCGGAACCAGTAATGAACGCCTCGAGTTCCTGGGCGATGCCGTGCTCGACGTCGTCGTGTCCGAGTTCCTGTTCCGGTCCCACGCCCATGCGCCCGAGGGCGATCTCAGCCGCATGCGCGCGGCCCTGGTCAACGATTCGGCGCTGGGGGATCTCGCCCAGGCGCTCGGGGTCGGCGAGCACCTGGCACTGGGCGGCGGTGAACGCAAGGCAGGGGGCCATCGCCGCGAGTCGATACTCGCCGATGCGCTGGAAGCACTGTTCGGCGCCGTCTACCTGGACCGCGGCTTCGAGGCCGCCCGCGGTTTCATCGAGCGCGCGTTTGGCGACCGCCTGCTGGCCGTGCCGGCCGCCGCGGAGCTCAGGGATCCCAAGACCCGCCTCCAGGAATGGCTGCAGGGCAAGGGACTGCCGCTGCCGGAGTATGAACTGGTCGACGTGACCGGCGCGGCGCACCGGCAGCGCTTCGAGGTCGCCTGCCGGGTCGCGTCGGGCGCCGGGCCGACGACCGGGACGGGCACCAGTCGCCGCGGCGCCGAGCAGGATGCCGCCGAGAAAATGCTCGCGGCACTCGGTGCGGAGCCGCTCGAGTGAGCGCCATGCGCTGCGGTTTCGTTGCGGTCGTCGGGCGCCCGAACGTCGGCAAGAGTACGCTGATCAATGCGCTCGTCGGCAGCAAGATCAGCATCGTCACCCACAAGCCCCAGACGACCCGGCATCGTATCCTGGGCGTGCGCACGGTGCCCGGCGCGCAATTGATCTTCGTCGACACGCCGGGGCTGCACCGCGGCGCCGGCAAGGCAATGAACCGGCTCATGAACCGGACCGCGACAGCGGCGCTCGCGGATGCCGACGTCGCGCTGTTCGTGACGGAAGCCGCGCGCTGGGCGGAGGAGGACAGTGACGTGCTCGAGCGCATCCGCGCGGCCAGGGTGCCCGCCCTCGCGGTGCTGAACAAGATCGACCTGCTCACGCCCCGCGAGCGGGTGCTCGAAGCGCTTGCCGCGATGGTGGAGCGATACGATTTCCCTGAGCTGGTCCCGGTATCGGCGAAGAAACGGGACAATCTCGACCGGCTGCTCGAGACGCTGCCCGCGTACCTGCCCGAATCGCCGCCGCTGTTCCCGGAGGAGATGCGCACCGATCGGCCGCCGGAATTCCGCGCGGCCGAGGTCGTGCGCGAGAAGCTGACGCGGCAGCTGCACCAGGAACTGCCGTACGGATTGACCGTCCAGGTCGAACGCTATGCCGAGGAGGACGGCGGGTTCCTGGTGCACGCCGTGATCTGGGTCGAACGCGAAAGCCAGAAGGGCATCGTCGTCGGCAAGGGCGGGCAGGTACTCAAGACCGTCGGCCGCGCGGCGCGTATCGAACTCGCGCGCGAACTCGGGCGGCCCGTGCACCTGGAGCTCTGGGTCAAAGTCCGGGACAACTGGTCGGACAACGAGCAGGATCTCCGGACGCTCGGATTCGATTCATCCTGATGCGGCGGATACTGGGCGGATGACGGTCCGCAGGCGGATCGACCAACAGCCGGCGTACATACTGCATCACCGGCCGTTCCGGGATACGAGCCAGATCCTCGACGTGCTGAGCCGCGAGCACGGCAAACTCGCGATCGTTGCGCGCGGCAGCCGGGGACCCCGGTCGCGACTCAAGGGTGTGCTCCGGCCGTTCATGCCGCTCAATCTGTCCTGGGCGGTCGGCGGCAGCGATCTCGGAACGCTGACCGGGGCGGAGGTGCGCGGCGCGCCGCTGAAACTCGTCGGCGAGGAGCTCTTTGCCGGCTACTATGTCAACGAGCTCCTGCTGTTTTTCCTGCACCGGCACGATCCGCAGCCGGCGATATTCGATACCTACGGCGAGACTCTCCGTGCCCTGGCGGCGGCCGAGCATGTCGCGCCGACTCTCCGGCAGTTCGAGATCGGGCTGCTCCGGGAGCTCGGCTACGCACTCGAACTCGAGCGCGACGCGCTCGACCACGAACCCCTGGTGCCGGACCAGGATTACGAGTACCGGGTCGAGCGCGGGGCCGTCCCGGTCGAGCAGCGCGAAGGCCGCATGGTATTCAGCGGCCGCACGCTGACCGCGATCGCGGCGCAGGAGTTCGGGGACGCCGGGACACTGCGCGCGGCGGGCCGGCTGCTCCGCGAGGTGATCGCCTACCACCTGGGCGGCAAGGAACTCCGGAGTCGCAAAGTGCTCCGCGAACTGCGCCGCGGTAAGATAGCCGATTCGGACGGAGGAGGAACCGTGTGAGCGGGGCAGCGATCCATCTCGGCGTCAACATCGATCACGTCGCGACCCTCAGGCAGGTCCGCGGCACGCCGTATCCGCGGCCGGCGGCGGCGGTGCCGATCGCCGAGGCCGCCGGCGCCGACAGCATCACCGTGCACCTGCGCGAGGACCGCCGCCACATCCAGGACCGCGACCTCCCGGAGATCATCGAGGTCATGCAGACCCGGATGAACCTGGAACTCGCCTTGACCGACGAGATGATCGGCATCGCTGCGGGCATCGCGCCTGCGGACTGCTGCCTGGTGCCGGAGCGCCGCGAGGAGCTGACGACGGAAGGCGGTCTCGAGGTTCGCGGACAACTGGCCCGGGTGCGGGACGCCGTGACGGCGCTCGGGGAAGCCGGGATCCGCGTCTCGCTGTTCATCGATCCCGATCCCGCGCAGCTCGACGCGGCCGTCGAGTCCGGTGCGCCGGTGGTGGAACTGCATACCGGCGCCTATGCCGAAGCCAGGGGCGACGCGCGCGCGGCCGAACTCGCGCGCATCGAGCAGGCGGCGGCCCACGGCGCGGAGCTCGGCCTCGTCGTCAATGCGGGGCACGGGCTCCACTACGACAACGTCGCGGCCATCGCCCGCATCCCGCAGATCGTCGAGCTCAACATCGGGCACGCGATCGTCGCGCAGGCGGTGTTCGACGGCCTGCATGCCGCGGTCGCCGCCATGAAAGCGCGCATGCTGGAGGCACGAACCGGATCGAAAACCCGGTGATATTCGGCGTCGGTACCGACATCGTCGAGGTTGCCAGGATCCAGGCCACCTACGACCGCTTCGGCGAGCATTTCGTGCGGCGGCTCCTGATGGACGAGGAGCTCGCCCTGTTCGAGCGCGCGAAGTGGCCGGTCCGCTTCCTCGCGATGCGCTTCGCCGGCAAGGAGGCCGCCGTCAAGGCCATGGGCACGGGGTTCCGGCACGGCGTGTGGCTGCGCGACGTCGGTATCGTCAGCAACGACTGGGGGCGACCGCTGATCATCTGGTCCGAGCGTGGCCGGCGCGTCTGCGACGAACTCGGGATCGGGGCCGGGCACGTGAGCCTGACCGATGACGGCGGGCTCGTCGTCGCGTTCGCGGTCGTCGAGGCGGCGCAACGCGACGCCTGAAGGACACAGCGGAGACGTTCATGCACTGTTTTTCGTTCGACATCGAGACCGTTCCGGACGTGGAGTTCGGGCGCCGCTATTTCGACCTCGGTGATCTCCCCGACGAAGAAGTGGCGACCGCGATGGCATTCAAGCGCCTGCAGGCAACCGGGAGCGACTTTCTCCCGCTGCACCAGCATCGGGTCGTTGCGATTTCGGTGGCGCTGCGCTCCGGGGATACATTCCGCGTCTGGAGCCTCGGCGAGGAGGATTCGGACGAGGCCGAACTTGTCAGCCGCTTCTTCGACGGCATCGAGCGTTATGCGCCTGACCTCGTGTCCTGGAACGGCGGTGGCTTCGACCTCCCGGTCCTGCACTACCGCGCGCTTCGCCACGGCATCGCGGCGCCGCGCTACTGGGAGACCGGCGATTCCGACCGGGATTTCCGCTGGAACAACTACCTGAACCGCTATCACAGCCGGCACACCGACCTCATGGACGTGCTCTCGGGCTACCAGGCACGAGCGACGGCGAGCCTGGATCAGGCCGCGGTGCTGCTCGGGTTCCCGGGCAAGCTCGGGATGAGCGGTGCGGACGTCTGGGACCGGTACCGGGACGGCGCGATTGCCGAGATCCGCGACCACTGCGAGATCGACGTGCTCAACACCTGGCTCGTCTACCTCCGCTTCGAGCAGCTGCGCGGCCGCCTCGATGCAGATGGCCTCGAGCGGGAGTTCGACCTCGTGCGCTCGACCCTCGAGGGTATGGGCAAGCCGCATCTCGACGAGTTCCTGGCCGCCTGGGCTGCGGCCTGACGCCGGCGTGAAACGCCGCCGCGAGCCGGAAACGGCCGGGATCCTGTCGGTCACGCACGACGGCCGCGGCATCGCGGACGTGCCAGGGAAAAAGGTCTTCGTCGCCGGTGCGCTGGCCGGGGAGACCGTGCGTTTCGTCCGCCGCAAGCGGCGCCGCAACTACGACGAGGCCGAGCTCGTCGAGGTACTCGAACCGTCCGCTGCCCGCATCGAGCCCCGCTGCGCCGTGTTCGGACGCTGCGGCGGCTGCGCGCTGATGCACATCTCGCATCGTGCGCAGCTCGAGATCAAGAGCCAGGCCCTGGCCGACAGTCTCGAGCGAATCGGGCGGGTGACGCCTGCGCGCTGGCTGGCCCCGGTCAGCGGGCCACAATGGCACTACCGGCGCCGGGCTCGCCTCGCGGTCAAGGATGTGCCGGGCAAGGGCAGGGTGCTGGTCGGCTTCCGCGAGCGTCACGCGCCGTTCGTAACGGACATGCAGCGCTGCGAAGTGCTCGAGCTGCCCGCGGCCACGCTGATCGAACCCCTGAGCGAGCTCATCGGCGAGCTGACGATCCGCGCGCGCATACCCCAGATCGAAGTGGCCGCCGCCGAGAATGCGCTCGCGCTCGTGTTCCGCGTGCTCGATCCGCCGGCGGGAACGGATCTCGAGGCGCTCGGGCGCTTCGGGGCCGAACACGGCTGCCGGATCTACCTGCAGCCGGGCGGCAACGACTCGGTCGCCGCGCTGTACCCCGCCGGCGAACTCGAGCCGCTCAGCTACACGCTGCCGGCGTTCGATCTCGAATACAGGTTTGAACCGCTGGGCTTCATACAGGTCAACGCCGAGGTCAATCGTGCACTGGTCACGCTGGCCGTCGAACTGCTTGCGCCCGGCCCCGGGGACCGCGTGCTCGACCTCTATTGCGGACTCGGCAACTTCTCGCTGCCGCTCGCGCGGCGTGCCGCGGAGGTGCTCGGCGTCGAAGGTGAGGACGCGCTCGTCGCATCGGCCCGCGCCAACGCGGAGGCCAACGGGCTCGACAACGTGCGTTTCGTCGCGGCTGATCTTACCCGCGTCGACTCGGCCACGGGCTGGCTCGCCGAAGGCTGGGATACCGTGCTGCTCGACCCGGCGCGCCCGGGCGCCGCCGAGGTTGTCGCGGCACTGCCGGCGACGGGCGCCCGCCGCATCGTCTACGTATCGTGTCATCCCGGCACGCTGGCGCGCGATGCCGGCAGACTGGTCGCCGATGGCGGCTACGGGCTGAGCGCTGCGGGGATCATCGACATGTTCCCGCACACGGCACATGTAGAGTCGATCGCAGTGTTCGATAAATTATAGTTTTTCCAATGCATTGCGATCATTATCTCGAATTTTTCGTAAATATGGTCCGGAGCCGTTGTACGTTGCGCCGGCGGCGCACTAACCTTGTCTCCAGCCGGCATTGAGTAACGCCATGTCACTGGGACCCGTCATGCTGGACGTCGAGGGCACGGCCCTGACGCCGGCTGATCGCGAGTTGCTCGTAGAGCCCGCGGTGGGCGGGGTCATCCTGTTCTCGCGCAACTACGAGACCCCGGCGCAGGTCACGGAACTGATCGCGGCCATTCGCGGGCTCCGCTCGCCGCCGCTCATCGTCGCCGTCGATCACGAGGGCGGGCGGGTGCAGCGCTTCCGCGACGGATTTACCCGCATCCCCGCGATGCGCGCCCTGGGCCATGCCTACGATCGTGATCCCGAGGACGGGCTGGCACTCGCGCGGATGGCCGGCTGGCTGATCGCCGCCGAACTCAGATCGGTCGGCGCCGATCTCGCATTCGCGCCCTGCGTCGACCTGGACTGGGGACTGAGCGAGATCATCGGTGACCGGTCGCTGCACGCCCGGCCCGAGGCCGTCGGCGACCTTGCCGCGGCCTTCTGCCGGGGCCTGCGCAGCGCCGGCATGGCCGCCGTCGCGAAGCACTTCCCGGGACACGGCGCCGTCGTGCCGGACTCGCACGTCGAGCTGCCCGTCGACCGGCGCGAGTACGGCGACCTGCTCGACGACATGCGGCCCTACGAGCGGCTGATCGGCAACGGTCTCCTCGCCGGGGTCATGCTGGCGCACATCGTCTATCGCGAGCTGGACGACGTGCCGGCCGGCTTTTCCCGGTTCTGGATCGAGCGCGAACTGCGCTCGCGTCTCGGTTTCGGCGGCGCCGTGTTCTGCGACGACCTGAGCATGAAGGCGACGCGCGGCTACGGCCGCATGGCCGAACGCGCAAGGCGGGCGCTCGAGGCAGGCTGCGACATGGTCATCATCTGCAACGATCGCGGCGCGGCCGAGCGCGCGGTGGCGGCGCTTGACGACTACCGGAATCCGCTGTCGATGGTCCGGCTCGCGCGGCTGCACGGCACCGACCGCGTCGATCGCGAGAAGCTCATGGCAAGCGAACGCTGGCAGGCCGCCCATGCCGCACTGGAGAAAAAGAGTGACCGGCCGCCTTTGGAGCTCGACGCATGAGTCAGCCGCATGCCGATATCCTCGGGCAGGTCCTGGCGGCATCGGGCGAGGCGCTCGTCGTCATCCGCGTAGACCACCCGGACTGGCCGATCGTGCTCTCAAGTGACGCGTTCCAGGCTGTCGCCGGGGACAGCGTTGCGGAGCAGCCGTTTGCGGACGTCGTCGAGCGGCTGGTCGGCCGCGACCTCGCGCTCGACATCTCGCAGTCGATCCGGTCGCGGCAGGAGACGAGTTTCCCGGTCGAGGTTGCCGGCCGCGAATACCTGCTCGCGCTGAAGCCGCTCGGCGCCGGGGATTCTGCCGGCGCCGCATTCTATTGCGCATTCTGGCGCGGTGGCGCAGGGGCCGGCAGTGCGCTGCGGGGCGAAATGCACCAGGCGCTGCTCCGGGCCAAGCGTGACCTCAAGGACCTGTCGCGCCAGGACCGGGTGACCGGGCTCCTGAATGACTCGGCATTCCGCGAGATCCTGAAACACGACTGGGCCGTCGCCGCGCGCGAGAAGGCGACGCTTGCGCTGGTCGTTTTTACGCTGGACGACTTCGACGCCTACGTGGACGTGTTCGGCCGGCATGCCGCCGATACCTGCCTGCGCCGCGTCGGGCGGGCCGTGCGCCGCTGCCTGCGCCGTGCGAGCGACGTCGTGGGCCGGCTGGAGGGGGCACAGATCGCGGTCCTGTCGCATGCCTCCGCGGGCGAGCAGGTGCGGGAATTCGCGGGGCGGATCGCGACGTCCGTGCGGGAGCTGGGGCTGCATCATCCGCGCTCGAGCGTGGCGCGTTTCGTCACGGTCTCGTATCGCGTCGCCGCTGTCGAGGATCCGGCCGAGGTCGAGTCGGCGAACGTCTTCCTGGACGAATTACTCGCCGGCCCCGCCGACCAGGGGTAGGGGCTCCGCGGCGGGTTCCGGCGTCTCGATGCGGGTCACCTTGGCGATCAGGCCGAATTTCGGGTGATCGAAGTAACGGATCTCCCCGTTTTTCAGGATCCGGTCCTCGCTGATGCGGTATCGGACCGGACCCGGTGGCGCTGTGGACGTATCCCAGCCGCGCCGTTCGTCCCCGTAGCTTGCAACCGCATCGAACCCGTAGGGATCGGCTGCCGGGGCGGCGGGACCGTCGAGCTCGAAATCGGCCACCAGGTGCAGATAACGGCCCAGGTACAGCGTGAACTTGCCCGCCAGGCCCGCCGGGGGTGGCCCGAAGAACCCGAGCGGAATCGGCACGGCCGTTTCCTTCGGTTGCGCGTCCTGGATCCAGCCGCCGTAGAGCAGCGGCTCGTAGACGTCGAGCCGCTCGAGCTGGGCCAGGATCCTGCCCATCGAGTATTCCTCTTCGAGCAGCAGTACGGCGTCGACGTCTGCGGGCGTGGGCCCGCTGGCCACCGGTGGTTCGTCGTCCGGACGCGGATCACCCCGGCGTGTATCGGCAGGCAGCGCTTCCGCCGCCCGGTCGCCGTATACCGCGACCGGCCCATCGGTCCGGCCGTCGAGCGGTTCCGGCAAGCCTGCCGGCGGTTTCTCCGGCGGGAAAATTTCGGTACCGAGCCCGACGTCCTCCGCGTAGGCGAAGATGATGAACTCGACCGCGTAACGGCGCGCGGGCGGCTCCTCGTCGCCGGCTTCCTGGGCGATCGCAAGCGGCGCCGAGCCGATCAAAAGCAGTATTCCGAACGTCCTGATCATCGTCATCCTCTGCCGGAATCGGCCCGGGCCGGCGCCGCTTGCCGGGGTTCCGCCACCGCGAGGCGCTCGAGCAGGTCGTCCACGGCGCGGTAGCGGGACCCGACGGCACTGAACTCGCCGGAGAACCGGAGCCGGTTCGATCCCGAGAGCTTATAGGTCCGGCTGTCGTTTTGCACCAGCTCGACGAGCGCGAGCGGGTCGATGCGGCTGTCGGTGCCGAAGTCGAGATAGCCGCCCTTGTCGGCGACGTCGATCTTCACGATGCCGAGCGCATGCGCGCGCTGCTTGATGGCCGCGATTGCGAACAGGTTTTTCGCCGGCTCCGGCAACAGCCCGAAGCGGTCGATCAGCTCGATCCGGAGTTCGTCCAGCTCTCCGGGTGTCGCCGCGGACGCGATGCGCTTGTAGAGAATGAGGCGCAGGTGCACGTCCGGGACGTAGTCCTCGGGCAAGAGCGCCGCGACGTGGAAATTGATATCGACCCCGGTATCGATCGGGCCCTCGAGGTCCGGTTCGCGCCCGGCACGCAGGGACTCGACGGCCCGGCCGAGCAGCTCGGTGTAGAGCGAGAAGCCGATCTCCTGGATCTGTCCGCTCTGCACGTCACCCAGGAGTTCGCCGGCCCCGCGAATCTCGAGATCGTGGGTCGCCAGCGTGAAACCCGAGCCCAGGTCCTCGAGGGAGTCGATGGCCTCGAGGCGCTTGGCCGCGTCCGCGGTCAGGGCGGCGCGGGGCGGGGCGACGAGGTAGGCATAGGCGCGGTGGTGCGAGCGTCCCACGCGGCCGCGCAGCTGGTGCAACTGGGCGAGTCCGAAACGGTCGGCGCGGTTGATGACGATCGTGTTCGCGGTCGGCACGTCGATCCCGCTCTCGACGATGGTCGTGCACAGGAACAGGTTGAAGCGCCGGTGATAGAAGTCGAGCATGACCTGTTCGAGCTCGCGCTCCGGCATCTGGCCGTGGCCAATCCGGAGCGTCGCCTCGGGCACCAGCTTCCCGACGCGCGCAGCGACCTCCTCGATATCCTCGACGCGATTGTGAATGAAGTACACCTGGCCACCGCGCTTGATCTCGCGCAGGCAGGCCTCGCGAATCAGCACGTCGCTCCACTCGGTGACGAACGTCTTGACAGCGAGCCGTTCCTCGGGCGGCGTCGTGATCAGCGACATGTCGCGCAGACCGCCGAGTGCCATGTTCAGGGTCCGCGGGATCGGTGTTGCCGTCAGGGTCAGCACGTCGACCTCGGCCCGGAGCGACTTGATGGCTTCCTTGTGCCGAACGCCGAAGCGGTGTTCCTCGTCGACGACGACGAGGCCCACGTCCCTGAACTCCTTCGTGTGCTGCAGCAGCCGGTGGGTCCCGATCACGATGTCGACGCGGCCGTCCCGCATACC
>JAWWBD010000093.1:0-10951 GCA_033721115.1 Woeseiaceae bacterium | reverse complement strand
CGGATCGAGCGCTCGTCCTGCTTGTACTTCTCGATGTTTTCTTCGTGCTTGCGGATGACGGCCTCGGTCTCCTGGATGTCCTCGACCAGGTCCTCAGGCACCTGCGGCGCGGCCGGGTCGGCGCTGTAGGGCTTATAGGAACTACGCTCGCGGTGCATCAGGTCGAGCTGGCGCCGCTGGTTCGACAGGTAGAGTTCGGTGACCCGGACCTGCGCCTTGAACAGCTCGAGGCGCCGGTCGCGATGCATCTCGATCTCGCCGACGTTCTGGTAGGTGTAAAGCAGCGCCTGTTCCTGTTTGCGCCGTTCCTCCATGAGGGCCTGGCGCTCGGCCTCGAGCCGCTCCTGCTCGATTTCCTCTTCGGTTTTCTTGCCCCGCACGCGGCCGACCGGGACGCCTTCGTCGTTGACGATCACCTTCGGCAGCTCGCTCGCCTCGGGCGGGGGCCGGTCAGTGATGACGCGGTTCCCGTGCTCGTCTTCGTAGATGAAGATGTTGCCTTTCTTCTGCGCGAACGCTGCCGGCGAGAGCATGGCAAGCGTGACGACGGTGAAAAGGGTATAGCGCATGGCGACGACTATGACAGAAATCCCGCAGCGAAAAACGTGAACAGGTCCCAGAAATTCAGCTTAGACCGGCCGGACGCCCCTGTAAACCGCCGGGATAATCACAGTTAAATCATAGCTCTAGGCGATGACGCCGTATTTTTTCCGGTACGCGAGCATTGGGTCGAGAAAATGACCGTACTCGCTTGATTCCTCGAGCGCGGCGACGAGCTCGGTGAGGCCGACGATGCTGACGACGGGGATGCCCAGCGACTGGCGGAGCTCCTGGACTGCCGACAGCGAGCCCTGGCCGCGCTCCTGCCGGTCGAGCGAGATCGCGAGGCCCGCGACCTCGGCGCCTGCCCGAGTGATGATCCCCGCGGCTTCGCGCACGGCCGTGCCGGCGGTGATCACGTCATCGACGATCAGTACTCGGCCCTCGAGCGCGCCGCCGACGATTTCCCCGCCCTCGCCGTGGGCCTTCGCCTCCTTGCGGTTGAAGGCGAACGGCACGTCGATGTCGTGGTGCTCGGCCAGCGCCGCGGCGGCCAGCGTGACCAGCGGAATCCCCTTGTAAGCCGGGCCGAACAGCATGTCGAAATGAACCTTCGAGGCGGCGATCGCGGCAGCGTAGTAACGCCCGAGCCTGGCGGCGGCATAGCCCGTGTTGAACAGGCCTGCATTGAAAAAGTAGGGGCTGACGCGCCCGGACTTCAGCGTGAACTCACCGAAACGCAGCACGTCGAGTTCGAGCGCAAACTCGATGAATTCCTTCTGGTAGGGCTGCATGGCGGCTTGCGGTGCGGTCTTTGCGTTGGTCTTGTTCGGCGCTCGCGTATGATGCGAGGCTTTGCGCGCCAGTATGACACAGCCGAACGGGAGGGGTGGATTGTTCCGGGTAGTGAGTCTCAACGCCAACGGCATTCGTGCGGCGGCCCGCAAGGGGTTTTTCGACTGGCTGGAAGGGCAGGCGGCCGACGTCGTGTGCATCCAGGAAACCAAGGCGCAGGAGCACCAGCTCACCGACGACTGTTTCCGGCCCAGGGGCTATCACTGCTTCTATGAGGACGCGCAGACCCGCAAAGGTTACAGCGGTGTCGCGCTCTACACGCGGCGCCGGCCCCGCCGCGTCGTGCGCGGCTACGGCGATCCCGAGTTCGACGCCGAGGGGCGCTACATCGAGGCCCGCTTCCCGGGGCTCAACGTCGTCTCGGTCTACCTGCCGTCGGGCTCGTCCAGCGACGAGCGCCAGGAAGCCAAGTTCCGCTGCCTCGACTCCTTCACCGAGCACCTGCACCGGCTGCGCCGGCGCCGGTCGGAGACGATCATCTGCGGCGACTGGAACATCGCGCACAGGGAGATCGACCTCAGGAACTGGCGCGCCAACCAGAAGAACTCGGGCTTCACGCCCGAGGAGCGGGCCTGGCTCGACAAGGTGTTCGGGCCGTATCGCTGGGTGGACGCCTTCCGCACGCTCGAGCAGGAGCCCGACCAGTACACCTGGTGGTCCAACCGCGGCCGGGCCTGGGAAAAAAACGTCGGCTGGCGCATCGACTATCATGTCGTGTCGCCCGGGCTCGCCGACCGGGTGCTGCGGACGGAGATCTACACCGACGAGCGCTTTTCCGATCATGCGCCGCTGATCATGGATTACGATTGGGATTATGGCGACTGAGGCGATACCGGGCGCAGCCGAGGACGCGCCGGGCTGGCGCTGGCTATTGAACAAGCAGGTCCTCGTCCTGTTCCTGCTGGGGTTCTCGGCCGGCCTGCCCTTCCTGCTCGTCTACTCGACGCTGTCGGCCTGGCTGGCCGACGCGGGCCTCAGGATGAGCACCATCAGCACTTTCGCCTGGCTCGGGTTCGCCTACAGCCTGAAGTTCGCCTGGGCGCCTTTCGTCGACTCGCTGGAGTTGCCGGTCCTGCACCGGCTCCTGGGCCGCCGCCGCAGCTGGCTTCTGCTCGCACAGCTCGCGATCGCCGCAGCGCTGTTCATGTTGTCGAGCCTCGATCCGGTGCTGGCCATCGGCATCTTCGCCGGCACGGCGCTCGTCGTCGCCTTCTCGTCGGCGACCCAGGACATCGTTATCGACGCCTACCGTATCGAGTGCGCCGGGGCCCGGATGCAGGGCGTGCTCGCCGCCGCCTACCAGTACGGCTACCGGCTTGCGCTGCTGGTCGCAGGCGCCGGCGCGCTCTACATCGCCGACTACGGTTCCTGGGAGCTGGCCTACACGGCGATGTCCGCCTGCATGCTGGTCGGCATCGCGACGACGCTCTGGTGCGACGAGCCCGACGTGCACCGGGTCGACGCCGTCTATGCAGGGCTTGCGCCGCATGCCCGGGTGGCGCGCTGGTTCCGCAGTTTCGTCATCGAGCCGCTGGCCGACTTTTTCAGGCGCTTCGGCCGTTTCGCCGCCGTCGTCATCGCGTTTATCCTGTTCTACCGCTTGAGCGACTACGTGCTCGGTATCCTCGCCAATCCCTTCTACATCGAGATCGGCTTCAGCCTCTCGGAAATCGGCAGCGTCGCGAAGATTTACGGCGTGATCGTTTCGCTGGTCGGCGCGGCCGCCGGCGGCTGGGCGGTGGTGAAGTACGGCATCGCCCGCTGCCTGGTCGTTGCGACCATACTCATCGCCAGCACCAACCTGTTTTTCGCGCTGATGGTCCGCGTCGGCGCCGAGATCTGGATGCTGACCGTCACGATCAGCGCGGACAACTTCGCGATGGGATTCGGCGGCACCGTCCTGATCGCCTACCTGTCGAGCCTGGTGAACCAGTCGTACACCGCGACGCAGTACGCGCTGATGAGCTCCATCATGAGCCTGCTCGGCAAGTTCACGGCCGGGTACTCGGGCGACGTGCAGGAAGCGATCGGCTGGATGGGCTTTTTCTTCTATGCTGCGGCGCTTGGGCTGCCGGCGATCGTGCTCGCGGTCGTCGTGGCGCGGCACCACGAGCGCCTGGTGGGCACCGAATGAGCGAGGAACGGCGCATCGCCGTCGGCCCGCTCGCGGACCTCGAGGACCCCGGCTGTCGCGAGTTCACGATCGGCGAGGGCGACTGGCCGTTCCGCGGCTTCGTCGTGCGCAAGGGCGACGAGGTATTCGCCTACCAGAATTTCTGCATGCATGTCGGCCATCCGCTCAACTGGATGCCCGACGCGTTCCTGACGAAAGACCGGCGCGCGATCCTCTGCGCGTCGCACGGCGCGGTCTACGAGATCGAGACGGGGCTCTGCGTCGGCGGGCCCTGCGTCGGCAAGACGCTTCGCCCCGTCGAAGCGGAAGTCGAGGACGGCATGGTTTACGTCACGGGACCCGTTTCTTTACGTTGAGCACAGAAACGCAAAAGGGGTCAGAGCCCTTTTTGGCCGCGTGCCGGTTCAGCTGTCGAGATAGTCCATCGGGTCGTGGAAACCCGCCGGCATGTCGTCGCCGTCGGCGCCCGTGAAGTCC
Organism: Woeseiaceae bacterium; assembly: GCA_033721115.1. Taxonomy (GTDB): domain Bacteria; phylum Pseudomonadota; class Gammaproteobacteria; order Steroidobacterales; family Woeseiaceae; genus UBA1847. The sequence goes on along the minus strand of JAWWBD010000093.1, from coordinate 6,945 downwards.
TCGGGGTCCATGTCGAGGGAACCCGACCAGTCCTCGGGTGCCCGCACCTCGAGCAGCATCATGCCGGGCCAGGCGTCGAAGTCGATTTCGTCGATCGTCCCATCGAAGTACTGGACCTCGATCGTCGCCTCGTCCTCGTCGACGGCCACGACCTCGAACATCGCGCCGTTGGGCCGGCGGAACCAGATACCGACGGGCGGGAAGGCACTGCCCATGAATCGATCCCCTGCGGATTCGGTGATGTGTCTCCTTTACTTATAGTCGAGCGGCCGGGGATCGCAAGGCGGATCAGTCGGCCGTCCTGTCGAGACGCCAGTCGACGATGCGGTGCCCCGCCCGCTGCCCGCGCTGCTCGAATTTGGTCACCGGCCGGTCGAGCGGCCGGTCGCCGGCGTGCTCGCGCCGCTCCGCGCAGGTGAAGTGCGGCGAGGCGGCAACCGTCTCGTCGATGTGTTCGGCGTAGCCTGCCCAGTCGGTGGCGATGTTGAGCGAGCCGCCGGCCGCGAGACGGGACGCGCAGAGCTCGAGAAACGCCAGCGTGACGATGCGGCGCTTGTGGTGGCGTTTCTTCGGCCAGGGGTCCGGGAAGTACAGGTTGATGCGAGTGAGCGTTCCGGTCCCGATACCGGCCTCGAGCACCTCGATCGCGTCGTGCACGATCACGCGCAGGTTGTCGATACCGGCATCACGGGCCGCGATCAGGCAGTGCCCGACGCCCGGCTCGTGCACCTCGATACCCAGAAAGTCGCTTGCAGGGTCGAGCCGGGCCTGCGCGACGAGCGTGTCGCCGTTGCCGAAGCCGATCTCGAGCACCCGGGGCGCGGCGCGCCCGAAGGCCGCGTCGAGGTCGATCGGCCCGCTGCAAAAGTCGATTCCGAAGCGCGGCCACAGCTCGTCGAGGGCGCGGCGCTGGGCGTCTGTCATGCGCCCGGCCCGGCGCACGAAGCTGCGCACGGGGCGGCGGCGGTCGTTGCCGGAACTGCGTATTGCCCGCGACATGGCCGCAACATATCATGTTTGTTCTTTGCCGCAGCTCGGAAGGGGGAATCCGATGCAAAACGCTAACCAAAACAAAATCTTTGCCCGCCTCGACGCTGCCGTCCGGGCCGGATTCGCGGTGCTGGCAACCGCGATTGTTGTATTCACGCTACCCGCCGCCGCGCTGGCGCAGGAGGAAGAGCGCGAGGACGCGGAGGCGACGGAGGAGCGCCGCGGTACCGCCCGGGCGCTGCTCGAGGAAATCGTGACCGTCGCGCGCAAGCGCAGCCGCGCAGAAGCCGTGCAGGACGTGCCGGTTGCCGTGACTGCGCTCGGCGCCGCGCAGATCGAGGCGATGTTCGTGCGGAAGCTCGACGACCTGAGCTACATCATGCCCAACGTCCAGCTCGAAGCGGTCGGGACCTTCCCGGGCGTGCAGAACTTCTCGATCCGCGGCCAGGGCATCAACAGCTCGATCCCGTCGGTCGATCCGACCGTCGGCGTCTTCGTGGACGGCGTCTATCTCGGCACGACCTACGGCGTCGTCATCGACACCTTCGACCTCGAGGCCATCGAGGTGCTGCGCGGGCCGCAGGGGCTCTTGTTCGGCCGCAACGTGACGGGCGGCGCCGTGCTGCTCAGGAATGCGCGCCCGGACGGCGAGTTCGGTGCGCGATTCCGCGTCGGCCAGACCGACGAAGAGCAGACCAACATCGCCGCCTCGATCGAAGGGGCGCTGGTCGAGGACCGGGTTGCCGGCAAGCTGGTCGTCTACTACGACGACGACCAGGGCTACTTCGAGAATTCGAACCAGGATATCCAGCCGATCCCGGCAGCGGCCGTATTCCCGGCGCCGCACCCGCTGCAGCCGTTCTACGTCGAGCCGGCACTCCGGCGTCAGGTCGGCGCAATGGAAACGACGATCGTCCGGCCGACCCTCGTGTTCAGCCCGAACGCGGACGCGGACATCACGTTCATCTACGAGAACGGCTCGATGGAAGGTGACGGCGCGGCCTGGACAAACGTGAGCGAGCAACGTGCCGGTGTAACGCCGGAGTACTCGACCACGGCGGACGAGATCGGGTTCACGGACATCACGTGGAACCAGGCGACGCTCGAGCTCAACGTCGACGCCTGGGGCGGCACCGTGACCAACATCCTGGGCTGGCGCGAGGTCGAGGCCGATTCGGCCGCGGACATCGACGGCACCTTCCTGCCGATCTTCGCGGCGCCCGGCTTCACGAACCAGGACCAGGTCTCGAACGAGCTCCGGTGGTCGGGCCGCCTGCGCGAAAACTGGGATGCGACGATCGGCATCTATTACTTCGAGCAGGACATCGAGTACCGCGAGGCACGCTACATCTGGCTGCCGCCGCCGCTGGGCCCGGCACCTGCCGGCATCAACCTGCAGCGTGCGCTCGGCGGCGACATGAGCGGAGACAACTTCGGCCTGTTCTGGAACAACGATTTCTACGTCAACGACGCCTGGGTGCTGTCGGCAGGCGTGCGTTACACCGAGGAGTCGAAGGACGCCAGCATCATCACGGGCGTGTGTTCCGACAACACGGGCTTCGACTGCACCTTCGACGACCTGAGCGGCGACTGGGACAACGTGACGCCCAAGCTCGGCGTGCAGTGGAACTTCGACGACAGCGGCCAGCTGTATGCTTTCTGGTCGAAGGGTTATCGCTCCGGCGGCTTCAATTTCCGGAACGCGAAACCCAACGTGATCCCGCCCGGGCCCACCGAGGAGGAGGAGAACAACACGTTCGAGATCGGGGTCAAGACCGATCTTGCCGACGGTCGCATCCGCCTCAACGTCGCCGCGTTCCACAACGAGATCGACGACATGCAGCGCGAACTCAACATCGGCGATCCGGACGTCATCGTGCTGCAGGCGACGATCAACGCGGGCGACGTGACGATCAACGGCCTGGAGGTCGATTTCGTTGGGCTCGTGACGGACAACTTCTCGATCAATGCCTCCGCAGGGTGGCAGGACGGTGAGTACGATCGCATCGATCCCTTCGTCCCGGCGATCGAGGCCGCACTGGAAATGGCAACGGGCTCGCCCGTCACGGTGATCGGCGAGGAGTTGCCGAGGCTCGCGCCCAAGAACTACAGCATCGGGTTCTCGTGGGATATCCCGGTCGGTCGGGCCGGGCTCGTCAACCTGGCTGCCAACTACAGCTATCGCGACGAGAATTTCTACAACGATGCGAACACCGAGCAGTTCGACGTGCAGGAACGCACCAACGCGAGCATCAACTATCTCTCGGCGGACGACCGCTGGCGGGTGTCGCTGTATGGCCGCAACCTCGGTGACGAGGCCAACTGGGGCAACCTGACGTCGATCGCGGGCCTGTGGACCGCGGGCCCGATGCAAAAGGGCCGCGAAATCGGCCTGCAGGTCGACTTCCGGCTGTAAGTCGTCCACAGATCGGGGTCAGAGCCCTTTTCAAAAGGGCTCTGACCCCTTTTTTGTTTCTGGCTAATTTGCCCGGTTTGGCGTGCGCGTGAACCGGATCGGGCTGACCTGCTCCGGGTAGCGCCCTTCGACCGTCTCGTAAAACGAGCGGATGATCGCCATGTCCGCTTCGACGTCGCCCGTCAAAGTGATCATCGGCCCGATGCCGAGGCGCCGCGTGCGGTAGCAGAAGAAGCCGAACACGACGGGCACGTTGGCCCGCTCCGCGATCCGGTAGAAGCCGGACTTCCAGCCCGGCGTCAGGCTGCGCGTGCCCTCGGGCGCCAGGCCGAAGTAATACGTGTCGGCGCCGTCGAACAGCGCGGCCGCCTCCTCGACGGCACGCGATGCCCGGCTGCGATCGAGCGGCACGCCGCCTAAGCGCCGGAGGATCGTGCCGAGCGGGAACCAGAACATCGAGTCCTTGATGAAAAACCTGACCTGGAAATCGAACGCGACCATGTACACCAGCGCCCAGAAGCCATCCCAGTTCGACGTGTGATGGGCGCCGATGAAGACGGCCTTCCGGATGTCGGGCGGGCCGCCGACGGCCGTCCAGCCCCCGAGCCTGAGGATCAGCCGGGCGAGGCGCGGCAGGATCATCCGAACACCCCGGCCAGGCCGGCCGCTATTGCGACGACGGCGACGACGGTCGCGAGAATCGCGATGCCTGCGAGCCAGCGGCGCTGCCGGCGCAGTGCGGCGAGTTCGGCGCGGAGTTCGTTGAGCGCGGCCTCGCGCCCGGCCCGCTGGCCCGGCGGCGCCGCGGCCCGCTCCGCGAGATAGTTGACGATGGCCGGCAGCTCCCTGAGCGCGTGCCTAAGCTGCGGCAGGTTTTCCTTCAGATCCCGGACGGCCGCCTTCGGCCCGACCTGGTCCCGCATCCAGCGCTTGAGCACGGGATGCGCGGTCTTCCAGAGGTCGAGCTCCGGATAGAGCTCCCGGCCCAGGCCCTCGATGTTGAACAGCGTCTTGTGCAGCAGGATCAGCTGTGGCTGGATCTCGACGTTGAAGCGCTGCGCCACGCGGAAGAGCCGCATCAGCACCTGCGCGAACGAGATTTCGGCGAGCGGCTTGTTGAATATCGGCTCGCACACCGTGCGCACGGCCATCTCGAGCTGGTCGATGCGCGTGCCCTCCGGCACCCAGCCCGAGTCGATGTGCAGCTTGGCGATCCGGTGATAGTCGCGGTCGAAGAAGGCCAGGAAATTCTCGGCGAGGTAGCGCTGGTCGGAGGGGCTCAGCGTGCCGATGATGCCGAAGTCGACCGCCGCGTACTTCGGCCGCTCCGGGTCCGTCACGATGACGAAGATGTTGCCCGGGTGCATGTCGGCGTGGAAGAAGTTGTGCCGAAACACCTGCGTGAAGAAGATCTCGACGCCGTTCTCGGCCAGCCGCTGGATGTTCGTTCCGGCGGCGCGGAGCGCCTGCATGTCGCTGATCGGGATGCCGTAGATGCGCTCCTGGACGAGCACCTCCGGACGACAGAAGTCCCAGTAGACCTCGGGTACGTGCAGCATGTCCGATCCCGCGAAATTGCGCTTGAGCTGCGCCGCGCTCGCCGCCTCGCGCATGAGATCCAGCTCGTCGATGATCGTGCGTTCGTATTCGCTCACGACTTCGAGCGGGTGCAGGCGGTCGGCGAGCGACCAGTAGCGCTCGGCGAGCTCGGCGACGAAGCGCAGCACCTCGAGGTCACGCTCGATTCTCTCCTCGACGCCGGGCCGGAGCAGCTTGACGATGACCTCGGTGCCGTCGGGCAGCGCCGCGGTATGGACCTGCGCGATCGACGCCGCGGCGAACGGTTCGCGGTCGAAGCGGCTGAATACCCCGCCGAGCGGCCGGCCGTACGCGACCTCGAGGATCGCGATCGCCTCCTCCGCCGGGAACGGCGGCACCGTGTCCTGCAGTTTTGCCAGCTCGTCGGCGACCTCGGGCGGCAGCAGGTCGCGCCGTGTCGACAAAGCCTGGCCGAACTTGACGAAGATCGGGCCGAGTTCCTCGAGCGCGAGCCGGATCCGTTCGCCGAGCGGCGCGGTCGGCGGGCGGCGCCGCGGCAGCAGATAGAAGAAGAATCGGAGCGGCCGGAGGAGGTGGGTCTCGCGGATGATCTCGTCGAGGCCGTAGCGGACGAGGACGCGCTGGATGCCGACGATGCGCGTGATCGTCCGGCGTCGCCTCACGATGCGTCTTCCAGCTTCCGGATCCGGGCCTCGACGCGCGCGACGTCGTCGCGGAGCTTGCCAACCTCGCGCGAGAAGCGCTCGACCTCGTAGCGGCTCGGCACGTCGCGGCTCTCCTCCTGCAGGTACTCGCGGATGTTCGCGTGCATCGTCCGCCGCGCGTCGACAAACCAGTCGCGAAATCCGCGCGCCAGGTTGCCGATGCCGTGCGCGGCCGTGTCGCCGACGACGCGGGAGAGCTCTTCCTCGAGGTCCGGCCGCGCGTGCGCGAGCAGGTCCTGGAACGCACGCGCCGCCCGCGCGTCGCCGGCAAGTTCGATGCCCTCGAGCTCGGCGAGCCCGCCGTCCTCGCTGAGCGCAACCCGTGCGAGCGTGAGCAGCGAGCCCGTGATCGCCACGTCGGGCTCCGGGTCGAGGTTCGTGCCGAGCTCTACGACGCCGGCCTCGAAGCGGAACACCATCGCGAGGCCCGTGTCGCGCAGCCGGATCGCGACGGCACGCCCGTCGAGCTTGGCCGCGAGTTCGCGCGCCGGCGTCGACTCGCCGATGTTGCGATTCAACACGTCGGCGACGGGCCGGAGCAGCGCTGCGAGAGGATCACGCATGATGGGCCTACAGGCGATAGCCCGAGTGCAGGGCGACGATGCCCCCGGCGAGGTTGTCGAAGCGGCAGCGCTCGAATCCCGCGGCTTCCAGCATGGTCACCAGCGCCTGCTGGTCGGGATGGCGGCGGATGGACTCGGCGAGATAGCGGTAGCTGTCCTCGTCGCGGGCCACGTAGCGGCCGATCAGCGGCAGCACGCGGAAGGAATAGAGGTCGTACGCGGGCCGCAATGCCTCGTACGGCTGCGAGAACTCGAGGACGAGCAGCCGTCCGCCGGGCTTCAGCACGCGGTACATCGCGCGCAGCGCCGCCGCCTTGTCGGTGACGTTGCGCAGCCCGAAAGCGATCGTGATGCGGTCGAATGTTCCATCCGCGAACGGCAGGTTCTCGGCGTCGAGCTGCACGACGGAGACCCGCTCACCGACGCCCGCGTCGACGAGCCGCCGCCGGCCGCGCTCGAGCATGGCGGCGTTGATGTCGGCGAGCACGACGTGGCCCTGGTCGCCGACCCGCGACGCGAACGCGCGCGCGAGGTCGCCCGTGCCGCCGGCCAGGTCGAGCACGGTCTGGCCGGGCCGCACGCCCGCGCGGGCCACCGTGTAACGCTTCCAGAGCCGGTGCAGGCCGCCGGACATCAGGTCGTTCATCAGGTCGTAGCGGCTCGCGACGGAATCGAAGACGCCCCGGACCAGGCCCGCCTTCTCGTCGACGGG
>JAWWBD010000092.1:0-11116 GCA_033721115.1 Woeseiaceae bacterium | reverse complement strand
GTCAGCATCGGTCGCAGGCGCTGGTAGGCGCGCGACAGCTGCGATTTCGAAAAACTCTCGGTCCGTCCCATCAGTTCCGCGATCTCCTTGTGCGTGAATCCCTCGACGTCGTGCAGCCAGACCACGGTACGCGCGACCGTCGGCAATCGCGCCAGCGCGGAATCGAGGTCGAGCGCGGCATCGGGCTCGGTCGCCGGGTGTCCGTCGGACTCGCCTGCCGCCACGGTGTCCGCGAAGTCGTCGCCCAGCGCCTGGCCGCGCGCAGTCCAGGCCGAGCGCAGAAACATCAGCGCCTTCGACACCGCGATGCGCCGGATCCAGGTACCGAGACTCGCCTCGCCGCGGAACCGCGCGATCGAACGCATGACCTCGATGAATGTTTCCTGCACGAGGTCCTCCGCCTGCGCCGGGATTCGCGTGAAGCGCAGGCTGAGCGAGTACACCGGCGCCGCGTAGGCGCGGTAGATGATCTCGTGGGCATGCGCGTCGCCGCGCGCAGCCCGCCTGACCACGCCCGCGTCGATCTCGATGTCCGTGAACTTGCTCATGGCTCGCCATCTTAGATGCGCCCGCCCCGGAAAAGGTCGCGCAGCGGGGATTTTTCGCGGCTGGCGGCCCGGGAACGGGCGCCCTATACTGTGCGCCTCCCGGGCGGGGCCGCGGCGCGGCAACGCCCGCCACGACCGGCCGGGGTGGCGGAACTGGTAGACGCGCCGGACTCAAAATCCGGTTTCCGAGAGGAAGTGAGGGTTCGATTCCCTCCTCCGGCACCAAATCTCAAAGCTTGAATTTTTCGCGATGAAATTTTGCTCCGAATGCGGGAAGCAGTTGATCCGGCGGGTTCCGCCCGGCGACGATCACGAGCGCTGGGTCTGCAGCGCCTGCGAGCGCGTGCACTACCGTAACCCGCTGCCGGTCGTCGGCTGCGTGCCGGAGCGGGACGGCAAAATCCTGCTCTGCAAGCGCGCGATTGAACCGCGCTACGGATTCTGGACCGTGCCGGCCGGGTTCATGGAACTCGGCGAATCGACGGCGGCGGGCGCGGCGCGCGAGACCCTGGAGGAAGCCTGTGCCGAGGTCGAGATCGGTCACCTGTTCGCCTGCGTCGACGTCATCGATGCGGGCCAGGTACACCTGTTCTTCACGGCGCGGTTGCTCGGCGATTACGGCGTCGGTCGCGAGAGTCTCGAGGTCCGGCTGTTCGCGGAAGACGAGATTCCGTGGGACGAGATCGCGTTCGAAAGCGGCCGGTACGCACTCAGGAAGTATTTCGAGGACCGGGGCCGCGACAACGGCGTGCAGATTCACGAGCTCAGGCGCGCGAAGTCCTGAGCCCGGGTTGCGGCCATGGGCCGCTCCTGCAGCTGATTGATCGCGGCCAGGGGCCGCGCCTGCGGGGATCGGTCGCGGTCAGTCGGCGGCGAGCTGGTCGAGCCGGGCCTTGAGCTGGTCGGGCGGCAGGTAGCCGCTGATCAGGGTGCCGTCGTCGAGCACGATGGCGGGCGTGCCGGTCAGCCCGACGTCGCGACCCATCACGTAATGCTGCTGGACGATCGACGAGTCGCAGGTCGAACTCTCGAACTGCTTGTCGAGCTTGGCCATCGTCAGCGCCCTGTTGCGGTCCTTCGCGCACCAGACGTCCTCCGACGTGCTCCACGCGCGTGACGCGGGGCCATTCCGCGGATAGAGCAGGTAACGCACCTCGATGCCGTGCGCCAGGTATTCGTCGATCTGGCTGTGCAGGCGGCGGCAGTACGTACACTCGACGTCGGTGAACACCGAGACCCGGTACTGGACTTTCGCCGGCGAGAACGTGATGACCTCCTGCTCGTCGAGGTTCGCCATCAGTTCGCGGCGTGCGTCGTTGCGGGCGACCTCGCTCAGGTTCTTCTGCTGGTCCAGGTCGATCAGGTCGCCCTGCAGCAGGTAACGCCCGTCGCCCGAGATGTAGGCGACGATCGAACCCTTCTGGATCGTGTACCAGCCGTCCACCGGGCTGACGTAGACGTCGCCGGGTTCGATCATTTCGAACATTTCCGCGACTTTGGCCCGGACCTGCTCGAGTTCCGCGTCATCCGCGGCGACGGCGGCACTGAATGACAGGGCGAGGGTCGCGCCCGCGATCCCGGCCAGGGACGCAAGCTTGGGGAATTCGTTGTACATCATGGGTCCTGTGACCTGGTGCAAGCCTTGAGACAAGGAGACCCCGGGGCGGGTTCCCGGGCGCGGCATTGTAGCATCAGCCGCGCGGGTGATGTTCGCCGTGCAGATCCTTCAGTCGCTCGCGGGCGACGTGGGTATAGATCTGGGTCGTCGACAGGTCGCTGTGCCCCAGCAGCAGCTGCACGACCCTGAGGTCGGCGCCGCGGTTCAGGAGATGCGTTGCGAACGCGTGCCGCAGGCTGTGCGGTGAGAGCTTCTTCTTGATGCTCGCCTTTTCCGCATAGCGCTTGATGATGTGCCAGAAGGCCTGGCGCGTCATGCGGTTGCCGCGCCGGGTCGGGAACAGGTAGTCCGTCTGCCGCTCGAGCAGGATCTCCATGCGCGGCCCGTCGATGAAGTCCCGGAGCCAGCGCTGCGCCTCCTCGCCGAGCGGGATCAGCCGTTCGCGGTCACCCTTGCCGACGATCCTGAGCACGCCCTGGTTGAAATTGACCTGGGACTGCTTGAGGTTGATCAGCTCGGACACCCTGAGCCCGGTCGCGTAGAGCAATTCGAGCATCGCGCGGTCGCGGTGGCCCAGCGGCTCGTCCGTGTTCGGTGCATTGAGCAGGGCCTCGACCTCGTCTTCGGACAGCGTCTTCGGCAGCGAGCGCCCGATGCGCGGCATCTCGATGTCGGCAGTCGGATCGGAGTCCCTCAGGCCCTCCCGCATGATGTACCGAAAGAAGCGGCGGAAGCTCGACAGCTGACGGGCCGTGGAGCGCGGCTTGGCGCCGCCCTCGACGCGGTCGGCGATGAAATCCAGGAGGTCGGCCTTGCTGGCCTTGTCGATGGACTTGTTGCGCTCGGAGAGCCCGCGGCCGAGCGTCATCAGGTCCGCGCGATAGGCGCCGAGCGTGTTTTTCGATAAACCGCGCTCCATCCAGATCGCATCGAGGAAGCGGTCCACGAGCTCTTCGGAGCGCTGCACGGCCGCCGAATCGGACTTGTCTTGGTCAGTCTGCGCCATAATTTCCATCTGCTAAGCCACACAATCCTTTGCGCGGTCGCCGCTTATTCAGCACACTCGGGCTCAAGCGACGGATTTTTCAAGGGTTTGAGTATGCTGGCCCGCGCACTGCCGGCGGCGTGATCAGCTTCACAGATTGGCAAAGGCATTAACATAAAGTGATACGTGTCACAGTCCGCCGCTTGCTCCCGTTCCCGCAAGCTGCATCCTAACAAGTCATGGAGAGACGAACTGCCGGTCCCGTCACGGCGCTGCTGGAAAGACTCTGGGGTGTCTGGGCGCTGATCGCCTTCGGGCTCTCCATAGCCTGGGGGCTCCTCGTCGCGGTACTCGTGCCCGGCAGGGACCTCCGGGGCCGGCTCTTAACCGGCGCGGCGCGGGCGCCGTTCGTGCTGGCGCGGGCCAGGGTCGAGGTCGTCGGACTCGAACACCTCCCCGAAGGTCACGCGGTCGTCGTTGCGAACCATGCGAGCTATGTCGACGGCTTCCTGCTCAAGGGCTACCTGCCCGCGCGGTTCTCCTTCGTGATCAAGGGCGAGGTACGCAGGATCCCGATCGTGCACTTCCTGCTGCGCCGCGCGGGCTCCCGGTTCGTCGAACGCTTCGAGGCCGCCGGCAGCGCCCGGGACGCCCGCAGCATCGTCCGCGCCGCCCAGGGCGGCGAATCGCTGGCGTTTTTCGCCGAAGGCACCTTCCGGCCCGAACCCGGCCTCGGCCGGTTCCGGCCGGGCGCCTTCGTCGCCGCGGTCCGCGGCGGCATGCCGGTGGTTCCCGTCGCGATCTCCGGGACCCGCGAGATGATGCCCGGGGGCTTCAGGATTCCGAAACCCGCGCCGCTCGAAATCCGGATCCTGCCGCCGATCCTCCCGGAGGAACCGCCGTTCTCGGATCCGCGGGACCTCGCCGAGGCTGCGCGCCGCCGCATCCTGGCGGTCCTCGACGAGCCGGATCTGCTCGCCGGCTGAGCCGCCGGGGCCGGTTGCGTCCGGTTGCGATTTATTCCAAAGTATCGCCCTCGATTTTAATGGAGATTAAAAAATGGCCGCGGACCCAGTCGTGATCGTCGCAGCGCGGCGGACCCCGATCGGTGCGTTCCAGGGCGCGCTCGCCGGCGCCGCGGCGACCGAACTCGGCGGCGCGGCCATCCGGGCGGCGCTTTCGGACAGCGGCCTCGATGCCGCCGCCGTCGACCAGGTCCTGATGGGCTGCGTGCTGCCGGCCGGACTCGGGCAGGCGCCCGCGCGGCAGGCCGCACTGGCAGGCGGCATTCCGGTCGGCACGCCGTGCACGACGGTCAACAAGATGTGCGGCTCGGGCATGCAGGCGATCATCCTCGCGAGCGACATGCTCGCTGCCGGCAGCGCGGCGATCGTCGTCGCCGGCGGCCTCGAGTCGATGAGCAACGCGCCCTACCTGCTGCCGAAGGCCCGCGGCGGCTATCGCATGGGCCACCAGGAAGTACTGGACCACATGTTCTTCGACGGGTTGCAGGACCCGTACGACGGCGAGCTGATGGGCCACTACGCCGAGAACACGGCCGACAAGTACGGATTCACGCGGGAGGCGCAGGATGCGTTCGCGATCGAGTCGGTCGCGCGCGCGAAACGTGCCCTCGCCGACGGCACCTTTGCCGCCGAGACGACGCCGGTGACGGTACCGACGCGCAAGGGCGAAGTCACGGTCGAGGCCGACGAGATTCCGGGCACGGTCGACGTCGGGAAGATTCCCGGGTTGCGGCCCGCATTTCGCAAGGACGGGACCGTCACGGCAGCGAGCTCCTCGTCGATCGCGGACGGCGCCGCGGCCCTCGTGCTGACGACCGCGGCCGAGGCAGAACGGCGCGGGCTACGGCCGCTCGCCCGCCTCGTCGGCCACTCGAGCTTCGCGCAGGAGCCGGCCTGGTTCACGACGGCACCGGTCGCGGCGATCCGGTCCTTGCACGACAAGCTCGGCTGGAGCCCGGACGACGTCGACCTCTACGAAATCAACGAGGCCTTCGCCGTCGTCACGATGGCGGCGATGGAGGACGTCGGGCTCGACCACGGCAAGGTCAACGTCAACGGCGGTGCCTGCGCGCTCGGGCACCCGATCGGCGCGACCGGCGCCCGGATCGCGACGACGCTGCTCAACGCACTCCGGTCCCGCGACCTCGGGCGCGGCGTCGCATCACTTTGCATCGGTGGCGGCGAGGCGGTCGCCATCGGCATCGAACGCGTATAGAAAGGAGCGAACAATGGATCTCGGCAGCGCGAAAGCCGTCATCACGGGCGGCGCATCGGGACTGGGCCTTGCGACGGCACAGGCCGTCGTCAGGGCGGGCGGACAGGTCGTCCTGCTCGATATCAACGACGAGCACGGCGCGCACTGCGCGGAGGAGCTCGGCGCCAGCGCGAGCTACCTGAACACCGACGTCGCGGACGAGGCGTCCGTCAGGTCCAGCATCGCGCGTGCAGCCGGGACGATGGACGGCATTACGCTCGCCGTGAACTGCGCCGGTATCGCCACGGCCGGGCGCGCCCTCGGCCGCGACGGGCCCTGGCCCGCGGAGCGCTTCGAGCAGGTCATCCGCGTCAACCTTGTCGGCAGTTTCAACGTCACGAAGGAAGCCGCGGCATTCATGGTGCAGAACGAACCCAACGACGAGGGTGAGCGCGGCGTCGTCATCAGTACGGCGTCGATCGCCGCGTTCGAGGGCCAGATCGGGCAGGCCGCCTACGCCGCATCGAAAGGCGGCGTGGTCGGCATGATGCTGCCGCTGGCGCGCGAGTTCGCACAATTCGGGATCCGCGTCGTCACGATCGCCCCCGGCGTGTTCCTGACGCCCATGGTCGCCGGCATGCCGGAGGAAGTGCAGGAGTCGCTCGGCAGGCAGGTGCCCTTCCCGCCCCGGCTCGGCCGCCCCGACGAATACGCGGCGACGGTCCGCTACATCTACGAGACGGCCATGGTCAACGGCGAGACGATCCGCGTGGACGGCGCAATCCGGATGCAGCCGAAATGAAACAACGCGAGGCCGGCGGGCCGCGTCGCAACCCGCTTCGGCGGGCGAACGCGGGGCGGGCCAGCAGCGAATCGTGAGCCGGTAACACCAGGCAGACGAGTCCCAGCAAGAAGTAGTCGAGCATATCGTTGACTGCGGACCATTCCTGCAGCACGTAGTGGCCTACCGTCAGGCTCAGCATGAATGCGAACCAGCCGTGGATCGCCACGATACGTACGCGGCGGAAAAAAAGCGCGAGCCCGAGGCCGATCTCGATCAAGGGGATTAGGGCCAGGTACGCAGTCACCAGACCGGCCGGCAGCCGGATTCTCAGGTCGCCCTGGAAGAGGTCCGCGTAGTAGGCGGCGAAACTTCCACCGCTCATGAATTTACTCGTGCCCGCCGTCAGCAGGATGACGATCATGACGAGTCGCGCGACGCGCTCGGCGTCCTTTAGCAGGGTTTCATTAGGCATGGGCTACCTCCGATCCGCTTGATTGCCGCCGCGGCCGGGACTGGCGTTACCAGCCGAAGCGTTCGTGCGCCTTGTCGACCAGCCGCCGGAGCTCGGCGATCGGGTCCTCGCTGTCGTCCACCTGCAGCCTGAGCACGACGTCGTTGTTGAGCCAGACGCCGCCGTCCTCCTTGACGATCAGCATCGCCGCGGACTGCATGCCGCGCGTGTCGCCGCCGGCCGCCTGGCCCGCCTCCAGCGCCGCCATCAGCCGCGCGGACAGGTGCCCTGCGGTCGCCTCGAACGCAGCCACCATGTCGCGAACGACCGCCGGTCCCGCGAGGATATTGCCCTGTGCGCTCACATGCCGGCCGATCTCGTGCCCGGCCCAGGGGCTCGCCTCGGGCCCCGTGAAGGTCGCGACCACGCCGTCGGCGTTCATGACCGAGAACTGGCGGCCGGCTTTCGGCCAGTCGTAGCCCGCCCAGCCAGGGTCCGGGTCGCGTTCCCAGATCTGCCGGATGATCTCGGCCGGCGCCAGGCCTTCGCGCAGCAGTTCGAGTGCCTGCGGCCCGTAGCTGACGTCGACGATGGCCTGCGTGGCGACGATACCGACACCGGCTTCGCCCCAGAGCACGCCGTTGCCCACGGAAAAGACCCGCGACTGCACGGCGCCGCCGAGCATGCCGGTCTCCGGGTCGTAGCCGAGGATGGAAAAAGTCGCGACCGATAAGGGTGGCACGGCCGGGCCCGCCGCCTCGTCGGCGGACGCTGCCAGCGGCAGCGCGAGCCCCAGGATGAGCAACAGGCGTCGCATGAATCCGGCCTCACATGCCCGAATAATTCGGCCCGCCGCCGCCCTCCGGCACGGTCCAGACGATGTTCTGCGTCGGGTCCTTGATGTCGCAGGTCTTGCAATGCACGCAGTTCTGCGCATTGATCCGGAAGACCCGCTCGCCCTCCTCCTCGACGACTTCATAGACGGCCGCCGGACAGTAGCGCTGCGCCGGCTCGTCGTACTTCGGCAGGTTGTAATCGATCGGCACGGCGGCGTCCTTCAGCTTCAGGTGCGAGGGCTGGTCTTCCTCGTGGTTCGTGCCCGACAGATAGACCGACGACAGACGGTCGAAGCTGATGACGCCGTCGGGTTTCGGGTAATCGATGGGCGACGATTCGTGCACCTCGTCGAGCGCCTCGTGATCGGGCTCGGTGTTACGCCAGGTAAACGGCAGGCGCCCCCGGAAGACGTTCTGGTCGATGAAGGTGAACGCTGCGCCCCAGAACGTGCCGAGCTTGTGCAGGCCGGGGCCGAAATTGCGTGCCTGGTACAGCTCCCGGTACACCCAGGAGTCGCGCACGGCGTCCGCGTACGCGTCGAGCTCGCCCTGGCCCGCGTCGCCGCCTGCGAGTGCCCCATGGATGCTCTCGGCGGCGAGCATGCCGGTCTTGATCGCCGTGTGCGCACCCTTGATCTTGACGCCGTTTAAGAATCCCGCATCGCAGCCCACGAGCATGCCGCCCGGGAAGACGAGTTTCGGCAGCGACTGCAGGCCACCCTTGTTGACGGCCCGGGCGCCGTAGCCCGTGCGCTCGCCGCCCTCGAGGTATTGCTTGATCTTCGGATGATGCTTCCAGCGCTGGAACTCGAGGAAGGGATTCAGGTGCGGGTTCCGGTAGTTGAGCGCGATGATGAAACCGAGATACACCTTGTTGTCCGCGGCATGATAGAGGAAGCCGCCGCCCTCCGTGTGGTTGTCGAGCGGCCAGCCCGCCGTGTGCACGACGAGCCCCTCCTCGTGGCGCGAGGGCTCGATCTCCCAGGTCTCCTTGAGGCCGATGCCGTAGTGCTGCGGATCGGCGTCCCTGCGCAGATCGAATTTCTCCATCAGCGCCTGGCCGAGGTTGCCCCGGACGCCTTCGGCGAAGATCGTGTACCTGCCGAGGAGCTCGTAGCCGGGTGTGTAGCCCGGCTTTTTCGTGCCGTCCTTGCCGATGCCCATGTCGCTCGTCGCGACGCCGCGCACGCGGCCCGCGTCGTCGTAGAGCACCTCGCTCGCGGCGAAGCCCGGGAAGACGTTGACGCCGAGCGCCTCGGCCTGCTCCGCGAGCCATTGGCAGAGTCGTCCGAGGCTGATGATGTAGTTGCCCTCGTTGTGCATCGGTCGCGGCACGAAGAGGCCAGGCGTACGGATGCCCCTTGCGGCGCTGGTCAGGAAATAGACGTCGTCACGGACGACCGCGGTCGACACGGGCGCACCCTTGTCCTTCCAGTCCGGGAACAGCTCGTCGAGCCCGGTCGGCTCGAACACGTTGCCGGACAGGATGTGCGCGCCGATCTCCGAGCCCTTCTCGAGGACGACGACCGACAGGTTGGCGTCGAGCTGCATGAGCCGGCAGGCGGCGGCCAGACCTGCGGGCCCGCCCCCGACGATGACCACGTCGAATTCCATCGACTCGCGTTCTGTTGACATAGAATGGTCACCCCGCCCGTGACTCCCCGCGGCGCCGAAGAGGATATCTGGAAACTTGAACGTTCGCGAGGCTTACGCCCGGAGCCTTGAGCGCGAGGGTCACGAGCGCGACGCTGCGCAGGAGGCCGTCGTAGACCTGCTCGCCGACCTGCAGCAGCGGCTCGCGCGGCGCCCCGAGGACCGCCCCGGCCTCTTGCGCCGGATGCTCGGCAGCCGCCGTGAGGGCGAAAAAGGCCTGTACGTCTGGGGCGGCGTCGGGCGCGGCAAGACCTTCCTGATGGACCTGTTCTACGAGACGCTCGACATCGAAGCCAAACGGCGCGTGCATTTCCACCGGATGATGCACGAGGTGCACGCACGCCTGAAGGCACTGGGTGATGTCGAGGACCCCCTCGACCGGGTCGCGGCGGACATCGCGGCGGCAACCCGGGTCCTTTGCTTCGACGAGTTCTTCGTCAGCGACATCGGCGACGCGATGATCCTCGGCCGGCTGCTCGACGGCCTGTTCGCGCGAGGCGCCACGCTGGTCGCCACTTCGAATACGCCGCCCGACGACCTGTATCGCGACGGGCTGCAGCGGCAGCGATTCCTGCCGGCCATCGACCTGCTCAAGCGCCGGACGCGCGTCGTGCACATCGGCGGCGACACGGACTACCGGCTGCGGCTCATCGAGCGCGCCGGTACCTACCTGACCCCGGACGATGACGCGGCACGAGCGAAGCTCGTGCGCTATTTCGAGGAGTCGGCATCGAGCGAGATCCTCGAGGACCATCCGCTGGACGTCAACGGCCGGGAGATCCGGGCCGAACGCTGTGCCAAGGGCATTGCCTGGTTTTCGTTCGACGAACTCTGCGGGGGACCCCGCAGCCAGAACGACTACATCGAGCTTGCCCGCTGGTTTCCCACCCTGATCGTCTCCGGCGTGCCGTCTCTCGATGCCGATCACGAAAACCCGGCGCGGCGTTTCATCGCGCTGGTGGACGAGTTCTACGACCGGCGCGTCAAGCTCGTGCTCTCGGCCGCGACCGACCTCGAATCGCTGTACACGGGCCGGCGCCTCGCGTTCGAATTCGAGCGGACGGTGAGCCGCCTGGTCGAGATGCAGACGACCGAGTACCTCAAGGCGCCGCATCTCGCGTGATCCGGACGCGCGCCCGGGCGACTACAATTAGAGTACCTTCTATTGTGGTGGCGGCCCCGAGTCGCTACTGTTGGCAGCACGATGGACGAAGAACTGATCCTCGAGGATTTCCTTCCCTACCGGCTGTCGGTGCTGTCGCATACGATCAGCACGACGATCGCGAAGGCGTACGAGAAGCGCTTCGGTGTATCGATTCCGGAGTGGCGCGTAATTGCGATCCTCGGTCGCTTCCCCGGGCTCTCTGCGGTCGAGGTCGCGGAGCGGACGATGATGGACAAGGTTGCCGTCAGCCGCGCCGTTACCAAACTGATCAAGAACGGCCGGATCCATCGCGAGTTCGCGGACGCGGACCGGCGGCGGTCCATCCTGAACCTGTCCGAAGAGGGCCGCCAGGTGCACAACGAGATCGCGCCGCTGGCCCTCGCCTTCGAGCGCGAACTGCTCGAGGGCATCGACGCGGGCAACTACGCGGTCTTCAACGAAGTCGTCGAGCGCCTGCTTGCGAAATCGCAACAGCTGGGCAAACCGCCCGCCGGGGACGGCTAGGCCCCGATTTCGGTGCGCACCCGGATCAGCTCCGGGAAGAACTCGATCTCGATCGCTTTCTTGAGGAAGGCCACCCCCGACGAGCCGCCGGTGCCCCGCTTGTGGCCGATGATGCGCTCGACCGTCTTCAGATGATGGAAACGCCAGAAATGGAAGTTGTTGGCGATGTCCATCAGCGCCTCGCACATCTCGTATTCGTCCCAGTATTGCTCGTTGTTCTCGTAGATCGCCTTGAGCGCCGCCACGACCCCGGCGTCGGGCTCGCGAATGCGGCTGAAGTCCCGCTCGACGGCACCCGCCGGCACCGGCAGCCCGGTCCGCGCCAGGTAGCGCAGGAACTCGTCGTACAGGC
>JAWWBD010000091.1:0-11243 GCA_033721115.1 Woeseiaceae bacterium | reverse complement strand
GCCGCGCGCAGCGGGGCCGAGGTATTCCGGGTCGACCCGGGCCGCTCGCAGATCCTCGTGCGCGTCGGGCGGGCGGGCGCGATGCGCAACCTGGGGCATGACCACGCGATCGCGAGCACGGACGTACAGGGCTTCATCGCATTGTTCGACGACATCGAGCGGTCCCGCGCCGATATCGTGTTCCCGCTGCGAAACCTTTCGGTCGACGAGCCCCGCCACCGGGACCGGCTCGGTCTCGACGCGGGGCCCGACGAGAACGACATCGCCGGCACCTATTCCAACATGCTCAGGGTGCTCGAACCCGAACTCGCGCCGTGGGCACAACTGTCGGCGCGCGTCACGCTGGCAGAGACCGGCGAGCGCGAGCTACGGGTGACGGTCGGGTTGCACGGCAAAGAGCGGGAGCTGGTCCTGCCGCTCGAATTCGAGCGCGACGGGGACCGCCTGCTGGCCCGCGGCAGTGCATCGCTCACGCACGCGGACTTCGGCCTAGAGCCCTACTCGGCGGCCGGCGGCCTGCTCAAGGTCGCGGACGAACTCGACGTCCGTTTCGTGTTCGTCGCGCGTAAGACTCAGTCGAACTGGAAGACGACACCCAACGACAGCATTGACAGGTCCGCATCGTCGAGGTCGTAGATCTCGTACTCACCGCGGATGCTGACCGGGCCGAGGCCGAAGGCCAGTCCCGCGCCATAGCCGAGGTCTGATCCGTCATCGCTGACCGATACACCCGAGAACTCGCCCTCGACGTCCCAGAAGATGTAGCCGACCTTGGCAAAAAGATCGACCAGGCCGGCGTCGAAGGATGCGATGCCCCAGACGTTGATACCGGTGGTATCAAGCACGAGTTCCTCCGTTCCGATCGGGATCTCCGGCTCGCCGAAGTCTACATAACCGGCTTCGATGCCGAGGTCGATCGCGGGAAGGTCGAAGCGGTAGCCTGCGAAGATCTTGAACGCGTTATCGTCCTCGTCGACCGACGACGGCAGCCCCGGGATCGGGAACTCGTTCGTATCGAGATCTGCCTCAAGCGTCGCCCCGCCGAGACTGGCACCGATATAAATCCCGCTGTCGGCCACGGCCGTCTGCGACATGGCCAGTGTTGCGGCGAGCGCCAGACACCCTCCAGCGAAGCCGCTGCCCTTTCCTGAAGTGCTCATCATTTTCCTCCGTGAATGCCCTGCGAAGTGCACACCTGCACAACACGATCTGACGCGCTATATGGTTCCGTCCTCTGCTTGCGGCGGTCAAGCACTCGCGCCGCGTTATTTGCAACAGTTTGTAGCCGGCGGAAAGGGCCTTTCAGCCAGGCAGTGCGTCGATGCGCCTGAGGCCCCGGATCTGCTGCACGGCGAAAACCAGGACGATCAGCGCAACCGCGTCGACGAGCAGGAGGCCGGTCGCCGTCAGCGCCGGGTAGTACAGCGCCACGAACACCGCACTGCCGGCCACCCACGCGAGGTCGCAGGCAATGATGGCGGAGATTTCCTAGCGCCGGACGACGCCGGTCCGCACGATGTTCGCCAGCTGCAGCGCGAACACCAGCAGCAGCCCGGCCGTCACGTAAACGGGCGCCGCGCCGGGCAGCCCGAGCTGGGCGGCAACCCACGGGCCGCCCAGCAGCAACAAGACCGCCGAGGCGGCCGAGAACGCGGCGTTCGTACGCAGGGTTCCGAGCAGGAGTCTCTGACCATGCTGCATCTCGCACCTCACTTTAAAAATATATAGTACTTTAAAAAGATATAGCTTTTTGCTAGGCTCGTCAACCATGGGCAAACGCAGTTACCGGCAGGATTGCGCGCTGGCGCGTGCGACCGACCTGCTGGGCGAGCGCTGGACGCTGCTACTGCTGCGCGACCTGCTGGTCGCGCCGCGGCGCTTCAGCGAACTCGAGCGCTCGCTGAAAGGAATCGGGCCGAACCTGCTCGCGGGCCGGCTCAAGGAACTCGAAGCGGCGGGAGTCATTGAACAGCGCGCCGACCGGGCGAGCGGATCACGGGTTTATGCCCTCACACCACGCGGCGCCGCGCTGGAGCCGGCGATACTCGCGCTGATCCGCTGGGGGCTCGTGCACCTCCCCGCCAGGGACGACGCGGCGCATCACCGGCACGACTGGGACCTGCTCGCATTGAAAAGCGCATTCCAGTCGGACCGGTTTCACGGCGCGCCGCTGGCGGTGCAGTTCCGGGCCGGTGACTTCGAAGGCTGGACATTGCTCGCGCCGGGTCGCATCTCGATCGGGCTCGGCAGCACGGCGGATGCGGACCTCACGATCGACGGCACCGTACGCGACCTGTTCGTCGATCGGCGCCCGCCGG
This sequence comes from Woeseiaceae bacterium, assembly GCA_033721115.1. Classification (GTDB taxonomy): domain Bacteria; phylum Pseudomonadota; class Gammaproteobacteria; order Steroidobacterales; family Woeseiaceae; genus UBA1847. The sequence goes on along the minus strand of JAWWBD010000091.1, from coordinate 8,925 downwards.
CCGGGTTGCTGGCAGACGGCAGCGAGGCCGAGCTCGCTCGGTTCATGGAGGCTTTTGCGCTCCGCCCGTGAACCGCCCGAAAGTGTCGTTGGATTCGCCCGCACCGCGAAAGCGGATTACTCGCGATCGATGCGGCGATTGAGCGCGGCGTGCTCGATTCGCGCGGCAGACTGAAACCTGCCGGCGCCCCGAACGCCGCTTAAGGCTCGCGAACGGCGACCGCCTTCACCTGGGCGTGCACGGCCTGCCCGACGGCCAGTCCGAGCTCCTCGATCGAACGGCGCGTGATCCTCGCGAGCAACCGGGCATCACCGACCGCCAGCCGCACGAGTCTCGACGGGCCGCTTGCGCCGTCGATCGCTTCGATCCGTGCCGGCAAAACGTTCAGTATCGTCGTCTGCGCCGGCAGATCGAGACCGAGACTCACGTCGCTGGCGCGAATCCGGAGCCGGATCGACCTGCCGGGTTCGCCGTGCCGGCCGGGCACGCGCAGCTCGCCCCCGCCGAACGTCACGTGCGTGAGCTCGTAATCGGCATCGTAGCGGGCCACTTCGCCGACGACGACGGCACCGGCCTCGGCGCCGAGTTCGGGCGAATCGAGGCCGAGCAGTACCTCTTGCAGGTCGCCGTCGGCGACGACGCGCCCGTCGTCGAGCACGACGAGCTGGTCGCAGAGCCTGCAGACCTCTTCGATCGAGTGGCTGACGTAGATGGCGGGCGTCGCGACGTCAGCGTGGAGCCGGTCCAGGAACGGCAGGATCTCGTCCTTGCGGGCCGCGTCCAGCGAGGCGAGCGGCTCGTCCATGAGCAGGAGCCGCGGCGCCGACAAGAGCGCCCGCCCGATCGCGACGCGCTGTGCCTCGCCGCCCGACAGCCGCGCGGGGCTGCGTTCGAGCAGGTCCTCCAGTCCGAGCAGCTGAACGATGCCGTCGAAATCCGCCTCGGGCCTCCGGCCCCGGCGCCGGGACGCGCCGTACCGGAGGTTCGCGCGCACGTCGAGATGCCCGAACAGACGCGGCTCCTGGAACACGTAGCCGACGCCGCGCAGCTCCGGCGGCAGACGCACGCCCGCGGCCGGATCGTCCCAGGTCTCGCCGGCGACGACCAGGCGGCCGGCGTCGGGCCGCTCGAGTCCCGCGACGAGCCTGAGCAGCGTCGTCTTGCCGGCGCCGGACGGCCCGAACAGCCCGGCGACTCCGCGCAGCGGCAGCGCGAGATCCACGTCCAGGCCGAACCCGGGACGCGCAAGCGAGCAGCTCAACTCCAGCCGGTCCGTCAGTGCGTGCGCCAGCGCCGGTTCAGGAGGAACATCGAGAGCAGCATCGTGAATGCGAGCACCAGCAGCACGATCGACAGCCCGTGTGCCGCGGCGTAGTCGAGCGATTCGACTTCGTCGTAGATCGCGATCGAGATCACCCGCGTCTCGCCGGGAATGTTGCCGCCGACCATCAGCACGACGCCGAATTCGCCCAGCGTGTGCGCGAAACTCAACACGGCTGCGCCGAAGTAGCCGCGGGCGGATTGCGGCAACGCGATGCTGAAAAACGCATCGCGGCGGGTCGCGCCGAGTGTCCGTGCCGCCTCGAGATCGCGCCGGTCGACGCCTTCGAAAGCCGTCACGAGCGGCTGCACCGCGAAGGGCAGGCTGTAGACCAGCGACGCGATGACGAGACCGGTGAAAGTGAAGGTCAGCGCATTGCCGGTGAGGGAAACCCACCACTGTCCCAGCGCGCCGGCCGGGCCGAGCAGGATCAGCAGGTAGAAACCCATGACCGTCGGCGGCAGCACGATCGGCAGCGCGACCAGCGCCTGCACGACCGGCCGCGCGCCCGAGTCGGTGCGGGCGATCCACCATGCGACCGGCGTCGCGATCGCGAGCAGGATCAGCGTCGTGATTGCGGCGAGCTGGACCGAAAGCCAGAGCGGACCCAGGTTCACCGCGGTGCCTCGTAGCCGTAGCGCTCGATGATGCCGGCGGCGACGCTGCCGCCCAGGAATGCGACGAACCCGGCAGCGGCCGGGTGTACCCCGTCGCGTTGCAGCGCGACGGCATCCTGCGCGATGGGCTCGTGCAGGGCCGCGGGTACGAGCCAGTGACAGGTCGCGGGCGGCAGGCGCGGGTCGCGCGCCTGTGCCTGCGCAATGAGGCCGAACGACGCGTTACCGGTCGCGGCGAACGCGAGCGCCTGCGCGATGCTCTCGCCGTAGACGACGCGGGACTCGACCTGCTGCCACAGCCCTGCCGCGACGAGGAACTGTCGTGCGGCGCTGCCGTAGGGCGCGATCTCGGGGTTCGCGATCGCGAGCCGCCCGGCGGCCGGGTCCGCGAGTCGGGCGCGGCAGTCGGCATCGGCGAATTCCGGATTCCGTGACCAGAGCACGAGGCGCCCCACCGCGTAGGTCCGGCGCGAGCCGGGCATCGTGCGGCCGGCCTCCTCGAGCAGCGCCGGCCGGCGCCGGTCGGCTGCGAGGAAAACGTCGTAGGGTGCCCCGTTGACGATCTGTGCGTACAGCTTGCCCGTGGACCCCGGACTCAGGCGGACGTCCTGCCCCGTTTCTGCCGTGTAGCGCTCGGCGATCTCGGCTGCCGGCAGCCGGAAGTTGCTCGCGACCGCGACGGTCAGCGGCTCGCCGTGCGCCGCGGGCACGGCGACGATCAGCGCCAGCACCGCCAGGATGCGCCTCGGTAAGCCCGTCATTTTGGTCCTCAAGCTTTTTGTGTAGTGTGTACCGTTCCCCGGCCGGATAACAACCAAGCAACCTATGAACCTGGGCCCTTCCGAGCGCGTCAAGCCGCTGATCGCCGCCGTCCGGCAGTTCATCCGCGACCGGGTGCTGCCCGTGGAGGGGGAATTTTTCGCCGAACTCGATACGGGCGGCCGCTGGTTGCTGACCGACGGGCAGCAGGCGATTCTCGACGGGCTCAAGTCGGCCGCCCGCAAGCAGGGTCTCTGGAACTTCTGGCTCACCGACAGCGAGCGCGGTTCCGGCCTGACGACGGTCGACTACGCCTACCTGGCCGAGGAGATGGGCCGCGCGCAGCTCGCGGCGGAAGCGTTCAACTGCAGCGCGCCGGACACCGGCAACATGGAAGTCCTCGAGCGCTACGGGACGCCGGAACAGAAAGCCGCGTGGCTGGAGCCGCTGCTCGAAGGCCGGATCCGGTCCGCCTACGCGATGACCGAACCCGGCGTCGCCTCCTCCGATGCGACCAACATCTCGGCGTCCGCAGTGCTCGACGGCGACCAGTGGGTCATCAACGGCGAGAAGACCTACATCTCCGGCGCTGGCGACCCGCGCTGCAGGATCATGCTCTGCATGCTGCGCACGGATCCGGACGCCGAGCGCCACGCACAGCATTCCCAGATCCTCGTGCCGATGGACACGCCGGGCGTCGAGATCGTCCGGCCCATGCACGTCTTCGGCCACGACGACGCACCGCATGGCCACATGCACCTCCGGCTGACCGACGTGCGCGTGCGGAAAGACAACATCATTCTCGGGCGCGGGCGCGGCTTCGAGATCGCGCAGGGCCGGCTCGGGCCCGGGCGCGTGCATCACTGCATGCGCGCGATCGGCATGGCCGAGCGCGCCCTCGAACTCATGTGCGAGCGGGCGATGGCCCGCAGCGCGTTCGGCAGACCGCTCGCGAAACTCGGCGGCAACTACGACCGCATCGCGAACGCGCGCATGGCGATCGACATGGCCCGGTTACTGACGCTCCGGACGGCCCACGTCATCGACACGGCCGGCGTCGCCGAGGCGCAGGTCTGGATCTCGAAGATCAAGGCGACCGTGCCGGCCGTCGCGATCGCCGTCATCGACGACGCGATCCAGCTTCACGGCGCCGCCGGCGTCTCGCAGGACTTCCCGCTGGCCGCCATGTACACGAACGCGCGTACGCTCAGGCTCGCGGACGGCCCCGACGAGGTGCACCGCATGGTCGTGGCCCGCCACGAGCTGAAACCCGACCGGGACGGATGACGCCGCCGCCCACAAAAAGGGGTCAGAGCCTTTTTCAAAAGGGCTCTGACCCCGAAAACGAAACTGCAGGGAATTACGAAAAATGAGAGAAGCCGTCATCGTATCCACCGCGCGCACGCCGATCGGCAAGGCCTATCGCGGCGCATTCAACAATACCGAGGCGCCGACGCTCGGGGGCCATGCCGTGCGCCACGCCGTTTCCCGGGCCGGGCTGGAGCCCGCCGAAGTCGAGGACGTGATCATGGGTTGCGCGCTGCCGCAGGGCACCCAGGGCCGTAACATCGCGCGCCAGGTCGCGCTCGCCGCCGGCCTGCCCGTCACCACGGCAGGGATGACCGTCGACCGCCAGTGCTCGTCCGGCATGATGGCCATCGCGATCGCGGCGAAAACCATCGTCTGTGACAGCGTCGACGTCATCGCTGCGGGCGGACTCGAGTCGATCAGCCTGGTCCAGAACGAGCACATGAACATGCACCGCGCGTCCGACCCGCGCCTGGTCGCCGAACACGAGCACATCTACATGCCGATGATCGACACGGCCGAGGTCGTCGCGAGGCGCTATGGCATCAGCCGCGAGGCCCAGGACGAATACGCGCTCCTCTCGCAGCAGCGCACGGCCGCGGCGCAGGAGGCCGGGCGTTTCGCCGCGGAGATCGTGCCCCTGCCCTCGACCAGGGGGGTCATAGACAAGGAATCGGGCGAAGTGTCGTTCGAGGACGTCGTGCTCGAGAGAGACGAAGGCAACCGGCCGTCGACGACGCTCGAGGCGCTCGCGGGCCTGAAGCCGGTGCGCGAAGGCGGCTTCATCACGGCCGGCAACGCGAGCCAGCTGTCCGACGGCGCGTCGGCGAGCGTCGTCATGGAAGCGGGACTCGCGGCAAAGCGCGGCCTCGAGCCGCTCGGGGCCTACCGCGGCACCGCCGTGGCCGGACTCGAACCGGACGAGATGGGCATCGGGCCCGTGTTCGCCGTGCCGCGCCTGCTCGAGCGCACCGGCCTCACGATGGACGACATCGACCTCTGGGAGTTGAACGAGGCTTTCGCCGTGCAGGTCGTCTACTGCCGCGACACGCTCGGCATCCCGGGCGAGAAGCTGAACGTCGACGGCGGCGCGATCTCGATCGGCCATCCCTACGGCATGTCGGGCGCACGACTCGTCGGCCACGCGCTGCTCGAGGGCAAACGCCGCGGTGCGAAATACGTCGTCTGCACGATGTGCATCGGCGGCGGCCAGGGCGCGGCGTCGCTGTTCGAAGTCCTCTAGGTGCGGGCACTGGTCTGCAACGCGTACGGCCCGCCCGAAGCGCTCGCGATCGAGGAACGGCCCGACCCGGAACCGGGACCCGGCCAGCTCGTCGTCGACGTTGCCGCGGCCGGCATCAACTTCCCGGACGTGCTGGTGATCGCCGGCCGGTACCAGGTGAAGACGCCACCGCCGTTCGTGCCCGGTAACGAGGCAGCGGGCGTGGTCGCCGCGGTCGGCGACGGCGTCCGGCTGTTCCGCCCCGGCGACCGGGTCATCGTCGCGACCCGCGGCGGGGCGTTCGCCGAGAAGTGCCTGGCCGACGAGCACACGACGATGCCGATCCCGGCCGGCCTCGACTTCGAACACGCGGCCGCTTTCTCCGTCACCTACGGCACGGCGTACCACGCGCTGAAGCAGTCGGCCGCGCTCGAGGCCGGCGAAACCGTGCTGGTCCTCGGCGCTGCCGGGGGCGTCGGCAGCGCGGCCGTGGAGATCGCGAAAGCGATGGGCGCACGGGTCATCGCCGCGGCCGGCAGCGGGGCAAAGCTCGACTTTGCACGCTCGCTCGGTGCCGACGAGACCATCGACTACTCGGCGACCCCGCTCCGCGAAGCCCTGAAGGAACTCGCAGGTGACGACGGCGTGGACGTCGTCGTCGACCCGGTCGGCGGCGAGCTCGCACAGCAGGCGCTGCGCGGTACCGCCTGGCACGGACGCTACCTCGTCATCGGTTTTGCGAGCGGCGAGATCCCTGAGTTTCCGGCCAACCTCGCCCTGCTGAAGGAAGCGAGCATCGTCGGCGTCTGGTGGGGCACCTGGGCCGCGAAGAACCCGGACACGCAGCTCGAGAACATGCGCGAGCTCGCCGGGCTGATCCAGGCCGGGAAGATCGCGCCGCGCGTGACCGAGGTGTTCGCGTTCGAAGACTATGCGGCCGCGTTCGGCGCCATTACCGGCCGCCGCGCGCTCGGCAAGGTGGTCTTAAGACTCCGCTAGTTTCCGGCGCAGCTTGCGCATGCCACCGATCCAGCGATCGTAGTCAGCCGCCTTGCGCTGGAAGTACCCGACGACCTCCGGGTGCGGCACGATCAGGAACCGGCCTTCGGCGACGCCGGTCACGATGCACTCGGCAACCTCCCCGGGCGTCGCGATGCCGTCGATGTCGGCGCCGCCGAACACGTTTTCGTCCGCGCCGGGCCCCGTCGCGAGATCGAGCATGCGGGTCGCGACGGCCTGCGGGCAGACGACCGACACGCGGATTCCTTCGTCGCCGTGCCGGATGGCGACGGCCTCGGCGAATCCGAGCGCCGCGTGCTTGGTCGTCGAGTAGCAGGCATCACCGATCGACGACAGGAGTCCCGCCGCGGACACCGTGTTGACGAGGTAGCCGCCGCCCCGCGCGACCATGCGCGGCACCATGGCCCGCGCGGCGAAGACGTGGGCCATGACGTTGACCCGCCACGAGATCGCCCAGCGGTCCTCGACTTCCGCGAGCACGCCGTCCGGGGACGCCGAGCCGGACGGCCCGTCGCCGAACACGACGCCGGCGTTCGACGCGAACAGGTCGATCGGCCCGACGCGCTCTTCCACGTCGTCGATCAATGCCGCGAGCGCCGCTTCGTCACCGACGTCGAGACCGGCGGCGACACCGTCGATCTCGCTTGCGACCCCCGCCGCCGCCTCGGTGTCGAGATCGGCAACGACGACCCGGACGCCGTCGGCCGCAAGGCGCCGGCTGAGCGCGGCCCCGATGCCGCGGGCCCCGCCCGTCACGACCGCGACCGAGACCCCGGGAATCATCGTGCGCTCACGCCGCGATCAGCCCGGCCGCCGCCAGCTCGTCGACGAAGCCGAAGCGGCGCGGGTCTGCGAGACGATCGGGATAGAGGATGCCGTCGAGATGATCGACTTCGTGCTGGAAGACAATTGCGTGAAAGCCTTTAGCCTCGCGCTCGATGGGCGTGCCTTCGATGTCGAAACCGCGGTAGCGGATGCGCCCGGGCCGTTCGACCCAGCCGCGCATCCCGGGCACCGACAGGCAGCCTTCCCAGAAGCCCTGCGGGCGATCCTCCAGCACCTCGAACTCCGGGTTGACGAGCACGGTCGTCGGCACGGCCTCGGCATCAGGATAGCGCGGCGTCGACTCGACGCCGAAGATCATGACCCGGAGCGGCACACCGATCTGCGGCGCGGCGAGTCCCGCGCCGTCGGCCGCGGCCATCGTGTCGAACATGTCGCGGATGAGCGCCTCGAGCTCGGGCGTGCCGAACGCGTCGACGGGCGCGGCCGTCTCCCGCAGCCGCGGGTCGCCGATCCGGAGTATGGGCCGCACGGCCATAGGCATCATCCACAATGGGACCCGGCGGGTCCGGGCAACATACTGTACACGAGGAGGTCTGCCCTTGAATCGGTATACCCCGATCATGCTCGTGCTGTGGGCGGCCGGCTGCGGCCAGGCCGGCATGGACTCACCCGCCGGAACGCGCCCCGGAATGACCGCTGATACGACGATCGACAGCGGCATCGAAGCCTACGAACGGGTCTGCGCCGGCTGCCACGAAGAAGGATTGAACGGGGCGCCGAAAACCGGCGACCGAGAAGCCTGGGCGGGTCGCTCCGAACTCTGGGAGGCCGTGCTCTTCGAACACGCGACCGACGGCTACCTCGGCATGCCGGCCAAAGGCGGCGCTCAGGATCTCGACGAAGCGACGGTCGAACGCGCCGTCGAATACATGATGTCGCTGACCTATCCGGAACGAAACTCGCCCTGACGCGACTCAGAACCGGTCCCTGAGCGAGTAGTACAGCATCCCCAGCACCATCCCCGGGTAGCGCAGCAGCGTGCCGCCCGGGAACGTGTGGATCGGCAGCCCGGCAAAGACGTCGAAACGCGCCGCCTGGCCGGTGATCGCTTCCGCCAGCACGACCCCGGCGAAGTTGGCGGTGGGCACCCCGTGCCCGGAAAAGCCGTGCGCGAACCAGACGTTCGGCTCGAGGCGCCCGAAGTGCGGCAGCCGGTTGACCGTCACGCCGACGGCACCGCCCCAGGCGAAATCGATGGCGACGTCGTCGAGCTGCGGGAAGAGTCGCAGCATGTAGGGCCGGACGAAGCCGGTGATGTCGCGCGGAAAGCCCTTGCGATAATTCTCGCCGCCGCCGAACAGCAGCCGGTGATCGGCCGTCAGGCGGAAATAGTTGACGACGAAGCGCGTGTCGTGCACGCCGAAACGGCCGGCGATCAGTTCGCGCGCGCGCGCTTCGCCCAGCGGCTCGGTCGTGATGACGAAGTTATTGATGGGCATGATCCTGCCCGCCACGCGCTTCTCCAGCCGGCCCAGGTAGGCGTTGCAGGCCAGCACGACGAAACGCGCCGCGACGGAACCGCGGTCCGTTTGCACCGTCGCCGGGTCACTGTGGCTGTACCCGGTCACGCGGGACCGTTCGAAAATCTTCACGCCCGCTGCCTGCGCCGCCCTTGCGAGACCCAGTGCGTAATTCAACGGATGCAGCGTCATCGCGCCGCCATCCCACAGTCCTTCGAGGAAATCGTCGGTCGCAACCAGCGCCCGGGTCTCCTCGCGGTCCAGCGCCCGGGCGTGCGGGTAGTCGTAGCGCTCGGCCAGCACCGCCGCGTAGTCCCTCGCCCACCCGACGTAGCGGCGCTTGTGGATGCACTCGAGCTGGCCGTCGGTCAG